>DAOTTY010000236.1:0-2769 GCA_034437575.1 Anaerolineae bacterium | reverse complement strand
CTTCGGAGGTGTGTTTAACCCAATCAAACCCAATATAAAACAGTGGATGCAATACTATAACAAATATAGAAATCAGGTAATCCATGAGGGGTATCTTCCTAGACATAACGGCTACACTTCTGAGGAATACATTCCGTTACGCTATCACCTGCAAGACCTCTTAATTCGCATTGTGCTCAAGAAGCTCAATTATAATGGGAGCTACAATCGATATTTATTATACAAGCAGGATAGCTATGTAGATTGGGTTAAAGCTGACACATCAATCACTCAACTTTGGCAGAATCCATTTATGGAAGCATCTGTGTAATACAAGGGGGGGTGATGTGTGTGAGTGGAAAGGTAAACGCGCCGATACGCGCCCACGCGAAGCCGCTAAAACTCGCCCGAACTATACACGTAAACCTTATTAACCAGCTCGCCCTCGTCGTTGGTTGGCCCGTCCGCGTTGAGCATCCAGTTGAACACCCACTTGCTGTCACTCAGCGTCATGTTCACACAGCCGTGGCTGCGCCGGAAGCCGAACGCATTGTGCCAGTAAGCCCCGTGCAGGCTGATGTCGCCGTCAAAGTACATCGTCCAGGGCACCGCTTGCAATGCGTAGGCATCCGGGGCACCGGTTGCGCCGCTCATACTGCCAGAGCGCACGCGGTACCACACATCGAACACGCCCTCGTTGGTATCCCAGCCCGGCAGCCCGGTTGCGATGATGGTGCCAAACACGGGTTCATCGTCTTCATAGGCCACCATCGTCTGCTCGTACAGGTCAACAGCTACCCAGCGCCCGCTCACGCCTTCGGGCCGTTCAGTCAAACGGACCTTAGACACGTTGCGCTGCTCCACCCACATATCCGGGCCGACCATATACCAGCGCCAGCCATTGACTTCGACGGTGGCGAAGATGTTCACCAGATTGTAATAGTACTTGTAGATGCCGTCACTTGGCCCACCGGGGAACGCCGCCATGCGAACCGTGCCCAGGATAAATGCGAACTCGTTAGGCAGGCCGTCGTCAATCAGCAGCCCACGCACATCAGACGGTTCCGCCAGCGTGAGGTCAGCGGTTTGCATCCACTCACCGCCTTCGATTTGCACCCAGTTGGGGTTGGACGTATCCACCGCACGGACGTAGTGAAAGCCGGGGGCAAAGTTGCGGGTTACACCGCCGCCGGGTGCGCTGAACACGGGCGCGTTTTCGCCCGTCACCTTCCAAAAGCTGTACTCACGGATGGCGGCATCATCCAGCGGTGCCCGATCATAGCCCGGCTGCG
Source organism: Anaerolineae bacterium (assembly GCA_034437575.1). Lineage (GTDB taxonomy): Bacteria > Chloroflexota > Anaerolineae > Aggregatilineales > Phototrophicaceae > DAOTTY01. Next base: position 1,498 of record DAOTTY010000236.1, on the reverse strand, counting down.
GGCGCAGCTCCATCACCTGCATACACAACTCGCTTGGGGTCAGGTTATCCAGGGTGATGCCCCCGCACGCTTCGTCAAAGGTCACCGTGAGCGGGTCCGGTTGTTGGGCGGCGGCGGTTAGCACACCGGGGATGAGCATAGCAGACAGCATAATCAGGTTACGCAGCATCGCAATCACACCTCGTTATAGATAAACGGTCGATTAAGGCCAGTCTATCACGGGCGCGGGCGGGCGGGTGGCGGCGGTTAGTAGGCGCTTGCCCTACGGACGCCTGCCGGGTAACGTTACAGGCATCGTCACGACAACAGGATACCCCCTAACGATCACTTTGCTGCTGAGGGCTACCCGTCACCAACGGGCACCCTACCGGACTTCGCGCTGCGGGTTGTCGGTCTGTTCGATTCTTCCGTGCAGGGGCTAATCGTTTTCCTGGGCAAAGAGACGGCCTATTCCAATGAGCAGGTGCGAAGTGTGTTGGGCCTGGAACTGCGCCCGCTGGAACAGTCTGTGTTAGATACCGGGCGCAGCCTGATTGACACGGGCGCGGTGTAGCGCTGCCTGAATAAGAATACAACGTAAGTTAGGGTGGTCATAACCCGACGAGAAAGCAAGGTGCCGGATAATGTCCGTAAGCCCTTCATGGTAAGTGTAATAGAGTGGCTAAAACTTGCCAGAGTTGCTTTCCGGTTGGTGAGATTTACGATATATTGAATACATACACGCTGTAATCTTCGGGTGCTGAACGTGAAATAGTGAAAGGAACCTTTTTTCGATGTCTGACCATCAATTGAACCCGACACAAGCCAAACCGAAACACGAAACCCCCTCACCCAACCCCACACAAACAACAGCCACGTCGGCCACTGCCGATCTCGTCCAGTTAGCCCAACAAAACCCGCAGCTACTTTCTGCCAATGATGTGATGCAGCTTCAGCGCACTATCGGTAACCAGGCCGTTAACCAACTGCTGCGCCCAGCACCAGCAGCCAAGACCCTCCAGCGAGAGGGGCCACCCGCCCCGGCGAAGGAAGCCCCCGCCGAAAATGAAACCACTGCGGAAGATGATCCCAAAGTCGTGGCGCAAAAGCTGATTGATGGGCTTAATGCAGCGGCGAAAAAATACAAAACAGACACGCCCGACATCGACGAGGCCAAGTTCGATGAGCAGATGAACAGTTGGTACACACAGCTTCACGAAAAAGAAAAACTCATCGAAGACAAAGTTAAGGGTGATAATAAAGACAAGCTCAAAACCGCCCTGCACAGCGCTTACCAAAGCGCCATCCGCGAGTTTATGCCCAAAGCCGCAGACAAACTGGGTAAAGAGGTGGGCGAACTCTATCACCAAAACCGGGGCCGCATCCCGATTTGGGCGTGGGAGGCCGAGTACAACAAGGTCGATGGCATCAGCACGCCCGTCCCTGGTGGCGCGAAGAACGAAAAAGGCGAGTACAAAGTGGCTATTGGCCAGTTTGATGTCGTTATCAAGCCAGACGC
>DAOTTY010000235.1:0-2022 GCA_034437575.1 Anaerolineae bacterium | reverse complement strand
CTTGCAGGGCAAACAGGCGTTGATCGTGCTGGATGACGTATGGGAACATAAACTGGTCGAAAAGTTCCCCGTGAGCGGCACCCCCTGCCGCCTGCTCATCACCACCCGCAGTCGCCAGTTGGCTAATCTGATTGATGGTGAGGACATCCCCTTGAACAAACTGACCCCCGACGAAGGCGCACGCTTGATCGCGGAACGATTGAGCAAAGCAACGCAATCCACCATAGAACCGGATGGTTTACCCGCAGAATGTACAGAAATTATCACTTTGCTCGGCGGACACACGCTGGCAATCAGTCTCGCGGCGGCGCAATTGGTAGAGCGTGACATCGACTATGCCCCGCGCCTGCTTGGACGCTTGCAGAAGGGCAAATACTTTGACAAAACGCTCAAATTGGACGAAGAAGATAAGAACCTCAATCTGGAATTGTGCCTGCGCCTGAGCTATGACGACCTGAGCGCGGATTTACAGCGTCGTTTCCGGCAGATTGGCATTGTGGCACTAGAAAGCACGTTCGATGAGACGCTGGCGAGCGCAATTTGGGCGGACGATGACCTTGATGACACAGATGATGTGTTGATTGATCTGGTGCGGGTGGGCTTACTCGACGCCGCCGGGGACGGACGCTACAGCCAGCACCGCCTGCTCCATGCTTACGCCCGCGCCCTGCTGCGCGAACATGAGGAGTTCGACGCGACCTTCAACCGCTACGCCGACGCGGTGACCGCACAGGCACGACAATTTGATGATTTGCCCCCGCAAGATTGGGGACAACTCGACCCGCTTTTGCTCCATGTCGATCATGTCGGGGATGCGCTAACACGGGCGTTTAATGCCCTCAACGCACACGCGGAAAAGTCCCCCTCGCCCCTTGTGGGAGAGGGGGATTTAGGGGGTGAGGGGCTGATCACCCGCATGGAAAACTTCGCCTATAACGTGAAGAACTACGTTTTCCGCCGCCCTAAAGCCATCACCACCCCGGACGGCACCCGCCTGCGCGGGATGGGTTGGCTGGAAGCGGGACTATCCGCCAGCCGGGAAACGGGGAACCGGCGGCGTGAGGGGTTGTTACTCGGTGTGTTTGCACTCGCGTGGAGCAATCTAGGCGAGAAGCACACCGCCATCGGCTACTATGAGAAAAGACTACTGATAGCGCGTGAATTAAATGATGAACGCAATGAAGCGGCCACGCTGAACAACATCGGCGGTGCATGGGATGCGTTGGGCGAGAAGCGCAAGGCCTTGGAGTACTACGAACAGACGTTGCCCTTGACCCGCAGTGTGGGGGATTGGGGCGGGGAAGCTGTGACGCTGAACAACATCGGCTTAGCATGGGATGCGTTGGGCGAGCCGCGCAAGGCCTTGGAGTACTACGAACAGGCGTTGCCCGTGTTCCGCAGTGTGGGGGATCGGGGCGGGGAAGCTGTCACTTGTTACAACATTGGCATGGTTTACCATTCAATAGGAGACTTAGACAAAGCCATTGAATACATTGCTCGCTGTGTTGAATTGGACGAGCAAATTGAGCATCCTGATTTGGAAAGTGATCGCCGGAAACTTGCACAACTCAAAGCATTGCGTGATGGGGGTGAACCACCACCACAATCACAGGAAGATTAAGCTGCCGAAGTCATGAAGATGCTGGCGCAGTTAGCGGCAGGCGGCGACACCTCATCTGCACCCAGTACGCTCCCCGCCGAAACGGTGCAGCAATTAGCAGGTAACACCATCGCCGTGATGACTGAGGCGACGGATCAACGCGATGCATGGCGTGAGGTGCTGCAAAGTAACCGTGATGAATGGTCAACCAGAGGCGATGATTACGCTATCGAAGTGGCCTTCGCGGATGCGCTGCTGGCAATCCTCAAGCGTGAAGCGCCCACGCTGCCCGATGACAATCCCTATGCCGATGTCGTCCAGCGGGTACAGCAACATATCGAACAGTATCGAAAGGACAATGCAGAATGAGCGACAAACGACCGACGATTACCATCACGGGTGATGTGAACGCCGCTAACGTC
>DAOTTY010000234.1:0-3782 GCA_034437575.1 Anaerolineae bacterium | reverse complement strand
AGGCGCAGTTGCTATAAGCAAATTTGGGTGGGCGTGCTATAATGCGCTTTGTCCTGATGGCTTTTACGGATCAACACAGAAATTAACAATGAGCGATAACCCCAACGGCCTTGCCAAACTAACGTGGACGCATCCCCAAAGCGGCGAACAGCAAGAATTCGTGCTGACCGAAGGCGCAACGGCAGAGATTGGGCGACTGTCCGAAAACGACATCTGCATCCCGGAAGAGCATGTTTCTCGAAAGCACGCGGTGGTCGCCTTTGACGCCAGCATGGGCGGCTTCGTCATCAAAGACGCGGGCAGCGCCAACGGCACCCTCGTCAATGACCGGCAGATCACCGAACCGCACCTGCTCATGCACGGCGACGAGATCACGCTGTATGTGCCAGTGATTAAGTTCTCGGCGGTCGTCTCTGAAGAAGATCGCACCATTGCCGAAGAGCGCGGCACGCTCATCACCGCCGTTTCCAACACGGGCAAGGGCAAGCTCATCATCACCACCGGCCCCCAGGAAGGCAACACGATCCCGCTGCTGCTGGAATCGCTGACGGTGGGCCGCGCCACCAGCCGCGCCGTTTGGGAAATTGCCCTGCAAGACCCCTCCGTCAGCCGCCCGCACGCCCGCCTGGAGTTGATTTCAAAGGGGTGGCAGCTTGTGGATTTGGGCAGCGCTAACGGCACACTCGTCAACGGCAAGCCCGTGATTGAAGGTGGGCATATGCTCAATGACGGTGACATCGTGGCGTTTGGGGCAACGTTAGCGCTGTTCCGTGCCGGGTAGCCCGGCCAGTATGGGACGGCTGCGACTGGTTGGGATAGGGGTTGGGGTTGTGCTGCTGGCCGTCATCGCCGCGCTCGTCGTCCCACTGCCAAATTTGACCCCGGCCACGCCCACGCCGTGCCCGCTGGTGTGGGCACAGGAAGCCTACCCCGACCTCACCCTCACCTACCGTGAGCGCCTGCAAGCCGCCAACGTCCCGGTAACGCAGGTGCGCGTGTATGGCTTCGGGGAGGCCGCGTGCGGTGACATGCTGCCCAGACAAACCGACTTCGACGTGACCCTCGCCTACGACGCCGACGCGCCCCCGGCCAATCTGGCAGACTGGGTGGAAACCACCCTGCTTACTGTGACCGACGCCCCCGTCGATGAAACCCCCGGCCCCAATCCGGGGCGCGTCCGCATCCAACTGCAAAGCGCCGTGGGCGGGCAAACGCTCATGGTACAGTTGGCCGAAGTGTACGCCTACACCGCCCTGGATAACCCCGACGAGCCGCTCATTACCGCCCTCGGCCTGGAAGATGACCTGCTGTTTGTGGACTAGCGCCAATTCCGAAGACATTCTAACCGGGTAGCAGCCCACTTTTGTATGTATTTAGCAATCTTACGCTGCCAATAATGCTATAATCACGGACAGTTTGTTCGCTGTTGGTGTGCTTTTAAGTGAATCTGCTATGAATCCGACTACCCTTGCTGTTCTCGCTGTTTTGATCGTCATTGCCTTTGTTGCTGTCCTGCCGATGGTACAGCCCCGCCGTAAGGTCGCCGCCTCGCGTGAGTCTGCCCTGGAAGACGCCACCCAAACCCTGGGCCTGGCCCACAAGATGGGCCGCTACAACGGCGTTTACCGGGGCGAAAGCCTGACCGTCATGACGGACGCGCTGGGCAACGGCTACACCGTCATTGTGCAGTGTGCCCCCAAATTGCCCGGTAAGCTGCACTTTAGCGGGCCAAGCCTCAACGCCGGGGCATCGCAGCCGGAACTCAAAATCCGTACCGGGCTGCGCGACTTTGACCGGCATTTTTGGGTGGCCAGGCAGCAGCCAGACGACTACGCGGAGGCCCTGCTGGGCACGCTGGACGGCACCCGTGAGCAAATGACGAACGTCCCGTTTGGCCGCTGGATGTTCGACAGTGTGACGCTGAGCTACAGCACCAAAATCACCGCCAATGAGGAAAATGTGCGCCGCGTGGCCGACATCCTAGTGGATGTGGTGCAAGCAGTGCGCGAGGACGCCTGTGCGTAGACGCAGCTACCCCCCCATGCGCTTTAGCGTGCCAACGGGGTGGGCAGTGCTGAAAAATGTATGGGTAGATATTTCCCGTGAGGAAGCGGGCGACGATTTTGACGCTTACCACAGCGAAGACCTGCTGTGGATCGTCAACGCGGGTTACGTGCCGGGCAAGGGCTACCACCTCCACATGAAGCGCTATCACATTGACCTGGGCTGGTACCCCGCCGCCGACCCGAAGGGGCAGTTCAGGCTCATCGTCTACAAAGACGATTGGGATAACGTGGTGCAAAAGTTCAAAAGCCGCGACCGCTACGACGTGCGCGATAAGCTAGAACAGTGGCTCAAGCAGTACGGCAACAAGCGGCGATAGAGCGGGCCGTATGTATGTAGGAAGTGTCAGACGGCATACATGCCGTCCGACACAACAGGCTATTCCCACAAACAATTGGGCTGGGAGTCCTGCACCTCGTTCTGCGTCAGGCGTACCAGGCCGCTCCCGTCGGGCAAAATCGTGTACAACTCCGGGCTAAGGCTGCGATCTGACGTAAACATGATGCGATTACCGTTAAACGTCCACACAGGCGCATAATCATCGCCAGGGTTGTCGGTCACGCGGATGACCTCGGTGCCCTGTGGGTCGGTGATGTAGATGTCCAGGTTGCCGTCAACATAGGCGGTGTAGGCAATCTGTGAGCCATCGGGCGACCAGCCGGGGCTGCTCAACTGCGCCTGTGGGTCATTGCTGATGCGCTGCACCTCGCCACTTTCCAGCGTGAGCAGGAACAACTGTGCGTTGCCGTCCACGTCGGAAATAAACGCGATCTGTGACCCATCCGGCGACCAGGCGGGCGCGGTGTTGATGGCCCCGTTGTCCAGGATCACGCGCACGTCCGAGCCATCGGTGTTCGCAATCATCAAGTTGGTGCTGCCGCCGTCGTCAAGCAAGTTGCTATACCCGGAGGCGTACACGATTTGCGACCCATCCGGCGACCAGGCCGGGTCAAAGTCATCCAGCGGGCTATTTGTGACATTGCGGGGGCCGCTGCCATCAAAGGCCATCACATAGACTTCGCTGTTGCCATCCCGGTCAGACTCAAACGCAATCCATTCGCCCCCCACAGACCAGATCGGGTCTGTGTCGTTGGCGGGGTGATCCGTCAGGCGTTTCTCACCCTCGCCCGTCGGACTCATCGTGTAGAGATCGTAGTTCCCGTCCGCTACAGAAACGAACACAATTTGACCCGCGCCCGGAACTTCCTCAAGCGACTGGGCGATAACGGTTGATTGAGAGAACGCGCCAAGCAGCAGCGCGACAAGCGTGACGACAGCAAACAAACGCACAGCTTTCTTCATGATCCACAAACTCCGTTGATGGTTAATTGTACGTTGGCATTATCGTGATGCTGCGTGAGGTGAGCTTAAACCCCTGTAGAGTCCCTGTATAACGTAGGCTGACGTGAACATGCCCGATGTACGACGTTGTTAGCGAATCCCCCAAACTAAACGTCTGGTAGGGGTTTGTTGACGGCAAACCCAGGGCGAAGCGGCGCTTCACCCCTACCGGAATAGGTTCGCCAACAGCATCATGTACTGCTACTGCATCTCCACAGTGTCCTACTAGGCACTGTTCGCACTTATTGGCAGTCGTTATAATCGGTGCCATAATGACTGAACAGACACCTTACGGAACAAAACCCTTATGAGTAGACCACCCGTTTACCCCTTTACCGCCATCGTCGGCCAGGATGCCATGAAACGCGCCCTCATCC
>DAOTTY010000233.1:0-30672 GCA_034437575.1 Anaerolineae bacterium | reverse complement strand
AAGGCGGTTGTGTCTGGGGCGCATGTGTACACCACCATGAAGATGCTGGGCGATGACATGCCCATGCAAGCCCAAACCATGATCCGCAAGAGTCGCATTGGCAACGGTTTCGGCATGATTGTGCGCTACGCAATGAACGAACTGCCAGATTACACCGCCAAACCCACGCAAAACGGCGGCCCAAACGAGCAGCATCGCGCTTTACAGTTCATCTGCCCGTCTATGAGCTACCTAGACGCCGCCTATGGCGACTTCCTCGCTGGACGCCCGTCGCAAGACCCGGCCCTGATTTCTATGACGTTTTCCGCTGTTGACCCCACCCTTGCCCCGGAAGGCAAGCACACCCTGTTCTTGTGGGGACAATACTACCCCTACGAACTGGCGTCCGGTGAATCCTGGGATGACATCAGCGAGCAAATTGCCGACCGTATGCTGGACAAACTCGCGGAATATGCGCCTAACGTCAAAGATGCCGTTGTGGGTAAGCTGGTCGAAACCCCTCTCTACCTGGAACGCGAATTGGGCCTACTGCGCGGCAACGTGATGCACCTGGAAATGTCGGTTGATCAGATGTTTTTAATGCGCCCGGCCCTTACTATGAGCAACTACCGCGCCCCGGTGAAGGGGCTTTACTTCACCGGGGCCAGCACCCATCCGGGTGGCGGCATCATGGGTGCCGCCGGGCGCAATGCAGCAACGGTTGTTATCAACGATCTATCGCCTAAGTGGTGGCAGTTTGGAGGTAAAGCCTGACCATGACGTACTTTGGTTTTTTAGCACAGTTTGTTGGTATCCCTATCTTGATTTTTGCGGCGCTCAACTGGCTGGATGGCCGCCAGGGCAAGCGCGTTCCACAAAGCCTGACGAGCTGGCCCGCGACTCCAATCATCATCGCGCTGGTGTTCGTGGCTGTGGCTTACACCACCCCCTGGGATAACTACCTCGTGGCAACACGAGTGTGGTGGTACGACGAGTCACTGGTGACAGGTATCACATTGGGCTGGGTGCCCATAGAAGAATACACGTTCTTCGTGGTACAAACGATTATGACCGGGTTGTTCACAGTATGGCTCATGCGCCGGATGCCTGTGGCCCAGCCAGTAGATGCGGTAACCAGCTTACGCATACGCTACTGGTCAACGGGGATTGCTGGCGTTATCTGGCTTGCTTCAGTGGTGCTGCTGGCCCTCACGTTCATCTACCCCAACAGCTTCTGGACGCATGGTACCTACCTGGCGCTAGAAGTGTCCTGGGGGTTGATTCCGGTTATGTTGCAGTTCATCATCGGCGCAGATTTACTGTGGAAGCACCGTTACACCGTCATTACGGGGACTGCGGTCACATGGCTGTATCTGAGTGGCACCGACATGCTCGCCATTCAGTCTGGCACCTGGACGATCAACCCTGAGCAGTCGCTGCCGATTCTTATCGCAGGCATCTTGCCTATCGAGGAGGCGATCTTTTTTCTCATCACAAACGTGCTGGTCATATTCGGCCTCACCCTCGTGATGGAGCAAGAAAGCGAATATCGCATCCCGGCTGGCATTCGCACATGGTTACAGCGCCGCAAGGCCAACCGCACCATGATCGGAGCTTCATCATAATGGACATTCTCGACCGCTTGCAAAACCGCGACCGCTTCGATATTTGGCAATTCCAGGCATCGGTTTCGCGGCGTTTGCTGGTTTGGGCAGTTGCGAACATTGTCTTAGGAATAGGGTTGCAGCAGCGGCAAAATAAGGTCTTGCGTGGGGTTGGGATGCAGGCGATCAGTTGGGGGGCCATTAACGCCCTGATTGCCATCATCGGTGACGGGGTGGCCCGGTTGCGCCGTTCACGCATGAACAATCCCTACGCCCGCGACATCACACAAAAGGAAACCCGTAACCTATTCCGTGCCCTGTGGATCAATGGCGTGTTGGATGTGTTCTACGTCATCGGAGGTGTGCTGTTGGCCCTCACTCGTGGCAAAACAAGCCGCCTGATGCGCGGCAGCGGATGGGGCATTGTCATTCAAGGCGGCTTCTTGTTCGTGTTCGACTGGCTTCATGTTTGGCTGATGAACCGCCAGACGAAAAGGTAAATTAACCATGATGAGCAATATCAGCGCTTTTGCGGGCGAAGAGCATCGCCCCTTTCTATTGAAGGGAACCAATAACTGCGCCGTGCTACTGGTTCACGGCTTCCCAGGCTCCGCGAAAGAGATGCGCCCCCTGGCCGAGGCCATAAACGCCCTCGGCTGGACAACACAAGGTGTGCTGCTGCCCGGCTTTGGCCCGGAAATCGAAACCATCGAGCAGAAAATGCACACTGACTGGGAACAACATGTTGACAATGCTTTGCTGGAATTGAAAGCCAAACATAGTACCGTCGTGCTTGTTGGCAACTCAATGGGCGGTGCCCTGTCAATTCAGGCAGTTGCAAAACACGGTGCCGATGGTCTGATTCTATTTGCCCCCTTCTGGACGATTGACAACTTCCTGTGGAAAGCGTTGCCTGTCCTCAAGCATGTTGTCCGGCGGTTCAAGCCGTTCAAAGTGTTTAAGCCCGATTTTCAAGACCCTGAATTCCAGAAGGGCACCAAAAACTTCTTCCCTAACGCTGACTTTAACGACCCTGAGTTCCAGCGGCAAACACTGGAAATGGAAGTTAACACGAATGTGTTTGACCAGATTCGTGCCGCCGGACAGGGCGGTTATGACCTTGCCCCACAGGTCACCATACCCGTTTTGGTGATACAGGGCAGCGATGATGAATTGGTCAAACCAGAAGTCACGCAACAGTTACTTAACCGACTTAGCGGCAACCTTGTATACCACGAGGTCAATGCCCCACATAACCCACTTAGTCCAGATAAAGCCTACTGGCCGGATGTAGTTGGGTACGTTGAAGCCTACTTGCAACGGCTTCAGTAAATTCGCAATCACATACACGGAACGTCTCATGAATTTTGCTGCTATCCAACGGTTGCCCCAAAATGTTCAACACCAACAGCGCCCCATATACGCTCTGATTGCGGTATGGGTGCTGTCGATGATTTCCCTGCCTATCCTCAAGTGGGCAGTCGGGGATATTGCGATTGTGTGGGGGGTCAACCTGACCACGCTGCTGCAAATGAGCGCTGTTCTGGCTGTGCTGGCGCAAGCCTGGGGCGTCAGCCGGATGCTGCGGGCTGGCCTGATCACAATTGGGATTACGTGGGCAGTTGAAGCGACGGGCGTCGCAACTGGCTTGCCTTTTGGCCATTATCATTACACAGACGTGCTTCAGCCGCAGTTACTCGGCGTCCCAATTCTGATTGCTGGGGCATGGCTGATGATGATCCCCCCCTCATGGGCTATTGCACAGGCCATCACGGGCAAGACGAGTGGAGCAGCTTTCATCGTCTTTAGTGGCCTGGCCATGACAGCCTGGGACTTCTTCCTTGACCCGCAAATGGTCGGCTGGAATCTGTGGAGCTGGGACGAGGTAACATCATTTAGTTATTTCGGCATCCCCTGGATCAACTTTGTGGGCTGGTTCGTGACCGCAGCCTTTGTAACACTGGCCGCCCGTCCATCTGGTCATTTGCCTGTTGTTCCGCTGTTAAGCATCTACGGGATTGTGTGGGGATTACAAACAATCGGTCAGCTTGTGTTTTGGGGTCAGGTCGGCCCGGCCATCGTGGGTTTTTTGGTGATGGGTTCCTTTCTTGGTGCGGCCATCTACCGATTGAGGCGTGCGGATGATTAGCACTTTCGCCCTGATCCTGGTGGGGTATTTGTCTGGCTCAGTGCTGTACTCCAAACTGATTACCAGATACATTCTAAACACCGACATCGCTACGGTGGGTGATGGCAACCCTGGCATGACCAACGTCATCAAGGCAGGGGGCGTAAGGTGGGGGGTTACCGCCTTTATCCTGGACTGCCTCAAGGCGGCGATCCCTGTTGCGCTGGCTTACCTGCTGCTGGGTATCCGGGATTGGCGGGTGGTACTGGTAGCCCTTGCGCCTGCGGTTGGTCACGCTTACCCGGTCTGGTTCGGGTTCAATGGAGGCAAGGCTATCGCAGCGATTGCGGGCAGTTGGGTGGGCCTCGCCCTTTATGAAGTGATTACCGTTGGCGGGTTGATGCTGGCCTTCTGGTATCTCTCCGTCAGGGAGAGCGCATGGGCAACTATCCTGATGGTGCTTAGCATTGGGCTTTACCTGCTGCTCACGGATGCGCCGCCTGAGTGGTTGGGCTATTGGGTAGCCTCACTAATCTTCCTCACATGGACGCACCGCCGTGGACTCTCGAACCCGCCGGGGGTGCAGCCCTGGGTTCACAACGTTGCACGGCTATGGCATCGCTCATCTTAATTATCGTCATCACGGCGGCACTTATCGTCATTGCCCTGACAACCGTGCTGAACGTATTCACCCTGTTGCGGTTGGGGCAAGCGCCCCGCGCAGCGTCTGCGCCCACTATTTCTATTTTGATACCGGCTCGCAATGAGGCCGATGTCATCCGACAGACGGTGTATAAGCTGTTATCGCAGTCTTACCCTGTATCAGAAATCATTGTGCTAGACGATCAATCTACGGATGGCACTGCTGCTGCTGTCCTACAAGCTGCTGGCGATGATGACCGCGTGCGCGTCATCTACGGCAAATCGCTGCCGCCGGGCTGGGCAGGAAAGAACTGGGCGTGTTATCAGCTCAGTGAGGCCGCAACAGGAGACTGGCTCATCTTCACAGATGCCGATGTGCAGTGGCAATCCGGTGCTTTGCAAGCCGTAGTTGACCTGACCCAACACACCCAGGCAGACTTGCTAACAGCGTGGTCTACCCAGGAAACGGTGACGTGGGGTGAGCGCCTGGTCGTGCCTCTGATGGCTTTCGCTATTCTCGGCTATCTACCGCATATTGCTGTCAATCACGTCCCACTGGCCGCATTTGCGGCAGCTAATGGCCAGTGCATGGTATTTCGGCGTAAAGCATATCGGGCCATAGGCGGTCATGCTGCTGTCAAAAACGAGATTGTTGAGGACATCCGCCTCGCGCAGCATATCAAACGCAGCGGCCTCAAGCTGCGGATGGCGGATGGTAACAACCTGATTACCTGCCGTATGTACACCGGCTGGAACGAAGTCCGTAATGGCTACGCGAAAAACATCATCGCCGGGTATGGGGACAGCGTAATTGGCTTGCTGGTAGGATGGGCTTTTCACTGGCTGGTGTTCCTGTTTCCCTGGGTATGGCTGGTCGTCGCCACCATACGGGGAAATTGGGTCAGTGCAAGCTGGGCGCTCACTCTGATAGTCATTGGCCTACTTGTTCGGGCACTCACTGCTGCTGCGACTCGCCAGCGCTTATGGGATGCCGCCCTATTGCCCATCTCTGTCCTGCTGATGTCCGTGATTGCAGGGCAGGGTTTATGGTGGCACTGGCGCTATGGTGGCCCTCGCTGGAAAGACCGCATTATTGTTCGACAAAAATCCGCAAAGGACCCCTCATGAAGCAAGCCATTGTGATCGGTGCAGGCATTGCCGGACTAACAACTGCAATCCGTTTAGCGGGGCAGGGCTGGGAAGTTAAAATTTACGAGAAAAATGATACCGTCGGTGGCAAGATGAACGAACACCACGCGGATGGCTTCCGCTGGGATATTGGCCCCTCTGTGATTACGATGCGGCGCGTCTTTGAAGAGTTGTTTGCTTCTGTTGGGCGCAATCTGGCAGACTACATCACGCTGCTGCCTGTTGAACCACTAACACGCTACTTCTATCCAGACGGTACCGTGCTGGACGCCAGCCGCGACCTGCCCACGATGACAGACCAGATTGCCGACCTCAATCCGCGTGATGTAGAAGGTTATCTACGCTATCTGAGTTATGCTGCCCGCATCCATCGGATCACCGGCCCGGTATTTATCTACAACGACCCGCCCAAAATCTGGGACATCCTGAGTGTGCCCCCCCATGAAATGCCCGCTGTTGACCCACTTCGCACAATGAGCAGCGCGATTAACAGCTTTGTGGAGTCCCCCCACCTGCGGCAGCTTTTTGGGCGCTTTGCCACCTATACCGGAGCCAGCCCCTACCGCGCCCCGGCCACTTTGAACGTGATTGCCCACGTCGAACTGACTGAGGGTGTGTGGTATCCAAGCGGCGGCATCTACGCGATTGCCAGCGGCTTGCAAAAACTTGCGCTGGAACTCGGCGTTGAAATCAATACAGGCTGCGGCGTGCAACAGATCAATATAGAAAAGGGGCGCACCAGTGGTGTTGTCCTCGCAGATGGCCAGACCGTCCCGGCGGATGCCATTGTGGCCAACCTTGATGTATCTATGGTGTACGAAAAGCTGCTCCCCGATGCCGTTGCTACCCATCAGCGTCTGCATGAACTGACCAGCGTAGAGCCATCGTGCTCTGGATTTATTATGCTGCTAGGCGTGGAAGGCGAAAACGAGCAGTTAGCCCACCACAATATCTACTTTTCGTCAGACTACCCCGCAGAGTTTCGTGACATCTTTGAGCGGGGCGTCCCACCAGAAGACCCCACCATCTACGTGTCGATCAGCGGCAAAACCGACGCTGACCATGCTCCTGAAGGCTGTGAGAACTGGTTCGTTCTGGTCAATGCGCCACCACTCGGTGACGCCTACGACTGGGATGCCAACACCCGCAGCTATCGTGACTTAGTCCTGAACAAGCTGGCCGGGTACGGCCTGGATGTGCGAGAGCGCATCCTGTACGAGCAAATCTATACTCCTGTTGACCTGGAGTACATGACCCATGCTCGCCGGGGTGCCCTGTACGGCGCGTCCTCCAATAGCAAGTGGACGGCCTTCCGACGACCCAATAACCGCGCCCCCGACGTGAAAGGGCTGTACTTTGCAGGCGGCACCACCCATCCTGGCGGCGGCGTGCCGATGGTGATGCTCTCTGGTAAAGTTGCTGCTAGAATGGTTGCGGAGGATTACACATAAAGGGGCCACACCATGACAGACGATAAAGACAAGCAAACATTGCCAGACGACGAAACCAAGACACTGCACCGGGTCACATTTGGTGACGTTGTAGCACAGGGAATCAGCATAAAAGATTTTCTGACGCAGTACAGCACCGGGGATCATGAATGGGTGCAAAGCATCGTGATTAAATTGGCGGCAGCAGATGACAAACATAACGCAATTGTCAATCATGTATCAGCCATGCTCACTCAGCAAGGTGCTGGAAACGTGTTCACCAAGCCAACACTGATGTATCTGGCTTCCGTCCATGCCTGTCGTCGCCCCGACGTTCTATTCATTCACTCAGAGAGCGATACCGACGTAAGCGATGGCTTGGTTAACGGCCCTGCCAGCATTTGCATTGAGGTCGTTTCGAGTGGCAGCGTTAAGCTGGACTATGGCGAAAAACTGGAAGAATATGAAAAGGCAGGCATCCAAGAATACTGGGTTATTGACCCCATCCGTTCAGTGTGTCACTTCTACCGCCTTACAGACAACGACCACTTTCAGGATGTGAGGTTGCAAGATGGAACCTACAGTACGCCCCTCTTACCTGGGCTGCAACTCAGCGCTCAGGATTTGTGGCAGGCTTAATATCAAAACAAAAGCGGCATCCGTAGATGGATGCCGCTTCACGGTACGATACTTTGTCTTGAGCGTTAGAGGCCCGTTGCCAGCAGCGGGGCAATCACCAACGACACGATTGCCAGCAGCTTGAGCAGAATGTTAAGCGACGGGCCAGACGTGTCCTTGAACGGGTCACCAACCGTATCACCGACCACAGCAGCCTTATGAGCATCGCTGCCCTTACCGCCGAAGTTGCCGCGCTCAATATACTTTTTGGCATTATCCCAGGCACCGCCCGCGTTTGCCATCATAACGGCAAGGCTAAACGCGCTAATCAATGAACCCAGCAGCAACCCAACCATCGTCTCTGCGCCAACCAGCGTCCCCAGGAAGTTACCACGCCCCAGCAGCGCCAGCAACACGATCACAACAGGTGTTGCGATGGCAATGATACCGGGAGTCACCATCCCACGGATGGCACTTTCGGTACTGATGGCCACACATGTCTTGTAGTCAGGGTCGGCTTCGCCCTCCATCAAGCCTGGAATCTCCGCGAATTGACGGCGCACCTCAGTCACGATTTCACCAGCGGCCTTACTCACTGCCAGCATCGTTTGAGCGCTAAAGATATACGGCAGCACAGACCCAATGAGCAAGCCCGTCACCAGTTTCGACAGCGATTCCGGCTCCGTCAGCGAAATACCAGCCTCCGCCAAACCAGACGCCTGAATAAACGCTGCAATCAGCGCCAGGGCAGTCATAGCCGCACTGCCCATAGCAAAGCCCTTACCCGTCGCCGCAGTCGTGTTGCCCAGGCTGTCTAGGGCGTCGGTGCGTTCGCGGACGCTCTCATCTAACTCGGCCATTTCTGCAATGCCACCCGCGTTGTCAGCAACCGGGCCATAGGCATCCGTTGCCAGGGTAATACCCAATGTCGAGAGCATCCCAACGGCAGCAACAGCTACACCGTAGAAACCACTCGCCGCAATCGCCACCAACGTTACAACAATCACTACAATCACCGGCGCGAGCGTGCTTTCCATACCTACCGCCAAGCCGCGAATGATTACGATACCCGCGCCTTCCTGTGCGCTTGCAGACAGCTCCTGCGTCGGTTTGTACGTGTCAGACGTGTAGAACTCCGTGAAGAAACCGATGACCACACCGCCCACCAAACCAGAAATCGTCGCCAAGATCACGCCAAAGCCCAGGCCCAGCAGCCACCCAATAATGATAATCCAGACAGCCACAATCGCGGACGCACCCCACACACCTGTACGCAAGCTGTTAAGCAGGTCTTCTTGCGTGGCCCCTTCCTCCGTGCGGACAAGGCGCGTGCTGCCAATCGCAATCAGGATGCCGCCAGCGGCCACCAGCAGCGGGAAGGCCACGCCAGACAACACCAATTGATCTGGAGAAAGGGTTGCGCTGGTCAGGCCACCCAGGGTTGCCAGGGACATCGCCGCAATGATTGAACTGGCGTAGCTCTCAAACAGGTCAGACCCCATCCCAGCCACGTCACCCACGTTGTCACCCACGTTATCCGCAATCACAGCCGGGTTACGCGGGTCATCTTCAGGGATATTAGCTTCGGTTTTACCTACCAGGTCAGCACCCACATCAGCCGCCTTGGTGTAAATGCCACCGCCCACACGGGCAAAAATCGCAATGGTTGTGCCACCAAAGCCAAACCCGGCCAGGGCCGCTGCGGTCTGGGCACGATCTAGGCCAAGTGAAAACAGAACGAACAGCAGGCTGATGCCCAACAGCGCCAGGGACACCACCGTGGTTCCCATCACAGAGCCGCTGGCAAACGCCACTTGCAACCCCTCATTCAAACTCCGAGTAGAAGCCTGTGTTGTGCGAACGTTGGCGCTAGTGGCGATCATCATGCCAGCGTAACCCGCAGCACCAGATGCCAGCGCACCAGCTAGAAAGGCGATTGCCGTTAACGGACTCATATTAAAGGGTTCAAAAAAGCCCATGAACAACAGCACCACGAATACTACCCCCACCACGTAAGCCACATAGCGGTACTCACGCTGCAAAAATGCCTGGGCACCCTCTTGAATAGCACCAGAAATTTTAGTGAGGGTGGCATCGCCTGCGTCTTGCTTAAGCACCCATTGGGCCGTCTGCCAGGCATAGGCCACGCCAATCACACTGACAATAAGCGCAATCCATGTTGCGCTACTTGCAAAAAACACCATCTTTCACATAACCTCTCTGTAATGAATTAGAAGGTATTCACAGCCAATGCTGTGAACCGAAACTTGTCAGTTGTGCCGTTATCAGGAAGACTGGCAGATAGTACCGCAATTTTTTCCAACACAACACCCCACTCACATACAATCAAGCGATAATTTACTTTGACCATAAATATCGAAATTGCGCTAACCTCATGTCTACATCGCAAAAACAGGCGGGTGCTCACGGTGAAACACTCGCAGCCCAATACCTCCAACAACGTGACTATCACATCGCTGCCCAAAATTGGCACTGCCAGTATGGCGAAATTGACATTATCGCTCAAAAAGATGATTTGTTGGCCTTCGTAGAAGTCCGCACACGCCGTGCCCCAACAACGGAAAGCGCCTTTGCCAGCATCACACCGACGAAACGGCAAAAGCTCATTGCTGCGGCCCAAACTTATCTTGCAGAACACGACCCCACCGAAAGCCTCACCTGGCGCATTGACGTGATTGCCGTAGCCCTCTGGAATAATCAACCGCCACAAATAGAACACATTGAGGATGCACTTGACTGGTAAAATACAGCCACTCATCGTCATCCTGGGGCCAACGGCTGTTGGCAAAACTCAGCTTGCGATTGCGATGGCACAAGCACTCAACGGTGAGATCGTCGGTGCAGACAGCCGTCAGATTTACCGCCACATGAATATCGGTACAGCCAAACCCAATCCCCAGGAGCAGACCGAAGCCGTCCACCACCTGATAGATGTGGTGAACCCAGACGAAAACCTATCACTGGCGCAGTATCAGCGTATGGCCTACACCACTATTGACAGCATCCACCAACGTGGGCGCTTACCACTGCTCGTAGGGGGGACAGGCCAATACATCACCGCTGTGGTCGAAGGGTGGTCCATCCCTGAAGTGCCACCCAACAACGCCCTGCGTGATGAACTCGAAGCGTATGCTGCTGCTCACGGTGCAAATGCCCTACACCAACGCCTGCACCACCTGGATGCCGAAGCAGCGGAAAACATTCACCCTAACAACATTCGCCGCGTTATCCGCGCTTTAGAAGTTTGCCTCGAAACAGGCACCCCCATCACGGAGTTACAGCGTAAAACCCCTCCACCGTACAATATCCTGACTTATGGGCTAAAGATGGAGCGAGACGCACTCTATGAGCGAGCAGACCGCCGCGTAGACGAGATGCTAGCTGCGGGCCTGCTAGCTGAAGTGCAGTGGCTGCTCAACAATGGCTATCCAGCATCCCTAGCCGCCATGAGCGGGATTGGCTACAAGCAGCTCGCCGCCTACCTGATGGGCAACGTCACGTTTGAGCCAGCGGTTGAAGCAACAAAAAACATCACCCACGACTTTATACGGCGACAGTATACCTGGTTTCGCGGTCACGATAACGGCGTTCTGTGGCACAATAGCGCTACGTTAGCAATTGACTCTCTGATTCGGCAAACCACTTCCTGGCTGAAAGCACCCTGATGATTAGCAGTTTACGCGAACGCTTCAACCGACAATCGCTGATTGGCATCTTCCTTGTTGTCATACTTTTTTCGCTGGCGGGGGACGAGTTTGTACGCTTTCTAGTTACACAAGTTCCCGGCCCCGGCATTGACGAGGCCCTGCCATGTAGCTTCCTGGAATCCCCCAGCGACCTCGCTTATCATCAATCACTGGTCGGTCGCACTGTCGCCGGGAACCAACCTTTACGCTTGCTGGTTCGTACCAGCGCCATCCCGGCAAACGAGGCGGGCACCTTCATTGTCCGTATCCTTTTGATTAACGATTCGATGGGAACCGTACCTATCGTTTATACACCTGAAGAAGTCATCATCGGGGACAACCAGACGAGTGGCCTGGGCGTAACATTCAACCCGGCCAGCAACATCTTCACACCGGGGGTCAACCTGCGCAATGACCCGGCTACCTACCCGCTCAATCGCATTCGACTGCTGGGGCCGCAGCAGCGCTGCATTCATAGGATCAACTTGCCACGTAACCAACTTGACCAGAGCCTGTTAGGCGGCGGCAGCACTGTCACGGCCTACTATCGCGGCACATCCACAGGCACAGTCCCGGCAGTGGGTGCCCTCACACCCACGCCCATCTTCCCAGATCAAGGACTTGTTACCGGATTGATGCAGTCTCCCCCTGCAACGATTCCACCTCCCGCAGTGGGTGGTGGTTCGTGATATAATTGGCTTTGCAAGGTTGGAACCAGCACCTTCCGATCTACGACAACAATGGTTAGTGAGCAACTGAGTTAATCCTGAACCAAACCCAGTCAGGTAAGGGAGGGAGGCAACCATGAGCAATAACGAAATCCAACAAAGCGAACATCCCATCCTGATTGAGCTTCAGGAAGACTACAAGCCGCGCCAACATTGGGCACTCCTCAACCCGGAGGTAACCATCGGGCGAGGCGAGGAGAGTGACATTATCATTCCAAAGCGGCAAATCTCGCGCCAGCATATCCGCATATTTACTGATGGCGAACACTATCACGTTCAGGACTTAGACAGTAAAAACGGTACGTGGCTTAACTCCCATCAAATTAAAGGCACACACCGCCTCAATGATGGCGACGAGATACACCTTGCGCTCGTCGTTCGCCTGCAATTTATTGACTCTGGCGCGACGGCTCCGCTGCCCTTCGACCCACCGGCGTCAATTAGCGGGCGGCTGCGCCTAAGCCGTGAAGCACGCCGCGTCTTTATTGACGATCAGGAACTTGACCCGCCGCTCAGCCCGCCACAATATCGCCTGCTGGAACTACTGTATGTTCACTCTGGCAGCGTTTGCTCGCGTGATGCGGTTGTGGAAACCGTCTGGCCGGATGCCCGCAACGGCGAAGGCGTGAGCGAACAGGCTATTGATGCGCTTGTGCGCCGCCTACGCGACCGGCTCGCCGAACTGGATGACACCCACCAGTATATCGTTACGATGCGCGGGCACGGCTTCCGGCTCGTCAACTCGGAGCGACGCTAAGCCGAATTTGCCAGGATTTTAACGAAGTCTCCCCTATTTTTAAGCTAAGCGCCCATTATGATGATTTCAGGTCTGTAATTTAGCACTGGAATATCAAACGACGTGAAATATGAACCCGCAGACACATGGGAACGTGCCCTGGAATTCGCTGGTAACGTGCTGCGCCCCAACGCGCAAGACGGCAACAAACAGCGCGTCCGCACCATTGCCCGTTCCTATGAAGTCAACGAGGCCGCTAACCGCCTCAACCTGAAGCGTGGCACAATCGAAGAGGCCCTGATACTAGAAGTGCTGCCGTCCTTTGTCGATCCTGACGGCATTGTGCGCCTCCCCGCAGAAACGGTCGAACAAGTCGCCAACGACCCCGACGAACGTGAACGTGTCGCCATGTACGAAATCGTTCACACCCGCGATATTGCGCTCATCACCGATATGAGTACCAAAACCATCGCCCGCAAACTCAAGCGCATCGGCGCAGATACCAAACGCCCAGAATGGGGCGAAATTCGTGGGCTGTGGGGCTTGCCGCAAACCTACGCGGGCTATCAGGAAAAGCTGCAAGAGCAGGAAACTGCCTATCTCAAACAGGTAGAAGCCGCCCGTGCCGTCAAACGTCAGCGCAAACAAGAGGAAAAAAGCCGCACCGAGGCGCTCAAGGCAGCGCTTATGGCTGTCTTCCCGGAGTGGACGCATGAGGAGCGCAGCACACAGCAGATCACGCTGCATGTTGGGCCACCCAACAGCGGCAAAACTCACGATTCACTCAACGCGCTTGTTGAGGCTGGCAGCGGCTGGTATCTGGCACCTTTGCGCCTACTCGCCTACGAAATTTTTGACCGGCTGAACCAGCGCGGCGTGCCGTGCAACCTGCTCACAGGGGAAGAGTACATCCCGGTTGAAGGAGCCAAATTTACGGCTGCGACTATCGAAATGTTCAACACAATGGAAAGCGGCCAGTGCATCATCATTGACGAAGCACAAATGCTGGCCGATAGTGACCGGGGTTGGGCCTGGACGCGAGCCATGATCGAGGCGAGATGCCCCGAAATCCATATGATTGCCCCCGCAACAGCCCGTCCATTGATTGAGCGCATGGCCGAAGCGGCTGACCTGGACTTGATTGTCCAGGAACATCAACGCCTGACGCCGATCCAGGTAGCTGAGCAAGCATGGTCACTACAGACGCTGCCATCACAGACGATTTTAGTGGCGTTTTCGCGCCGCCGTGTACTGGAACTCAAGAACGAGCTTGAGAAGCGCGGACGCACCGTTTCTGTTGTTTACGGCAGCCTGCCCCCAGAAGTACGCCGTCGCCAATCCGAGCGGTTTGCAGCGGGTGAAACAGAAATCTGTGTGGCAACAGATGCCGTTGGTATGGGCCTGAACCTGCCCGCAGACAACGTCTGCTTCTATGAAGTAGACAAGTTCGATGGCAAGCGCGTCCGCAAACTATTCCCAGAAGAAGTGCAGCAAATTGGTGGCCGTGCCGGGCGTTATGGCCTGTCGGAAGTAGGCACGGTCGGTGCGATCACCCGCCAGAATGTGCGCTTTTTGCGTAAAGCCTTCTATCAGAATCCACCTGCACTGTCGCACGCACGCATCGCGCCTACCCTGCAAGACCTTGAGTTAATCCCTGGCCACCTATCTGACAAGCTGGTTGAGTGGGCCAAGCTGCGGTCTATCCCACAGGGGCTGCGAAACATTGTCAAAATTGCCGATCTTGAGGAGCGCGTTAGCCTGGCGCAGATGCTCAGCGATGACGAAATCGCTGAACTGGGCCTGGCTGCCGCCGTTAAGCTGATTAACGCCCCCACGCGAGAGAGTACCCGCAGCTATTGGCGTCAGTGCAGCAAATCACTCATTAACATGCAGCCAATGCCCCTGCCCCTGCCGCCGCCAGAGGTCATCAACACAACGTTTGAGCTGGACGCCAGCGAGTTCAGTATTGCCTGCGCTGACATCTACATGTGGTTGGGCCACCGCGAGGAGTTTCAGGAATTCGCACTAGACCTGAGCGACGTGCGCGAGATGCGTCGAGAATGGTCAGAAAGCATTGACGAGGCCCTGCTTAGGCGCATTAAAAACGTAAAGGCATGTTCGCAGTGCGGCAAGGAGCTACCGTCAAACCACCCCTATGGCATGTGCGAAGTCTGCTTCCGGGGGCGCGTGAAAGACTACCGCTAAGAGTCGGTTTTACAAAAGGAATGAACTGTGATGTGGGGCCGACTCGTTTTGCCGACGGCAGCCGGTTATGGCATCCACCGCCACTGACTGAAAACCAGGCGCTGCTCTGGGAGGCACTCGACCTCCCACCGCTCCTCGACTGGCTGAACAACAACTGCGGAACATAAGCTAAAAAGGGTGTGGGTAAGATAGTCGCCACACCCCAACATCAACAGAGCAAATTTAGGGGTTATAGGAAGTCGGCGTGCCATCCTTTAACTCAGCGAGAACGGCGAATGCGCTCGAATTTGCGCGGTGAGCCAGGTCGATTGAGCCAGCCAATATCCGTGCAGATTCCTGTGGGCTGTGGAACCCTGTGCTGTTCTCTGACGAGACAAAGTCCCAGCGCATCTGTGACCGCCAGTGGAAATCACGCGCTTCAGCCAACTGTTCGTCCGTTGCGCCTGCCTCTTGTGCCAGGATAATCACATCCATAGCTTCCAGAAGAGCTTCTTCTGACATACGGAGGAGTCCCGCTGTATTGTTCTGGATCGTGATAATACGATTCTCAAGCTGCTCTTCTGGCAGGTTGTGGCATGTTTGGCAAGACGCATTGACATCGGTGAGCGGACTGCGAAGCCAGTGGTCGCTAATCTTAATCCCGCCTTCACGGATATAGGGCATGTGGCAGTCTGCACAGGATACCCCAGATTCGTAGTGAAGGCTGGTAGTGTACATCTCAAACTCAGGATGCTGAATTTTAATCATCGGCGATCCGGTTTCGGCATGCGTCCAGTCACTGAATTCGATGTCTTGGTAGTAGGTTTCGATGCCCTCAATCGTTGTCCCTTCTGTCCAGGGGAAAGTCAGCAGTTTATCGTCACCAGCGAAATAGTATTCCACATGGCACTGGGCGCAAACATATGTCCGCATATCCTGGCGGCTGGACTCAGTCCAATCAATGCCCTGTTGTTCTAGCGCGTTAATTAGCGCTGGCCGTGTAATACGGAGTTCCATCGTTTGTGGGTCATGACAATCGGCGCAGGTCGAACCAGTGTGCAGTTCATCTACCAACTCGTTATAGGGGGTACTGTTGAACTCGGCCCAGCCCATTTCCTCAATGAGTTGTGGTACCTCACCAGCATGGCAGTTTGCACAGGCACCCGGTTGGTTAAACGGTGGCTGAACGCGCCCAGTTGCGGCCTGGTCGATCTGTGAGTAATAGTGACCCCGTTCCTCATTATGAAACTGGCTAAAAGCATAACCCGCCCACAAGCGAACCATTGCCGGGTATGCTTCCAGTTTGTCATATGGGACAGATCCACCGTAAGGCGTTCGGTTAGTGTCAATCTGGGTCATCATGAAGCGGTCATAATGCTGTGGAAAGTTCAATCCCCATACGGCTGGATCAATTTCATCCTCGGCAATATCAACAACTTGTAATGGATACCGCTCGCCTTCGACCTGCTGACGAGTAATATTTGATATTAGGAAGCCGACACCAGCACCTGCAAAGAGCAAGGCGATCAGCAGTAAGGCATATATGGGTTTCTTCATTACTTTCACTCCTTGATTTATGAGCAATTGATTAATGTGCCTCAGCGCTAATTGCGGATTGGATGACCCACGCCGGCGTGGCAGCTTGTACACTTGAGCGAGTCATCCTGATTGCTCACAATGTTGTGAGTGAGGTCTGCATGGCAGTAAACACAACTGTCGTTCACAATGGTAACGTTAAAATCCTTGATCGTTATGACTTGATCGTAGGTATTGAGAGTGAATGCCGCACTATGATTGAAACCGTTGACTCCTTTTGCAAAGTATTTGTTCAACAGGTTATTATGTGGGCTGTGACAATCATTGCATGTGGCAACACGCGCATGGGACGAATGCCCCCAGGCATCGAACTGATCTTGCATAACATGGCAGTTGACACACGAACTGGGATCGTCAGAAAAGTAGGAATGGCCTTCTGCCTGGATGAACGTGTAAGCGGACATCCCCCCAACGAAAGAAACCATTCCTGCCAGGATGAAAAACATTCCCGATAAGGTGAGAAATTGACCTGGTTTGACTCGTCGTAATCGGTTCACCGCATTACCCCTGGATTAAGATTTCTCAATGCTGACGCCCACACGAGTTATCGTGAAAATGTGATAACGATACAGGTGGGAACTTTGGAAATTTCATGTTGCAGTAGATTGAGGTAGTATGAGATGACCCGCAGCGCAAATGCTGCCGATATAATAACCATAGGTATGTGTGTTTCATTCAATCCTCAAACGTATTGCCATAAAACCTCTTTAGTCCGTTCTCATATACCATTCTAGTGGAGTTAATGGAAAGCTACTTTGACTTTTATCAAAGAAGGTGACGTTTTACGGGATGGTTTTGGGGCTAGGCGCATCGTACTAAACAAGGATCTTTGGGTACAATTCGACAATGCGAACGCTGGATTGTTAGACCAAAACATGGGAAGCAATTTATATGCAAGTTGACGAGTACAACATTGATGATCTACCCCTGTACAAAAACCTCTCGCCTAAGGCACGAGAGGTTCTGCATAGTAGTGCCAAAACATATCGTCTGCGAACGGGATCGATATTGTTTAGGCAAGGTGAGATTACCAACACTTTTTATTCGGTATTGAGTGGGGGGGTGCGACTCGTTGAGAATATTGAAGGGGGTAAGCAAGTCAACCTGAAGGTGTATGGGCCAGGCGATGTGTTTGGTCTGTTGTCGCTAGCAGGGGAATTCCCCCATCGGGCAGATGTTATCGCCGTTGGCCACACTAAAGTACTCGCATTCAGCACCCTACAAACGCGCCAGCTCTCGCAGCAATACCCTGAAATTGCCTGGAAGATTATCGATCTCCTGGTGCTGCACGTTGACCATGCTCATACGCGGATACGGACGCTTGCTGCTGAGAAGGTAGAAAGACGGCTGGCACGTTCGCTGCTTCATTTCTGCCAAAAATTCGGCAGCCCTGAGACAAATGGTACCCTTCGAGTGGCTAACTTTACCCAACAAGACCTTGCCGAGTTTACTGGCACAACCATTGAGACTGTTAACCGCCACCTACGCAAATGGGAACAGCTCGACATCATAACGCGGCGTCGAATGCAGATCACAGTTGTTGATCCTGTGCAAC
Source organism: Anaerolineae bacterium (assembly GCA_034437575.1). Classification (GTDB taxonomy): domain Bacteria; phylum Chloroflexota; class Anaerolineae; order Aggregatilineales; family Phototrophicaceae; genus DAOTTY01. The sequence continues at coordinate 12,616 of DAOTTY010000233.1, read as the reverse complement.
TTCGTAACTTAGCGAATGGATCATCCGACAACGACCGAGGCTACAGTACCGACGCCGTTCCTTAATTGCTGAGGGACATCACGCTGGGGATGGATGAGATTGCCCTGCGCAAGGGTAACCAGGATTTCGTGCTAGTCATTACAGCGCCGGTCTGCCGGGCTTAGCGATGGGTGATGCCGCTCCACTTCCAGTAGGGTTCGGCCATCGCCCAAGCGTGCAATCCTTCGCTCGGTGCCAGCTCCGGCACCCACATCTGCTCAAGTGGGTTGTGTGCATGGATGGACATTGTCGAATGGACGCAGATGGTGTGCGCGGCGGCGTAGCGGGCTAAAGGCCCGCCCCTCAACGCCGGGGGGGCTTGCCAGCGCTGTCCCGGGCGTAAGTGCCTTTAGATCAACACTGTGATCGCAGCTCAAGCTGAACCTGTGCTTTCGCTGGCTTGTACACACCTCACAATGAACAGGCGTCATGTATGGTAAGAAATGCAATGCATCCTCGCTGTGTATCTGTCACAATGAAACGTCAAAATGTGCGCCTGACGACTTGCACGCTGTAAGTTGCAAGGGATGAGGTTTGCACACGACGACAGATTGTAGGCATTTGCACGATGGAATAAGGCACTTGAAACATGACTGATACGCTACGCATTAACGGGCAGCGGCTGTGGGACAGCATCATGGAGATGGGCAAAATTGGCGAGACGGCGGGCGGCGGCAGCCACCGGCTCACGCTCAGCGATGAAGACAAAATCGGGCGCGACCTGTTCAAGCAGTGGGCGGAGGCCGCCGATTGTACCGTTACAGTTGATGAGTTGGGCAATATGTTCGCCGTGCGCCCTGGCAAAAACAAGGAGTTGCCACCGATTGGCATGGGTAGCCACCTGGATACACAACCCTACGGCGGTAAGTTTGACGGTGTGTTTGGTGTGCTGTCGGGGTTGGAAGTCATACGCACGCTGAACGACAACAACATCCAAACCGTGCATCCGTTGGCTGTGGTCAACTGGACAAACGAGGAAGGCGCACGTTTTGCCCCGGCGATGCTGGCATCGGGTGTGTACGCCAAAGAACTCGACATGGACTTTGCGCTCGCTCGTGTAGCGACCGATACGGGTACGACGTTTGGTGAGGAAATCGAGCGCATTGGCTACAAAGGGCCGGAACCCGTCGGTGAATTTGAGTTTGCCGCCTTTTTTGAGCCGCACATTGAGCAGGGGCCAATCCTGGAGGCCGAGGGCAAGTCCGTCGGCGTCGTAGACAATGTGCAGGGCTTCAGGTGGTATGACATTGAGTTTAAGGGCCATGCAGCGCACACCGGCTCCACGCCGATGGTTGGGCGGCGCAATGCCCTGCTTGGCGTTGCCAAAGTGATTGAAGCAGTGGACGAAATCGCGCAGAAGCACGCGCCGCTGGCACGGGCAACGGTGGGCAGTCAGTTCAAGGTAGGGCCGGGGTCACGCAACATCATCCCGGAAACGGTAAATTTCACAGTGGATATGCGTCACCCGGATGCAGATACGCTCGCGGCGATGGATATTGCGCTGCGCGAAGTGTGTGAAAGTGTGACGGAAGAAATTGGCCTGGACATGACGTTTGAGCAGATTTCCTACACAGCGCCGACCGTTTTCGATGAAGGTTGTGTGGCGGCGGTGAAGCAAGCGGCAGAAAGCGTCGGGGCGTCACACCGGGTTATTACATCTGGGGCGGGGCATGATGCGTGCCACATCAACAAACGCTACCCTTCCAGCATGATTTTTGTGCCGTGCAAAGATGGCATCAGCCACAACGAGGCGGAGAGTGCAAAGCAGGAAGACTTAGAAGCCGGAGCCAATGTGCTGCTGCACGCAGTCCTGAATTACGACGCAAAATAGCGCGTGTGTGGGGCGTCTACATTAGATGGATGCCCCACTGAATCGCTATAATACGGGTGCGTTGGGGGAACGCCGCACAAACTGCCCCTGGCCCTTTTGCCCTAACCACTCGTCGCCGTCCACGAGTTTGACGCCGCGCTGCCAAACCTGTGCCGGTTTCCCTTTGACCTGCATCCCCTCATACACATTGTAGTCTACGCGCATGTGATGCGTTGCTGCGCTGATGGTGTGCTCGGCTTCCGGGTCCCACACCACGATGTCTGCATCGCTGCCGATGGCCAGCGTGCCCTTTTTCGGGTACATCCCGAAGATTTTTGCCGGGTTGGTACACATCAACTCCACGAACTTCGTCGGAGTTAGTTTGCCCGTGTTCACGCCGCTGTTCCAGATGACCATCATGCGGTCTTCCAGGCCGGGCATACCGTTGGGGATTTTCGCAAAGTTGCCCTTGCCTAACTCTTTGCCGGGGCGGCGATAGGAGGGGTCTTGCGCCTCAAATTCGGCCCAATCGCCGTTGGGGTGGCTGTCCATCCACTCCTGCCAGGGGCCATGACCGCCATCAAACCAGAAGTCGCAGTGGTCGGTGCTGATGTGCTGGAGTGTGCCATCCTGCACAGCCCGCCACAGCACACCTTGATCGTAAGTGGTGCGGATGGGCGGCGAACATACATACTTGGCACCCTCAAAGCCAGGTGCGGCCAGGTGTTCTTCCACTGTGAGGAAGAAATACTGAGAACACGTCTCGCCCATAACCGGGTAGCCCATCTGACGGCCCCGGCGCAGCGCATCAATGGCGGGTTCACACGTCATGTGGACGACGTACAGCGGGCAGCCCGTCATGCCGCTCATGGTGACGGCGCGGTTGGTTGCCTCCCCTTCGATTTCTGGTGGGCGCGACGAGGCGTGCCAAACCGGGTCGGTCTTGCCCTCTGCCAGCAGCTTGGGCGTGAGCAGCGCTTCGACGTCGCCGTTTTCTGCATGGACCATGACGATCATGCCGTTTTCCTCGGCCTTACGCATACAGCGGAACAGGGTGTCGTCGTCCACCATGAAGACGTTTTTGTAGGCCATGAACACCTTCAGGCTGGTGATGCCTTCGTCCAACAGCGTTGGGATTTCGTCCATGACGTCGTCGCGCAGGTCGGTGATAGCCATATGAAAGCCGTAGTCGATCTGGGCGATTTTGGCTTTTTCGCGCCATGTGGCGATGCCGTCGGCCAGTGACCCGCCGATAGGCTGGATCACAAAATCAATGTGGCAGGTGGTGCCGCCAAAGGCAGCGGCGGCGTGGCCTGTCTCAAAGTCGTCATTGGAATAGGTGCCGCCGAATGGCAAATCCAGGTGCGTGTGGACGTCAATGCCGCCGGGCATGATGTACTTGCCTGTGCAGTCTACGACGTCGTGCCCGTCTTCGCGGATGTCCCGGCCAAACAACGTAATCACTTCGCCTTCTACCAGGATGTCAGATTGGGTCATGTCGCTGGCGGTAACAACCGTGCCGCCTTTAAATAGTGTTCCCATTGCTATGTTTCTCCTCTCGTCGCAGGCTTACGCGGGCATCGGGGCCGGGGTGAGTGTGGAACTGGCGTGCAGGTTGGCGGGTTCAAACTGTGGGATGATGTGCTCGCCGTATTCAGCCACCTGACGCTCCTCCTCACCACACATCAGGTAGATGTTGAAGTGATTGACGCCTGCTGCCTCTAGCTGCTTGAGCTTTTCGATGTGTTCTTCTGGCGTGCCGATGATGCCGAAGCTCTCTACAATGTCGTCCTTAATGAAGTCGAGGTGTTCGGCGTCTTTGTCGGCGTGCTGTTTGTAGTCGTAGCCCTTGCGCCCCTCAATGTAGTTGGTCAGGCTGTCCGGGACTTCGGTGGTGTTGCTGCCGTATTTCTCGACGATGTCTGCGACGTGGTTGCCCACCATCGCCGGGAACCAGAACGTTTGCTGGATGCCTTTTTTGTGATCGCCCACCCACACGGGCGCAGCGCTCATCACACGGTAGCCAGTCATGTCGCGTCCGGCGGCTTCTCCGGCGGCCTTTGCTTGTGACAGGAACCAGTTTGCAAGCTGTGGGTCACCCAACTGGATAATCAACCCATCGCCAGAACGCCCAGCGGCCCCCAATGCTTTTGGACCGTAGGCGGCAACCCACACGGGCAGTTCATAGCCTTCGGCCCAGGGCAGTTCGATTTCGGCGGGCGCGTCGTCGTATTGGATGGCATCGCCGCGCACGATGCCCTTGATTTTGTGGACGAACTCCTCCATGCGGGCGACTTTGTTGGGCTGCTTGCCCATCACGCGCAGTGAGCTATCGCCACGCCCCACGCCGATTTCAATGCGCCCGCCACTTTGAGCGGCCAGTGTAGCGAACAGGCTGCCCGCCACCGACCAATCGCGCACGCCGGGGTTGGTCACGCATGGCCCAAACACCATGTCGCTTGTGTTTTCCATACACATGGCCATTGTCACATAGGGTGAGCGCCACAGAATGTGCGAGTCGTAGAACCATGCATACTTGAAGCCTGCTTGCTCTGCCTGTACGCACAGCGCAACCGTGCGCTTGGGGCTGATGTCACCCTTAAAACAAATGCCGAAATCCATTGCCATCGGGGTTTCTCCTCAATTCAGTTCAAACGCTGGCCTCATTTACGGCATCGCCGCGTATACCATTGCGTTTGAGGTCGGCAATCATTCATTTTGAACAAAAAATACGATGTTGCAGTTTCTAATATAACCAATCCACGGCAACGAAACGCCTCTAAAATGACCTAAAATTACGTGCGATTGTTTGTGCATTCCTCATGTGAACGCTGTAGCCGATATTAGCTACGATACAGCTAAATGTCCTGAAACCTCTGCGAACCACCTATGACGGAAGCCTCCACGAATCTATCTGCACATGTCGCATCAGACTCGTCCGCCGCCCGGTTTCGCTTGCTTGACGGTGGAATTGCGCTGCTTGCTGTAGCAACCGTACTGCTGACCGGGTTCATTGGTGCAAGCGTTGCGGCCCTGCCAGCAGACGGTGAACGCTTCCTTGATTCCACGTTGGGTGAACTGGCGGTGTGGATGACCGAGCAGGCAACCGAAGAAGCACCCGAATCCTGGCTTGGGCGATATGCACAAAGCCGCCGCTTGGCGCTCGGTAGCGATGAGCTGCCGCCGGGGCTGCTGCCGGGTGAATTTCATCGCGGGTTGATGGTTTATGCGGGCGTGGCGGCGGTCCTCGCATTGGCGGGTGCGGTGGGGGTTTTTGTGCGTTTTGGCGGGCATCGCCTGCTGCTGCTGGCGGCCCTGTTGATGCTCAACAGCTTTGTCTTTCTAATCCCGGCGGGGGAGGGAGCGCCTATTGTTGCCGCCGCGCTCGTCGGCATTGTGACGTGTGGTGTGCTGTTGATCATGTCGCGGGCACACGTTGAGCGCTATGTAGGGTTCATCGTCGTCCTGCTGATGTTCACAGTCGTTTGGGAGGGCAGCAAGTTTGCTGCATCTGCCCTGGACTACGCGATGACGGCCCCGGTGGCTCCGCTGGAATATGCCGCCTATCCCGATTTAGAATCCGCATTGGATGCGCTGGGTAGCGGTGAACTGACCTATGTGCTGGCAGATCGTAATGACCTGCGTGACCTTATGGCGGAGTATCCGCCGGATGAAGACGACGTGCCCGCCGATACTGCCTATCCCGAACTGCGCTACACTACAGATTTTGCGGATCGGGTGCGGTGGGGGCGTCCGGTTGAGCCAGAGCTACCGGGACGAGTCGCCATCGCTGTGACTGCGACCAATGCGGAAACCATCACAACCCTTGCACAGCTTGACGGCACACCAGTTGGCACGGTGACAGATTCTTTTGCACAGACGGATTACCTGGATGTTGCGCCGCGTGCCATTTTGCTAGACATGCACATCCTAAATAACCTCAATCTGCCGCCGTTACAGTCTATTGCGGAGGCGCTGCTGCAACCGGCTCGGCGCAATGGGCCGCTGCTGTTGGTGCAAATTCTGGGTGGGGCAGCCCTGTATACGCTCACAGAAGCCGTGCTCGGCTTTGTATTTGGTGCAGTGCTGGGCTTTGTGCTGGGGAGTGTGTTCGCGCATGTGGCGCTGCTGCGCCGCAGCCTGCTGCCCTACGTGATCGCCTCACAGACGATTCCTATTATTGCGATTGCCCCGATGATCGTTATCTGGCTGCGCGACACGCACCCGATTTTGCCCGTTGCGGTCATCAGTGCTTATTTGACGTTTTTCCCCGTGACGATTAACACCCTACGCGGGCTGCAATCACCGGAGCGCACTGCTTTCGACTTGCTGCGATCCTATGCGGCGACGCCCTGGCAAATCATGTGGAAGCTGCGCTTTCCAGCGGCGTTGCCGTTTATATTCACCGCGCTCAAGGTCAGCGCGACGGCGAGCGTGGTCGGCGCGATTATTGGTGAACTGCCCTCCGGGGTACGTAATGGGTTGGGCCGTGCGATTCTTGACTTCAGCAGTGACTACAGTTTGATTTCCACGCCGAAGCTGTGGGCCGCAATCTTTATGGCAGCGCTGCTAGGCATTGCTTTTTTCCTCATCGTTGTGCTGGCGGAACGGCTCACGTTGGGCAACCAGCAAACCCGATAAGCTATGAATTTGGAGCGAAATGCTGTGACTGAGACGACAACACAAGAAGCGGTGATTGCTGCGTCTAACCTGGGCAAAATATACAACCCGGATACGGATGAGGCAGTGGTTGCCCTGGAGGATGTAAACCTGACGATCAAACCCGGCGAATTTGTGTCCCTGATTGGCCCGTCAGGCTGCGGAAAGTCCACGCTGCTGCGGCTGATCGCCAATTTGATCGAACCGACGGGCGGTAACCTGACCGTGAATGGCAAAACGCCGGAGGAAGCGCGGCTCAACCGGGATTACGGCATGGTGTTCCAGGCGGCGACGTTGTACCGCTGGCGCACGGTTGCCAAAAACGTGCAGCTTCCACTGGAGATCATGGGTTATTCACGCCAGGAGCGGCACAAAGCGGCCCAGTCAATGCTGGAGATGGTGGAACTTGGCGACTTCGGCAAACACTATCCCCGGCAGCTTTCTGGCGGGATGCAGCAGCGGGTGGCGATTGCGCGGGCGCTGGTGTTCGAGCCGCAGCTCCTGTTGATGGATGAGCCGTTTGGTGCGCTGGATGAGTTTACCCGTGAGCGCATGAACCTGGAAATCCTTCGCATTTGGCAGCAGACGAACACAACCATTGTGTTCGTAACACACAGCATTGCAGAAGCGGTGTTCCTGTCCAGTCGCATTGTCGTGATGTCCCCGCGCCCGGGGCGCATTACCAGCATTATCAACGTAGACCTGCCCTATCCGCGTGTGTTTGAGACGCGAGAGCAGTCGCGTTACTTTGAACTGGTGACAGAAGTGCGTGAACTGCTGCGCGATGCTCATGAGGTGTAGCGCATGACGAGTGAAGCAAGCTGGCCGGAAAGAGTTCTCTACTATCTGCCGACGGTGATGGTGGCGGTGGGCGTGCTGGCCGTATGGGAATTTTTGGTGCGTGCCCTGAACGTGGAGCAGTTCATTCTGCCGCGCCCAACGGACATCGGCGCGGAGTTTGCGTCTGAGGTGATGCTGCTGCTTGACCCGAACCAATCCTCAATTTTATTCGAGTCTACGCGGGCGACGTTTTTTGCGGCGATGGGCGGCTTTGTGATCGGGTGTGGAGGTGGCGTGCTCGTTGCGCTCATTACAGCGCGGTTTATCATGCTGCGCGAAGCGACAATGCCGTTTGCTATTGCGGCCAACTCCGTGCCGATTGTGGCGTTTGCACCCATCATGAACAACTGGTTTGGCCTGACGAACCCGGCGTCTAAGATGGCGATTGTGGCGATCATTGTGTTTTTCCCGGCGATGATAAACACGGTGCGTGGCCTGACGGAAATTGACAAATTAGAGCTTGAGCTGATGCAGAGCTATGCCGCCAGCCCGATCAAAATTCTGTTGGGGCTGCGGGTGCCCAATGCTTTGCCGTACATCTTCAGTGCTTTGCGGGTGGCGAGTGCTTTAGCTGTGATTGGGGCTGTGGTAGGGGAATTCTTTGGTGGGCCAAGGGCAACATTGGGTGTTTTCATCACGCAGGAGGCGGCTGCCTTCGACTTTGCGCGGGCATGGGCCGCTATTGTTATGGCTTCACTTATTGGCATCAGCTTCTACCTTGTGATTATTGCCATAGAGCGGGTCGCAATGCCCTGGGATGACCCCGTAGAGTAAGCCTTGTACAGTAAACACCGTAATATTTCTGTGAATAATTCACATGCCAGTGCAAGTGAGAATCGTTAGGCTATGGGCTGAATAACTTCTGTGTTTCGTGTTTTACTCTGCTCGGAGGGTATGGTTTATGATAAAGCGTCTAAGCATTGTTTTGCTGGTGATGTGTATGGTTCTGTCGTTTGGGGCTGTCCTCGCGCAAGATGAGGAATTGGTGCCGGTCAGCTTGCAGTTGCAGTGGGTGGCTCAGTCACAGTTTGCAGGCTATTATGCTGCCGTCGCTAACGGCTATTATGAAGAAGAAGGGTTGGACCTGACGATCCTGGAAGGCGCAGTCGAAATTGTGCCGCAGCAGGTTGTCGCCGCTGGCGACGCGGAGTTCGGCATTGCCTGGGTGCCGAAGGTGTTGGAATCCCGCGAGGCGGGGGCGGATTTGGTCAACATCGCGCAGATTTTCCAGCGCAGCGGTACGTTGCAGGTTTCGTTTGTTGATACGGGTATCGAGAGCGTTGAAGACTTTGAAGGAATGCGGATTGGCACATGGGGCTTTGGCAACGAACACGAGTTATTTGTAGCCATGCGTGCTGAAGGCATTGACCCGGAAAACCCGGACGACGTGACGATTGTGCAGCAGCCGTTTGACATGTCCCTGCTCATCAACGGTGAAGTCGATGCGGCCCAGGCCATGACCTACAACGAGTATGCCCAGGTTCTGGAAACGACGGACGAGGACGGCGAGTTGATCTACACGGCTGACGATCTTGATGTGATTGACTTCAATGATGTGGGCACGGCCATGTTGCAGGATCATATCTTCGTGCGTGGTGAGTGGCTGGTCGAAGAAGGCAACCCCGAAATTGCTGAGGCATTTGTCCGTGCGTCTATTCGCGGGTGGATCTTCTGCCGCGACAACTTTGATGAGTGTGTTGATATTGTGTTGGAAAACGGCCCGACGCTGGGCGAGGGCCACATGCGCTGGCAGTTGAACGAAATCAACAAGCTTATCTGGCCGTCCCCGGATGGTATTGGTACGCTGGACCCGGATCTGTGGGCACAGACGGTTGATGTGGCCATCGAAGGTGAAGTTATCACGGAAGCACCGGGCGAAGCTGCCTACACGCTGGACATTACGGCGGCAGCGCTGGCAAGCCTGGCGGCAGACTTCCCTGACCTGGACCTGGTCGGCGCGGACTATGAGCCAATTGAAGTTGAAATCACGCCGGGCGGCGAGTAGATAGCCGCACAACGCCTGAGCAAGACGGGGCACGCTGACTGCTCAGCGTGCCCTACCACACCCATTCAGGTTATCCACGCAGCAGGTCGTGTACGCATCTTATAGCTGTAGGCGCTGCCCTGGCTGCGTAGGTTACCTGTTATCCTTACACACACAAAGGTGAATATCATGCGTAAATTATCACTCGTGCTAACGGTTGCCCTGCTGCTGGTTGGCGGTGCCCTGCCGCTGCAAGCACAGGACGAAGACCTGACCGAAGTCAGCGTCGTTTTGCAGTGGGTGACGCAGGCGCAGTTCGCGGGTTACTACGCTGCGGCTGAACTGGGCTTCTATGAAGAGCTTGGCCTCTCTGTGGAGATTCGTCCCGGCGGGCCAGACATCAACCCGGATCAGTTGGTGGCGGCGGGGCAGGTTGATTTTGGTGTGCGCCCATTTGTGAATACGCTGGCTGCCCGCGAAAATGGAGCGGACCTGGTGAGCCTTGCGCGTGTGAATCAGGTGGTGCCGACGCTGGTCGTATCTTTCGCTGAGGATGAAATCACTGAACCAGAAGACCTTGAAGGCCGCGTGGTCGGGTCCTGGCTGGGCGGCAATGAAACCGCGCTGTTCGCACTGATGCGCCAAGCGGGGGTTGAGCCGGACACAGACGCCGAGATTGTGCGCCAGGGCTTTGACATGACGCAGCTTCTCAACCGTGAGATTGAGGCCGCTCAAGCGACGATTTACAACGAATACGCGCAGGTGTTGGAAACCATCAACCCGGACACAGGCGAACTGTACACCCCGGAGGACTTCAGCATCATTCGTGTGAGTGACTACGGCATTACGACGTTGCAGGATAACATCTTCACGACTGAGACTCTGCTAGAAAGCGAAGGCGGCGAAGAAACGGCGCTGGCATTCGTTCAGGCATCGCTCAAGGGCTGGATTCACTGCCGTGACAACCCGGATGAATGCGTGCAAATTGTGCTAGACCAGGGCAGCGCTCTGGGCGAAAGTCACCAGCAGTGGATGATGAACGAATTCAACGCGCTGCTGTGGCCCGCGCCCAATGGCATCGGCATTTTGAACGATGAAAACGCCTTCGAAGAAACCGTGGCCATCGCGCTTGAATACGAACTCATCACAGAAGAACCGGATGAGGGCACATGGCGCACAGACATCGTTGAAACGGCTGTCGCCAACCTGGAAGCCGAAGGGTTGGACGTGTATGGCCTGGACTTCGAGAAGACTGAGGTCGAACTGCGCGAGGGTGGTCAGTAGGTCGCCTATCTACGCAAACATTGCCATAATAGGGGGTGGTGAACAGCCGCCCTCTTTTGCTTTTGTGAGTGGGTTGTAGAGAGAGACTTCTATGGCAATCGAACAGATGCGGTCTGCCCAGCGAGCGACCGTCACCGAAAAACCACAATCGCGGCGCTTGCGTGGTGTCCGCTCATGGCTGCGCCAGTGGCTCCCCTTTTTTGTACTGCTGTTGGGCTTGGCTATTTTGTGGGAGGCTCTCAAGCTGATTGGCGGGCAGGCCCTACGCATTGACCTGACGGCTATCGGCATCCCACTGGAAACGGTGTACACCCCGCCGTTACGTTGGCGCTTCGCCAATAACCTGAACATGCCGCACCTGTGGGACATTGCCTATGCGTTTGTGGAACCGGCACGCCGGGGCGGTCCGCCGCTCATCTGGTTGTTGTTGCAAGCGGCACAGTATACCTTTTTGATGTCGCTGCTGGGGTTTGCTATCGGGGCCGTGATTGGCCTCACATTAGCTATCATCCTCGTTCACTCCGATTTGTTGAGCCGTGCATTTGTGCCGTATATCATTGCTTCGCAAACCATTCCTATCCTGATTATCGCCCCCATGATCGTTATCTGGCTGCAATCCAGTTGGCTATCGGTGGCGACCATTGCCGCTTACCTCACGTTTTTCCCTGTGACGATTTCTGCGCTGCGCGGGCTGCGGTCTATTGATGAGTCTGATTTTGAGTTGATGCGCTCTTATGCGGCGACTCCGCTACAGATATTGCTCAAGCTGCGGCTGCCTGCTGCGGTGCCCTATCTGTTTGTTGGGTTCAAAATTGCCGCAACAGCCAGCGTGATTGGCACTGTTGTTGGGGAGCTGCCGTCGGGTGTTTCAAATGGGCTGGGCAGCGCAGTGTTGAACTTTTCGCAGTATTACAGCACCGGGCCAGAGAAGCTGTGGGCGTGCATTGTGATCGCTGCTGCCCTGGGCATTACGTCTTACACACTGGTTTATTTGGCGGAGGTGTGGGTGCTGCGTGGGCGTGATGAGGTGGTTGATGCCGTATGATTCGTAAACGATTACCAGCCGTTATTGTGTTCTTGCTGTTCCTGGGCGCGTGGGAATTCGGTGTGCGCGTATTTAATGTGCAGCAGTTTATCCTGCCGCCGCCCAGCGCAATTGTGAGTTCTATGACTGACAATGGTGAGTCGCTGCGCAAGGGGTTGTGGCGGTTAATCTACGAAGCTGTGGGTGGGCTTGCCCTTGGTATTACGTTGGCCCTGGTTGGGTCACTGTTGGCGGTGCGCTGGCAGGTGGCGCGGCGGGCGCTGCTCCCTTTTGCCATTGGACTCAACGCTGTGCCGATGATTATCTTTGCGCCGATTATGAATAACTGGTTCGGGTCCATTAGCCCGCTCTCAAATATGATGATCGTCGTGACACTGGTGTACTATCCCGTGCTGATTAATCTGGTGCGTGACCTGACGCAAGTGGAACAGGGCGCGCTGGATTTAATGCTTTCCTATGGTGCTCGCCCGCTGGACATATTCTGGAAGCTGCGTGTGCCCAATGCGCTACCGTACTTCATCAATGGCCTGAAGTTGAGCGCGACTTTATCTGTGATTGGTGTGGTGGTTGCAGGGTACTTTGGTGGACCGCGCAATGCCATTGGTGTGTGGATTTTGAGCGAGGCCGCTGTTTTCCGGTTCCCTTCAGCGTGGGGTGGGGTGCTGATTGCGTGTGCAGTGGGGATTACGCTTTATGTTCTCGTGCTGATATTAGAGCGAGTGCTCATTCCCTGGCACACATCACTTCAAAATGATTGACCGCATCAGCTCAAGCTGCGTCATTTTAGGGTCACTCAAAAACTTGCAAATCTTTCCTCATATTCCATGCTTCGCATGTAGTGCGGTATCATGTTGATAGATATTCACTCGAAGAAAGTTTTGCCATGCCAGCTATTGACCAATGCGAGGAGCAGGTCGTTCGAGCACTTGAAAAATCGGGATGGCTCGTGACACAT
>DAOTTY010000232.1:0-9858 GCA_034437575.1 Anaerolineae bacterium | reverse complement strand
CGTAACGACTCAGCCCTCACCCCAACCCCTCTCCCGAACGGGCCTGTAGCCCTGGGAGAGGGGCTTAAACAGCAGCACCCGGTGCCTGCCCCCGCGAAACTGTAGGCGCGGGGTGAGGGCTAAGGTGTTGCGGATAACCGAGTACCGATTAGTCAATGCTGCCCACGTTAATCATGCCGTCGCCATAGCGCTTGCCCGGCTCAATCACGATGGGCGCGTCTGTCTCTACCGCTGCAATCAAGTCGTAGGCAGTGGCCCCGGTCACGCGCACGGGCACGATTGCACCGGGCGGCAGTTCACCCTCCACGATAACGTAACCGTCGATTTCTGGCGCATCACGGTAGCTGCGGCCCAAACTCAGGATGTCCCCGGTGTCGTTGCCGTCTTCATCTTCGCCCATGCCGTGACCCTCCACCAGCACATCTAGCGTTTTGCCAACCAGCGCCTGATTCTTCGACAGGCTGATGCCCTGTTGCAGTTCCATAAGCTGGTTGTAGCGCTCGTCCTTGATCTCGTCTGGCACCATGCCGGGCAGTTCTGCGCTGGGGGTGCCAAGTTCATAGCTGTAGGTAAACGCCCCCACCCGGTCAAACCGTAAATCCTGCACGAACTTCATCAGCCCGGCAAACTCCTCATCCGTTTCGCCAGGGTAACCGACGATGAACGTCGTTCGCACGCACAGGTTGGGGATGGCCTGCCGCATCGCAGCCAGTGTGTCATACACCCATTCGACTTTGGCGGGGCGGCGCATCCGCTTGAGTGTTTCGCGGTGCCCATGCTGGAGCGGCATATCCAGGTAGGGCAAAATCTGGTCGTGCCTGGCGATGGTGTCAATCAGGTGCGGCGTCACATAGCCGGGGTAAGCGTACATAATGCGAAGCCAGGGGATGTCCGGTGCAGCGTCCACAATCGCTTCTAGCAGGTGGGCTAAGCCGTCTTTCATGCCCAGGTCATAACCATAATCAGTGGAGTCCTGCGCGATGAGCATTAACTCCTGCACGCCTTTGTCTTGCAGGCGGGCGGCTTCTGCAACCAGTTTTTCCAGTGGGCGGCTGACGGCAGTTCCTTTGATTTTGGGAATGGCGCAGAAGGCACACGGGCGGCGGCACCCATCCGCGATTTTGAGGTAAGCACTGGCCCCCTGCACACTGGCCCGCAGTACCCCGCGCTCATCCAGGCCGACGGTTTCGGCTTCAGTGGGCAGGTGATACAGCGGCGTGGGGTGTTTGCGGTCTCGCAGGCGCGTAATCAGGTCGAAGGTGTCCATCCAGCGGCGGGTGCCGATTACCCCGTCTAGCCCTGGCACTTCCTGCACGAGATTGGAGCCGTAGCGCTGCGACAGGCACCCGGCGGCAATCACCATCTGGTTGCCCTGCTTGATGTCCACCAGTTCACGTAGCAGATGGATTGATTCTTGCTTGGCGGAGTTGATGAAGCCGCAGGTGTTGACGATCATCACTTCAGCCTGGGACGGATCGCCCACGCCGCGCATCCCGTTTTGCTCTAGCACCTGGGCAATGCTTTCGGAATCGACGGTGTTTTTCGAGCAGCCCAGGCTGAGCAGGTAGTAGTGGTTCTTATGTGTTGTCATCGGTTGAATACCATTAAGCTCCGTTTTTGGTGGGGGTAAGGTCGGTTTGTGTTTCGCGCAAGGGCAACACTGCCGATGGTGTTGGCGTGATGCTTGGTTCTGGCGTGTCAGACGGTGTGAGGGTCAGCGTTGGGGTGGCGGTCAGGGTGGGTGTGGGTGATGGGCCAACCGTTGCCGTTGGCGGCACCGTGTTGGTTGGCAGCGGCGTAACTGTAGGTGTAGGGGACGGTGTGAACGTCAGTGATGGGGTGGGACTGGGGCCAGGGGTGTTCGATGGCGTTTGTGCCTGAATCAACGCTTCCACATCAACGTCTGAGGTAGGCAGTGGGGTTGCGGTAAACTCAGATGTTGGCTCAAAGTTGCCGCCCGAACTCACATCCATACGCTGGGGTGTAAACACAACATCAACGCGCTGGCCACGCTGACCCAGCAAGCGCTGGGGTTGGCCATTATAGGTAATGAGCAGTGCCTCGGCATTGGTTGCCGAAATTTCGATTTGCTCAAAGCCGCGCCCTTCCAGGGTGGCATCGGGTGGAACCGCGCCCACGAACCGCTCCTCGCCATCTACCACAAAGCGCACCCATGTGCGCTGCTGCATCATGATGGATACATTCACCCCGGTACCGTCATAATCATGGATGATGTAAGACCGTTCGGTAGGGGCCATGGCCGCCTGGGCAGAGGTAGACGTAGGGAGTGGGGTAAAGGTGGGGGTGGCAGTAGGTGACGTGATGATGTTTGGCAGCGCTTCAATGTCTACGGCAGCTTGCACTTGCAGCAGTTCCACCAACACAAAAATGATGATCGCAATGGCTGCGGCTGCAACCAGCAACAGTACCGTCCGGTTGAAGTTGCTGCGCCGCCGCCGCCGTCGAAACTCGTAAGCATCGCCCAGGGTGGTGTAGGTGGGTTCAGTAATTGCAGGTAGGGACGGGTCGGTATCGGTAATGGATTTGGCCGCGATGGGCACATCATCTACGGGTGGCGTTGGCGGCGCAGACGATTTAGGCGGCTGATTGGCAGGGGGCGTTGCTGGCCGGGTGGGGGCGGTTGGGCGCGTCGGGTTGGTGGGCTGCGTTTGATCTTGCCGGGCACCTTTGTTGCGCGGCTGCCTGCGCCCGGACTGATCTTGCTCTTCCAGGTGGGCGACCTGATAGAAGGCCACCAGCTTGTTGTCATCCAGCCCCAGGTAACGCGCATAGCTGCGAATGAAGCCGCGCACCTGCACAGATGAAAGCCCAAGCGTGTCAAACTCACCACGCTCAAACGCCTCTAGCACGCGCTGGCGAATCTTCAGCGCGTTTTCGGCTTGTTCAAGGTTGAGTTCCTGCGCCTCACGCGATTGACGTAAGTAACGCCCAATTGCCGGTTTATCCATAACGTGCGGCAAACCTACTTTCACTCTAAGCTAAAAAGCCCCGACGGATGTGCCGGGGCGCAAGTGCTAGGTCGGCAGTGAAGTCTACTCCTCGGTATTCGGAGCGGCTTCTGTAGCGGGTACTGCCGTTTCCTCATCGTCTGGTGTGGCAGCGGTGGTCGCCGTTTCGATCTCAGATTCGGCTTCCGCCTGAGCCTCGGCCCGCTCAATGCGCTGGCGCAGCTTGTTCAGGTCAACCGGAACGACGTTGCCGGACTCTGTGAAGCGTATTTCTTCAATTAGCCCCTCACCGATGGCGTCAAGCTGGCGCTGATACTCCACACGCTGGTCTTCCGAAATGATGCGGACATTCAACACCGGGGAAGCGTCTGACCCGAGACGCACAGGAACCCCGTACAGGCCCGTGTCACGCAGGGACTGCTGGCTCACACGGCGGCGGTTGATGTCCACCCCTGTTATGCGGTCTAACTCTTCGGCAATATCCTGCGTCGTGACCGAACCGAACAGCTTGCCGGTGCTGGCTGCACGTCGAAAAAATACCAGGTTGGTGCCGTTGATCTTGTGACCCAGTTCGTTGAGCTTCCCTTCATATTCCATACGGCGTGCTTCCGACTTCTCGCGCATTTTACTGAAGCGCTTGAGTTCGCCATCAGTCGCCTTGGTGGCCAGCCCCTTCGGAATGAGGTAGTTACGGGCAAAGCCGTTGGCGACTTCAACCACTTCGCCTGCAACGCCGTGATTGTATACGTCTGAGAGTAGAATGATTTTCATGGGTGGTAGCTTCCTGCTATATCCAATCGCGCCTCTCAGGTGGAGGCGCGTGCGTGATCGCGTAAGTTGGCTGTATTAAAGCGTACCAATTATAGCAAGCGGCTTTTACCTGCCAACCCTGAATCCCCCAGGCTCACATCTCCATACATCACATAACATGTTGGCGGCAGCCTATCCCTGACCCCCGTTGAAAGCCAATGCTGACTGCTTGCTATGCCTTTATGACCCACTCGCCTGTTGGCAGCTTTTCCCCTGCCGCGATTTTCAAACCTATGTGATTCTCCGGCGGTGTGATGGGGCATACTAGCTTATCGTTGTAGGCGCAAAAGGGATTGTAAGCGAGGTTAAAGTCCACAATGAAAGTCCCAGCTGGCTCTTTCTCCAAATCAGTGAAAGTCCCATCTGGCTCTTTCTCCAAATCCAGGTAGCGGCCAGCGCTGTATGTCTCCGTACCTGCACCGCCATCTACAAACGGCAGGAAGAAATAGCCATCCGGCGAACGGTAGATCGTTAACGTAGCAGATGCATCCCCCACTGTGACATCAAATGTGCCATATCGAAAGAACGGACTGAGTTCGTCGCGGTTCGTCTGCATCAGGATTTGCTCCTGCTCCTCAAACGCATTGACCTCGACTTCTAGAATCAGGTCGGGGTTGGGGTCGTAGTAGCTCAGGCCGGTAAAGGTACGCTGCTGGTGGAGGGTTAACGGGGAGTGCGGGTGGTCACGGAGAAACAAGTTTTTCCGATCACGAAAGTACAGCAGGCTGTCTACATCTATTTTGGGTGTCATGTTAAAACCTCTTTCGCTCGAAGTGTGGCCACAACCTCGTCAGGGGTGTGGGCAAAGTCAATCATGGTTTGGTGATGGGCGGGCACATAGCGGTCATCCATGAAGGTTTCGATGACGTGCTGCCACATGCCACCATAACAAATGATGGGCCGTACCGGTATGTCTCTTACTCGCATGTATTCCCAGGTCAGCGCCAGTTCGTTCAGCGTGCCCACCCCACCCGGCATAATCACGTAGCCATCGGCCTTGCGAATCAAATGGTCCAGCCGTTCGCCCAGCGTGGGGTAGTGCGAGTTATCAATCACCCAGCGGTTAGCGTTGCTTTCCGGGCGCAGCGCTTTAATCTGCTCTGTGGTGACGCCGATGACGTGCCCGCCAGCCTCCCCTGCGCCTTTGCTGGCGGCTTCCATGATGCCAGCGTAGCCGCCTGTCATCACGGCGCACCCGGCCTGCGCCAGCGCTTTGCCAACAGCTTCTGCTGCGGCATAGTCTGCGTCACCGGGTTTGACCATTGAACTGCCGAACACTGCGATGGTTGTCATAGGTAGCCTTTTCGGTTTATCGTAAGAAGCTCGCCAATCATAACGTCATCTGCTATGAATACGAGAGCGCAAGAGAAAACAATGCAAATCCAGTTCTTCTATTTTGAGGACTGCCCATCCCATGAGCCAGCGCTGCAACGGCTGCACGATGTCATGGTTGAAGAGGGCATCGAAGCGGATGTGACAATTACACAAGTTGAAACGGAAGCTGAAGCCGAACAGCACGCCTTTGTCGGGTCCCCTACCATTCGGGTTAACGGCGAAGATGTGTCACCCGTTCCACCAAACACCCCCCCGATGCTGTCCTGCCGTGTGTATCAATGGGACGATGGCCGCTTTTCGCCAATGCCATCCGTTACAATGATTCGTAAAGCACTGCTTAAAGCAAAATCGACCGTTTAACGCAAACAGGAGATACCCTCATGACACTCGCAGTTGGTGAAAAAGCAATTCCGTTTGACCTGCCCGGTACCGATGACCAAAGCCACACCTTCAGCGATTACGCGGATAAAAACGCTGTTGCTGTGATCTTCACCTGTAATCACTGCCCGTATGTCCTCGCCTGGGAAGACCGCCTGATGGCGATTCAGGCGGACTACGCCGACAAGGGGGTGCAGTTAATCGGCATTGGCCCCAACGACGCTGTGAAGTACCCGGCTGATAGCTTTGAAGAGATGAAAACGCACGCTGCCGAGAAGGGCTTTAACTTCCCCTACCTGCGCGACGAATCTCAGGAAGTTGCGCGGGCCTACGGCGCAGAACGTACCCCGGAAGTGTTCCTATTCGATGGCAGCGGCACACTACGCTATCACGGCACAGTAGACGACAACTACGAAGACCCGGCAGCCGTGAGCGCCACCTACTTCCGCGATGCGCTGGACGCTGTTCTGGCGGGGCAGGCCCCGGCTGTTGCGAACACAAAACCCGTCGGCTGCTCCATCAAGTGGAAGTAACCCCAGGTGAGAGGGCTGTTTGTTCGCCCTCTCACCTCTCATACGCAGCTACTGTGATTCGATGTAGATTTCAAAGCCGCCGCCCCCGTACTCTTCCGGTTCAATGTCATCGTTCCTGGCGGCAAGCTGGTTCTGATCGTAAATATCGAAAAAGTCCACAGCCGTTACGAAAACGTGATAGGTGTTGGCCTGGGGCACCTGGAAGCCCTCAATGGCGGCATCTGTTGTAGCAGGCAGCATCAGTGTGTCGGCATCGTCGTTGGTTTCGATTCGGTTGCCGTTAGGGTCGAACAGGTAAATAACCGGGTCGATTTTTGTACTCGTGGCCACGATATTGAGGGTGTCGCCCCGTTCGCCGTCGAACGAGAAATAGTAGACGGCCTCCTGCGGTGAACTATACCCTTCTTCAAAGGTCGTGTTATAAGGCAGCGGCGTGACGAAGTAGCCGAGGCGGCCACCGGCCTGCGGCGGCGGGTTGTTGCCGTTAACAGCAATTTGGAAGCCCTGTGGCTCCTCGAACGATTCTAATTGCAGTTCGTTCACCGCCTCGCGGGTCGTCACCATCACGAAATAGCTGGCGCTAAACGGAGTTACTGCACTGAGCGGGGGCTGCCCGGCGGCAAGCACCCCTCCTGCCGGACCCAGCAGCACGGCATACGGGACGAAGGCGCTGCTATCTGGCGCGACATCAACGGTGATGTTATCACCAGCAGAGGCGTTAAATGCGAAAAGCTGTGCGGTGATGTCATCCTCCAATGTGCCATCAACGATAGCGCCGGGTGGCATCACTGTAAACGTTTCTTGGGCGTTGGCGGGTGCTGCCGCACGCAGGGCAACCCCAACAGCAGCGGTAAGCATGAGTGAAAGAAAGATGCGGTTCATAGGTGTGGCGTCCTCATGATGATTGGCATTGAGCACTAGGCTCTATTATCGCGCTAAACCATATGCTCGCCACCATCAACGTTGATGGCTTGCCCGTTGATAAAACTCGCACCGTCTGAGCAAAGGAACAACACCACGCTTGCAACCTCTTGTGGGGTGCCAGCCCGCCCCAACGTAACGCGGCTGAGGGTGGGGTTTGGTACGTCTGGCGTGGTAATGGCACCATAACACACCGCATTCACGCGGACGCCGCCGGGGGCCAATTCTTTCGCGGCTTGTCGCGTTAGGCCGATGACCCCTGCCTTGCTGGCCACAAACCCGATACCCTCGTCAGCAGGGCCGGGGTGCGCCTCGTTCGCCGCCACGTTGATAATGACGCCGCCGCCCTCATCCGTTAGCACGCGGCCCATCAACTGCGTGGCGAAAAACGTCCCCGTCAGGTTAACATCCAGTATCCGCCGCCAGTCCCATTCATCCAGTTTGGCCATTGGCCCCAATTTACGCACCCCCGCCGCATTCACCAAAATGTTGACGCGGCCAAAGCGCTCACGGGCTTCTTCGATTAGCGAGCCAACCTGAAACCGATTCGACACATCCGCTTGCCAGCCGAATGCCGTGCCGCCCCGTTCCGTGATGATATTGGCAACATCATCCGGCGCGTCCGGGTTGATGTCGTTGACGCACACTGCTGCGCCTGCATCGGCAAGGGCCAGGGCGATTGCCCGGCCAACCCCGTTACCACCTCCGGTCACCACCGCCGCCTGACCGCTCAAATCGACTGTGAAACGTCCCATGTGCCGCTTTCCTTCCCTACCAAACAAAGACGGTTATTGTGCAATGCCGCTGGATGGGTCGCAATGGGGTGACGTTGCTGCTTGACCGCACAGAACGTTAGTGCTAGATTAGCAACAGGCAACTTATTGGAGTGTTCGTTTGTCGTTAGAGTTCACCAAACTCATCGGTGACATCGAGAAGATGGGCCGTTACCTCGCCTTTCGGGATCAGGAAGAGTTAATTGACCGGGCCGTGCGGATTTTGCGCGACAAGGGCGGCGACATGGATTTTGTCCACCAGCGTATTCGCATGGTGCGCGAGTCTGACATTAGCGGCTATCGCGGTGCCGCCCCACCAGATGACTTTGCAGAGCCGTTTGATGCGGTTTTGCCACCCAAACCGCTCCCGTCAGAGATCATCGTGATTGCGGCGGACGGCTCTCAGGTGTACCCCAGTTTTGAATCCAGCAGCCTGTACTATGTGATAAATATCGGTGTGCTGGCCTACTATCATGGCACGGGGGAAATCCCGCATCAGGAAACACTGCCGGGGATTTTCTACACAGACGGCTACATTCTGGACGAAAACAGGCAGGTGATTAGCAACCGCACGGTGAACTCCCGCCGCACAATTGCTGAAATTCGCATGTTGTGGCAGCAGGCCCGCCTGCATCGCAGCACACCCTACCCCACCATCACCCTGCACGACGGCAACCTGCTCAAATTCTTCGGCGGCAGCGATATTACCGACTCCACCAGCTTGATTAACGAGTACATGGGGCTGCTCGTAGCCCACCACGACGCAAACACGATCCTGGCCGGGTATGTGGATAACCCGCGCAGCAGCTACTTGATTTCGCTCATTCACCTGCTGGAATTGGAACCGTACCAGATCAGTGATGCCACGCTGCGTAACGACGGCGACTTTGAGGGCCTGACGGATCAACAGGTGCTTGCCAGGGTATTGGGGCCGGGGGAGCGCTCCGCTGTGATGGTGCAGAATTCCCCCACAAACTACGAGTTCAAAAAGTTTAACCCCAGCCACGAAATCGCAGCGTTTTACATCAACGTGTCCGACACCAAACTGCCACACATCGCCCGTGTAGACATTCCAATGTGGGTGGCACGCGATGAAACTGCCATCAACCAGCTACATGCCGTGCTGCTAGAGCAGTGCCGTATGCAGGGCTTGCGCCCTTACCCGTATGTGCTTACGCGGGCAGACGAACTGGCCTACATCAGCGGGCGTGAGAAAGAACAGGTGGAAGCCCTGGTGCGCCGCGAACTGATGAAGAACAATGTCACGTCTCAAGAAAGCTCTGCGAAATCGAATTCAAAGGACTTTGCCCGCGAAGGCTGGCGCCAGGAACATCACCTGGGCGGTAGGCCGTTTTCATAGGATAACACCAACATGGCTAACGAGCAGGCAACACACATCGGGTATGTGCTGCGGGCCAGCACCAACGGCTTCGACTTTGGCACACGCGGCAACGAAATTGACGAACGGCACTCGTTCGGGTCGTTTGTGCTGGCGGAAGTCGCGCAGGGGGATCGGCTTTGCTATGCCGTCGGGCTGATTTACGCGATTCGCATTGCCGATGATCCGTTCGTGCGCGAACTGGTGATGGCAACCGAAGTGAAAGAAAGCACGCTGATGGATCAGCGGAAGAATCGCCTCATTCCTATCGAAACGCTGGTGCTTAACGTGGGCTATGCCTACGACGACGGCCACATCACGCAGAGTATGCCCCCACGCCCGCCCCTCAGCCTGACGCACGTTCACCTGATGCCGCCCGACTGGGTGCTGGCCTTTGTGCAGCGGCAAGATTTCTTCCGATTGGTACTGAATGCAGGCGAGGTGCCGTCCGACGACCTGTTGGCGGCGGCTGTGCGTTACGCCGCGCAGTTCTATCACAACGAAACCGAGCGCGAGGCGTTCGTGACGGCGTGTGGGCGGCAGGTGGCCCGCCTGCTAACCAGCGACTTAAAACGACTATCTCACTTACTTTATTTGATTAAACCCACATGACAGAAGCTAATACCTTTCTCCCCTCGCATCAAACATTAGGTAGCACCACAAGATATCGTGGTTACGGGATTTGTTACGTAAGTCAGGGGAATTTAGACTTTAAAGAGCCGATTTGAACCCATTGAGGCAGCTTTTGTACAGCGTTTTCC
>DAOTTY010000231.1:0-1654 GCA_034437575.1 Anaerolineae bacterium | reverse complement strand
GTAACGACTCAGCTTGCCCCCCACCCCGACGCTAAAGCGCCACCCCTCCCCCACTATCGCCGCTACGCGGCGGGAGGGAGGGGTTTGTGCCGCCTTCGGCGGTGTTCCCCTTCCCTCATTTTGGGGGCTAGGGGATGGGGGAATTCAGCTGAGTGCCTGAGTCGTTACATATTTTGGCAGAAACGGTTGCCCTGGCCGCGCAGCGGCGGGGGAGGGCTTTATCGCCAATCATCTGAAATGCCCCCACGCTTTTTGCCCGGATTGATTCACAGCGCTACACTAAAGCTCAAATGATTACGCACAAAACAGGAGCGGTTCATGCAACTGGACATCACAGGCAGTGTCGCGCTGGTCACCGGGTCGGCGCATCGGGTGGGCAAAGCAATTGCACTGGAACTGGCCCGGCGCGGTGCCAACATCGTGATTCATTATCACCGCTCCGATGAGGCGACGGTGCGCGACACAGTACAGGATATGAAGTCGCTGGGCGTTGAAACAGTCGCCATCCAGGCAGACGTAAGCACCCCTGATGGCGTGACAGAGCTGTTTAGCGGCGTCGTGGAGCGCTTTAACCGCCTGGATATTCTGGTCAACAGCGCGTCTATCTTCCAGCCGGGGGGCCTGCTAAACGCCAGCCTGGACGACTGGAACCGCAGCCTGTCAGTCAATACGACGGGGCCGTTTCTGTGTACGCAGGCCGCCGCCGAGATCATGGCGAAAAACAGCCCACCCGGTGGTGCCATCGTCAACATTCTGGATCGGGGTGCGATTATGCCCTGGCAGGTGTACGCCCATCACGGTGTGAGCAAAGCCGCCCTGTGGATGCTCACCCAAACCAGCGCGGTTGAACTGGGGCCGGATGTGCGCGTCAATGCGGTGCTGCCGGGGCCAGTGATGCAGCCCGACGACGTGACCGGTGAGGAATGGGCCGCGACGGGTAACAAAACCCTGCTCAAGCGCACTGGCACCCCGGAGGATGTGGCGCGGGCCGTGGCCTACCTCGTTACAGAGAGTTTCATCACGGGCACGCTGATTCATGTGAACGGCGGGCGGCATCTGGCCGTATAGAGCGTGCCATCGGGCAGCAGCTTTGGCCATTGCTGCTGCTGCTGCCAGACCGTTGGCACACCCAGGGCGATTGCAAAGCCAAGTCTTCACATCGCGGGGACGCCTTCCCCGCACCCCTGCAAAGGGTTGGCACCCTTTGAACCCGTATTTTCGGACGCTTTGCGTCCGAAAAGGCAAGTTTTTGTGTAACTACTCAGCCCTCACCCCAAACCCCTCTCCCAAACGGGCCGTTGGCCCTGGGAGAGGGGCTTAAACAGCGTCACCCGGTGGCCTCCCCCCTCGCCTAGCCGCGCAGCGGCGGTCGGGAGAGGGGGGATTGAGGGGGGTGAGGGCGAGGGTGTTATGCCCACATACACCCGGTGCCTGAGCAGTTACTCACTTTTTGAAAAAAGTGAACAAAAACTTACCTTTTCGGACGCTGTCCCCGCGATGTGAAAACTTGACTTTGCAATAGCCCTACCCTTCATTGACCGCTTCATTGCCATCAACGCAGCCAGCCCTTATGATAATACTCTCAATTTATCAACATACGACGAGGAATTGACGATGGCGGAAGCCGTACCAGAGCGCCAAACAGGTGCCGAAA
>DAOTTY010000230.1:0-5576 GCA_034437575.1 Anaerolineae bacterium | reverse complement strand
TTCGGCCTCAGCCGCGAGCGCATTCGTCAGTTGGAAAAAGAAGCGCTGCGGCGCTTACGCCACCCGCGTTTGGCCCATAACCTGCGTGATTACTTGATTTAGGCATCGCAGCGACCGGGGCACGGGGCCAGTAGCCCCGGCACCGCACCTTGGTGACCCCACCTGTGTTCATTCAAGCATCGTAACAACTCAGGCACTCGGCTGAATTCCCCCATCTCCTAGCCCCTTACCCCCAAAATGAGGGAAGGGGAACACCGCCGAAGGCGGCACAAACCCCTCCCTCCCGCCACGTAGCGGCGATAGTGGGGGAGGGGTGGCGCTTTAGCGCCGGGGTGGGGCAAGCTGAGTCGTTACCGTTCGATGGCAAAGGGTTACAGGTTCATCGCACACTACTCTGGAAGGGTCAAGCGCAGTTCGTAATCCACCGTCTTGATGGTGTCATCCAGGTTGATGGCAAACGGCGAATCCCCCACCGTGAACACATACGTTTCCTGCATAGGCGGTACCAGCCCAATCGACCCGCTGGCCAGTTCACGGCCTTCCAGATTGGCAATTGACACCAGCGCCCCCTCGTTCACCCGGTAGGCATTCACAATCGGGGCCAGTTCCCCCTCTAAAAAGGTGTAGCCCACACTAAACGGCGCATCTTGCTTGACAGTGTAGTAATTCAGCAGCGCGTTGTTCTGGGCGGTGCCCTCAACAGCGATGCCATTTTCCAGCACTGTTGGCTGAATCATCTGCAACCGATACTCGCCAAAGTCTTCCCCGGCGCGGCCATCTTCCCGCGTGACCAACAGCAGGTAGCCGCCCGTCTGCGGCAGCGTGATGGCCAGCGTTGCCTCGCGGAAGGTGAACGAACTGAGCGTATCTGCAATCACGTTGTTTTCCAGGTCATACAGCACTATCTCTGGCCCGTTGAGTTCGGTGTCGTCCTCAGTGGCGACCAACTGAAACACGACCAACTCCCCGGCAGTGCCCTCCAACTCGTAAAATATTTCAAACTGGCTGTTGTCGATCACGTCCACAACCATATCCCCCGGCTGGATGATCGGCGGGGTGTCGCTTTGGGCGGCGGCAGCAGCAAAGGTTGCTGTGATAGCCGACAATACCAACAGATGCTTAAACATGGGCAGCGTCTCCCTTGTGAGGTACGACCACAAAATAGCGTGGATGCCTTATTTTCTCCCGCTATCCCCCCGCCCTTTCTCCCATAGTGGGGAGAAAGGGAGCCAAGACAGTTCTCTAAAGTCCCCTCGCCCCGTGTGGGGGTGAGGGGGCAGAAAACCCGTGTCCACGCTGTCGTGCGCCTGTACCCCTTGTGACTGGATAAAGTTTTAATCAATTTTGCATTATAGCAGACCAACAAAAAGCGTGCCGGGCAATCCCCGACACGCTCTGAAAATTTCACAACTTTTACAATTGCAGCTTTACATCATCGACTGCATCAGGCTGTCCAGCTTGTCCTTAGACGGGCGCAGGGCGCTTTCGTCCAGGTGGGCCAGCGGCGTCGGCCCGATCTGCTGTTCCTGCGCGAGGGTGATGCGCGGCTCTTCATAGTACAGCAGCCCGGTGATGAACAACTGCTCACGCTGGGCACGTTCCAGCATGGTAATCGCCGTTTCGCGGTTGCGCGGGTCGTAGTTTTTGTCTGCCTTTTGCAGCCGGATATGCGACCCGTCGTGCATCTTCACCGTGTACACTTCGCCTTCCTTCACTTCGGAGGTGTCAATGTTAATCTCGTCGCGGCCCTCCACAAAGTCCGGCGCTAAATACTGAATTTCGTGCAGGGCAATCTGATGCTTCTTGCCGTAGTCATAGCTCTTCGTGGAGGTGTCCTTGTTGTTGAAGGTCACACACGGGCTGATGATGTCCAGCACAGCCGTGCCTTCGTGGGCTACTGCCGCCTTGATGAGTTCTTGCACCTGCTTGGCGTCCCCGCTAAAGCCACGGGCCACGAACGTCGCGCCGCCTGCGATGGCTTCCAACGCCAGGTCAATCGGCGGCAGTTCGTTCTTGCCGTAGTACTTCAAAATCTGGCCCTCGTCAGCCGTTACGCTGAACTGGCCCTTCGTCAGCCCGTATACGCCGTTATTCTCGATGATATAGACCATCGGCACATTGCGGCGGATGATGTGCTTGTACTGGCCCAGGCCGATGCTGCCCGTGTCGCCGTCACCGCTTACAGCCACTGTGCGCAGGGTGTGGTTGGCCAGGTGAGCGCCCGTCACCACCGATGGCATACGCCCGTGAATGGCGTTAAAGCCGTGCGAACGGCCCAGGAAGTAGGCGGGCGTCTTGGATGAGCAGCCGATGCCGCTCATCTTGACGACCCTGTGTTGGGGCAGCCCCAGGTCAAACATTGCCGTGATGATCTGGTTAGAAATTGAGTCGTGGCCGCAGCCGGGGCACAGCGTGCTCTTGCGGCCCTTGTATTCGTTACGGGTTAAGCCGAGTGCGTTTGTTTTAGCCATTGGGGTTATTTACCTTGATTCTGCTTGATACCATTAACAACATAGCTGGGCGTCATTGGCAGCGAGTCGCCAAGCGCGAGAGAGACAACGTGTTCGGTGCTGCGGTTGGTTTCCATA
This sequence comes from Anaerolineae bacterium, assembly GCA_034437575.1. Classification (GTDB taxonomy): domain Bacteria; phylum Chloroflexota; class Anaerolineae; order Aggregatilineales; family Phototrophicaceae; genus DAOTTY01. Next base: position 2,988 of record DAOTTY010000230.1, on the reverse strand, counting down.
CGCAGCAGGCGCAGCAGTTGGCCGTCGTAGTTGTTTTCGATTACGAACACCTGCTCGTGGCTGAACAGGAATTCATAGACTGAGTTTGCGACGGGCAGGGCACGCACCCGCATATAGTCCGTGGCGATGCCGTCGGCCTTCAGGCGGTCGCGGGCCTCTTCGATGGCCGGTTCATTGGAGCCAAAGGTGATAATGCCGACCTTGCTGCCGTTGTCTTCGATGATGGGCTGGGGCAGCTTGGCCCGCATCCCCTCGAATTTACGATGCAGGCGATCCATGTTCTGCATCCAGTGCTCGCCCTTCTCGCTGTACACGGCCATATCGTCGTGGCCAGTGCCGCGTGTGAAGTACGCCCCTAGCGGGTGGTCGGTGCCGGGGAGTGTGCGGTAGGTCACCGCGTCACCGTCTACGTCCTTGTAGCGGCCCCAAATCTCGCCGTATTTTTCCTGGAACGCCGCCAGGTCTTCCGCGTTCAGCACCTTCCCGCGATTAATCGGCTCGTCGGGGTACTCAAACGGGTCAGTCATCCAGAAGTTCATGCCCAGGTCCAGGTCACTGGCCACAAAAATCGGCCCCTGATAGGACTCGGCAATGTCTAGCGAGCGCCACCCAAACTCAAAGCACTCGGCAACGTTGCCGGGCAGCAGGCAAATCTGGCGGCTGTCACCATGACCGAGGTTGTAGATAAACATGATGTCACCCTGTGAGGTGCGCGTCGGCAAGCCGGTGGACGGCCCCATGCGTATGATGTCCCAAATGACGCACGGAATTTCGGCAAATTGGGCCAACCCGGTAAACTCAGACATCAAGCTGATGCCGGGGCCACTGGTGGCCGTCATGGAGCGGGCACCGGCCCAGCCAGCCCCGATAATCATACCGGCAGCGGCCAGTTCGTCTTCTGCCTGCACTACAGCGACGGTTTCTTTGCCGTCTTCCGTTTGGCGCAGCTTCTTGTGCTTAATCACGCCGTCAACCAGGCTGGTAGATGGGGTAATCGGATACCAGGCGACCATACTCACGCCACCGAACAGCGCCCCCAGGGCAGCCGCCTCGTTGCCGTCAATCATGATCTTGCCTTCGGTCATGTCCATCTTCTCAAAGCGGTACGGGTCGCGCTTTTCGGTGTTTTCTACCGCATAAGTGTGGGCCATCTCCACCAGCGGGAAGTTCATATCGGCCAGCTTGGCCCGCCCCTCGAAGTTATCCAGCAGCGCGTTGTAAACCACATCCAGCGGAATGTGGAAAAGCTGCGCGACGAAGCCCACATACACCATGTTGGCAATGCGATCACGAAAGTCTGACGGCACGCCCGCTTCTTTCACGAGGGCCTTCACGGGCATCTCGTAGTACACAACATCGTCGCGGCTCTGCGTCCACTTCCACTCCTCCGGCAGCAGCACCACCCCACCAGCCGGGGCACCGGCGATGTCCTCAGCGGCAGTTTGCTCGTTCATGGCCACCACGATTTCCGTTGTATCGCGGCGGGCCACATAGCCATCCTTGCTTACCCGGATGGTGTACCAGGTGGGCAAGCCCTTGATATTGCTGGGGAACAGGTTTTTGCCGTTCACCGGAATGCCCATCTTGAACAGGGCGCGAATCAGCAGGCTGTTGGAGGTTTGGCTGCCAGAGCCGTTTTTAGTGGCGACAGTAAACGCGAAATCGTTCACAATGTCGCCATCAATGCGGAGTTGGCTTTCGTCTTGTACGTTGATTGCCATAGGTTGGGACGGCGCTCGTCGCGCTGGTCTCCTTTCGTCCATCAATAAGACTAAAAATCACACATAACGATAGGTCTGCGGTTGCCCACAGGGACTAATCTTCATCACGCTCAGATGCAGGTTGCAGCACGGGTTGCACATGCAGCAGTTCGGTGTGTTCCACAAACAACAGACGGGCATCGGCGTAGTTCCCGGCACAAATCTCGTCCAAAATGCGCTCATGAAAGTCCCAAACCTTCTGGTGATAGCTGAAGTCAGCATAGCGGGTAATCGCCGCTGCTTCGTAGGCATCCCAATAGGCTTTCAGCAGGTCAATCACAAACGGGTTGTCCAGGTGAGTAAACACGGTGAGGTGAAAGGTGCGGTGTTCCTCGTGGGGGATTTGTATCCAGCGGGCGTCTGCTAGTTTGGCACGGGCGGCCTCAATCTGCTCACGCATGATCGCCGTTTCAACAGTCGTCAGCTTGGCACAGGCTTCATCCCAATAGGCTGTTTCCAGGTGAACGCGCACCGAGCCAATATGCTCAAAGTGATGCACATCCATTGCCAGCGCATACAGCAAACTGAGGCGAATGGCCGGGGTAAAGCTAAACGGGTTCAAGCGCATCCCCGTTTTGCTTCGCACCTCCACCAGCCCCATTGCCCGCGCAACCTCAAGCTGCTCACGGATTTTGCTGATGCTGATGTTCAGGTACTCTTCCTTTTGCAACTCGCTGAGGGTTGGCAGGCGGTCACCGGGTTGGAAGTCACTGGTTGCCAGGTAGTTCAGCAGTTCTGAAGGGAGGTTAACGGGTGTCATGCGCTATTTATCTGTTGAATCGGATTAATTGTGCTTATCGTTAGTCTATCATGAACAAACAGCGCGTGTAAAGCGTTGTGAAGGGTTTCTAATTTGCAGTCTAAAACTGGGCGCAAAATCAGCCATTGCGCTGCTCGCACCACCCACTCCGGTATCCATCTGCCTTGTAATACGCTCTTGCGATGCGCCCCACCGCCTATCATACTGAACGCAACAACCGTCTGTGTGATGGAGCCACCATGCTTAGAGCTTTCAGCGCGTTATTTGCCCTTTTCCTGGTTGTGCTGGTGCATCCCGGCCACGCCGCCGACGGTGACCTGTTCGCCGTGCAGCCGGTCAACCTGTACGCTGGCCCCAGCATCACTTATGAAACCACCAGCCGCCTTGCCACCGAAGACCCGTTCACCGTGCAGGCCCGCACTGCCCTGGGCAACTGGGTGCGGGTGCGCCACCCCGCTAACGCAGACA
>DAOTTY010000229.1:0-5710 GCA_034437575.1 Anaerolineae bacterium | reverse complement strand
TGGGACGGCCTACGGGCCGTATTAGGGTTGATGTAACGACTCAGGCACCGGGTATACGTGGGCACAACGCACCCGCCCTCACCCCCCTTTGGGGGTAAGGGGCCAGGGGATGGGGGAATTCAGCCGGGTACCTGCGTCGTTCCGTTCTCTCAGGTGAGCAAATACAGTTCACAACGGGCTACAAAAACGCCGCAACAGGTCATTTTGAACCTCAGCGATCTACCTGCCACTGCTCTTCCGGGATGCCGACCAGCATGTTTTCGTAGCGGGCCAGCGTAAACAGGAAGTCTGACAGGCGGTTGAGGTAGATCACCGCGCTTTCCGTTACGGGTTCTTGCTGTGCCAGGTTGACCACGAGCCGCTCCGCCCGGCGGCACACCGCCCGCGCCAGATGCAAATGCGCCGCTGCGGGGCATCCCCCCGGCAGGATAAAGTGCTTGAGCGGCGGCAGTTGCTCGGTCATCTCATCAATGCGTGTTTCCAGCCACGTTATCGAGCCTTCCGGCGTGCGAACGACCCACTCGGCGTCCGCATCAAGCGGGGTGGCCAGGTCAGCACCGATGTGGAACAGGTCGTTTTGCACCTGCTTCAGCCAGTCGTCCCGTTTGGCAGCGGCGGCGCGGGCCGTGCCCACCGCACTGTTGAGTTCGTCTACGGTGCCATAGGCGTTCACACGCGGGTGCATTTTGTACACACGCCCGCCCGCAAACAGGCCCGTCGTGCCGTCGTCGCCCGTCTTCGTGTAAATTTTCATCGTGGCTCCCTTGCCAACTTAGAACATTAGGTCTATCATATCCGTATCCAATTCATGCTACCCCCGTGAACGGCAAACCCGTTGACGCTCTAACTATCGTATAATGTACAAAACGCGGTTGGCACACGCCCGTTAAACACCCCCACCAATAGAGGACAAAATCACACGATGGCACGACGCAAATCCACCAAGAAGACAGAAGACCCCCAGGACAACGACCTGTTTGACAGCGGGCGCATGAAAGCGCTCGAATCCACCCTCACCGACCTGACCAAGCGCTATGGCGACGGCGCGGTGATTAAGCTGGGCGAAGCGGCCCACCTCAATGTGGACACCATCCCCACCGGTTCACTCACCACCGACATTGCGTTGGGGGTGGGCGGGGTGCCGCGTGGCCGCGTTGTGGAAATCTACGGCCCGGAATCATCTGGTAAGACGACGTTTTGTTTGCATGTGGTGCGCGAAGCCCAGAAGCGCGGCGGCCTGTGCGCGTTCGTAGATATGGAACACGCGCTAGACCCGACCTACGCCGCCCGCATCGGCGTGGATATTGAGCAGCTATACGTCTCTCAGCCAGACACGGGCGAGCAAGCGCTGGAAATCACCGAGGCGCTGGTGCGCTCTGGTGCGCTGGACGTTATTGTGGTGGACAGTGTAGCCGCGCTGGTGCCGCGTGCGGAAATCGAAGGCGAAATGGGCGACAGCCATGTGGGCTTGCAGGCCCGCCTGATGAGCCAGGCCCTTCGCAAGCTCTCTGGCGCAATTAAGCAGTCCAATGTGTGCGTGATGTTCACTAACCAGCTCCGTGAAAAAGTGGGCGTCATGTTCGGCAGCCCGGAAACGACCTCCGGCGGGCGTGCCCTCAAGTTTTACGCCAGCGTGCGAATTGACATCCGGCGCATTCAGTCGATTAAGCAGGGCGGCGAGGTGGTGGGTAACCGCACGCGCATCAAAATCAAGAAAAACAAGGTCGCCCCGCCCTTCCGCGAGGCGGAGTTCGACATCATGTTCTACGAAAATGGCATCAGCAAACCCGGTGAAATCGTGGACTTAGGCACGGACATCGGCGTTATCGAAAAGCGCGGCGCGTTTTACCGCTACAACGACAACCTGCTGGGCCAGGGGCGCGAGAACACCAAGCACCATCTGGTCGAAAACCCCGACGTGGCCGCCGACCTGGAAAACCAGATTCGCACCCACTTCGGCTTGCCCAGCCTGGACGGCGTTTCGGCTACAGCAAACGGCAGCGGCCCCAAACCCACCGGGCGCGCCTCCAGCGGTGATGACGACAGCAGCAGCAGCAGCAGCCGCGACGACGATTAACCGCCCCAAACACCCCACGCCAACGGGCGCAGCGCGGCTGTGCCCCCCAAATCTCCCCCTGTTCACAGGCCCAGTTTCATAGATAATCACCCGCGTTTTTTGCTCATGGGAGTCTAATTTTGACTATGAACCGAATGCTGAGAAATGCGTGGATCGTTGTGGCGGTAGTGCTGGTGGTTCCGGCAGGGCTGCTGGCCCAGGAAACAAACCAGGCCCCCGATGAGGGAACCGACGATGGCCGCATTAACTTTAACTACTGGATGGACGGCATGGGCCTGTACTGCGTTGGCGGGGCCGACCAGATTTCGACCTCGGTGACGGGGGGCGGCCTGCTGCTGCTGCTGGACGGCACCGAAATTCTGTTTGTGCCAGAATCGGCCATTCGCAGTGGCATTGCCCAGGCAGAGGTCACCGGCCTGTTCGCTACGCTGGGGGTTGCCGCTGAGGATGTCTACTTTTACCCGCCGCCCGCGCTGTACGTGCTGCCCAACGGCATCTTGCAGGCCAATGTGGCCAAGTCGTCGCCGGATGACCGGCGCGAAGGCAAAATCTACGAATTCCAGTTTGAGGCTTGCCGGGGCACCGAAGAACGCATTGTGGATCAGTTGAAGAACGATGCTGCGGGCATCCCGCTGGCTGAGGTTGATCTTGCCGCCGTCGAAGACGCCGCGCCGGTGGTCGAAGCCGAGCCAACCGTCACGGAGGCAGAAACAGCCCCCGTCGTTGAGGCCGCCGCGCCCGTTGCGGAAGACACCCCGATTGATGAGGCCGCCGCGCCCGTTATCGAAGCAGCCCCAGCCACCGCTGTTCCGGCGGCTGTGCCCACGACGGCCCCGGTAACTGCCGCGCAGGGCCGCAACTTTTCTGGCGATAACATCCCGCCGGCCAGCGAAATCCGCATCGGGGATGTGATTAACGGGCTGGTGGTGGTTGGTGTGGACGGCGACCAGATTTTCGTCGTTGCCCCATAGCCTGCCCCGCTGCCCCACGCTTTTTTACAGAGCCGGGAACCGAACCCGGCTCTTTTAGGGTTGCTTTATCTCTGCTATAAATTCGTGCCAAAACGACAAGTCACTAGGTCACCGGGTCTATGTTTAACACCTATCAGTTCTTATTTGAGGTATCGCTGCTGGTGATCGCCTATTGTGTGGCCGTGGCGACCCTCATCGTCACGCGGCGGCGGCTGCGCCCATTTGCGCGTAACTTGCTCATCGGGTTGATTTTGTTTGAAATTGTGCTGGCTGTGGCGCACCTGCAAGTGCTAGAGCGCGGCCTGAACTCGTTCTGGACGTTTTTCCTCAATCTGCAATATGAACTGACCGCCGGGGCGATCTTTTCGGCGTTTCAACTGGCGTTTGTGGGGCTGCTGGCGTTCGTCAACGGCTGGCTGACGCCCGATTTGAAATGGTGGCAGCGGGCCTACTGGTTGCTATTGACGGCCACGTTTATCTACCTGGGCCTGGACGAATACCACGCCTTTCACGAAACACTGGGGGGCCGGGTGCCCTCGGAGTTCTGGCGCATCCCCTATGCGATAGCCGGAATGATTTTGTTTGGCATCAGTGTGGCGGTGTACTGGTTTGGCTCCAAAATTCCGCTGCGGCTGTTCGTCATGATATTTATGGGCCTGATGATTGCGGCGGTGTCAGGCATCGGCGTCGAGGAGTTTGTGCTGCAAGGCTATGTGCGAAACGACCCGGACGCGCAGTGGATGTACGTCTTTGAAGAGACGTTTGAGATGGTGGGCACCACGATTGTGCTGGCCGGGGTGCTGTCTTACATGCAGGAGTTTGTGCCAGATGAGCAGCAGGCGACCGCCCGCCGCTTTTTGACCATCGGCGGGGCGGCGGTGGTGGGCTGGTACTTCTTCGCGCAGTTCATGCTGCCGGGCATACAAGCAGACCTGCTGGCCAAACCCGCCGCTGTGGAATACGACGACGGCAAAATCACGCTGCTGGCTTATAACGTGCGCCCGGCCCGCGCCCAACCGGGCGACGAGATCATCGTGTCCATGTATTGGCGGGCCAACGAACGCCTGGAAGAAAACTACAGCTTTTCCGTCCATGCGCTGCAATACCCCAACGGCGAAAGTGTTGCCCAGAACGACAGCCTGCACCTGGGGGTGATTCCGACGCGGGCGTGGTTCCCCGGTGTGGTGATGAAGCAGAACTACTACATGCGCCTGCCGCGCAGCACCCCCACCCCCGCCAGCCTGGGGATTATGGCGCGGGTGTGGTATGGGCCGTGGCCGCTGCTGCGCCCCTGGCAAGACACAACGGGCCTGCCCGTCAGTGATTTTGGCACCCTGGGCGAACTGGCCTTCGACGCTGCCATCCTGGAGCGGGTGACTGTGCTGACCAGCCGCCAGATTGATGAACCGGACATCCCGAATCGCTACACCTTCCCCGAAGAGGGCGTCGAACTGGTAGGGTACAGCCTGCCGCAAGAAACCATCCACAGCCAAACGATGCCCATTTCGTTCTGGTGGGAAACAGACCGCCGTCAGGCCGAGCGCAAAGACCTGTCGCAAATGCTGCACTTCATCCCGCGTGAGGGCGACGACCTGTATGTGTTTGACCAGTCGCCGTTTAGTGGCCGCTTCCCCATGCCCTACTGGACGCGCAACATGAGCGAGAAAAGCACCTGGCGAATCCAACTGGCAGGCCAACTGCCGCCGGGTGAATACGACGTGTACACGGGCATCTACGATTGGCGAACGGACGAGCGCAGCAAAGTGACAAATGGCACCGGCGACAGCCTGCCTGAAAATATCATTCACCTGGGCACGGTGGAATATGTACCCTTCGATGAGGAGGTCACTGGCCCGGACTTAGAAACAACGTGCTTTTCTGTGGCTAACCTTGACCTGCGGCGCAACAACGAGACCGACACGCTGATTGCTATTGACCGCGCAACGGCAGCCGCTCGTGTGGTGGGGCCAACGGGCACGGTAGAGGTGGAGAACCTAACCTTTAGCGCAGATGGCACAACGCTTTACGGGCAGCAAGAAATTAAAGCGGAGCAGCGCGGCGTATTTGGCACCATTGACCTGCGGACAGGGCTTTTCACTGCCAGGGGTGACGCAGTAGCGCCTGCTAACGCGCCCGCGCTGAACCCGATTCACGGGGGCGATACGCTGTATGATGTGGATGGCATTTCAGTCGATAAGCAGACGGGGCTGGTGTGGGCCATCACCCAGGATGCAAAAAACCACCTGTTCCAGATTAATCCAGGCACGGGTGAGGTTGTGCGAGATACATTTGGCCAGGGCGTGGACTACGTGAGGGTGGAAGTTGAGCACATCCAGGGTGCGGATTTTGTGAACGTAGAGGGCTTCGTCATCCACCCGCAGACGGGCACATTTTATGTGCTGGTGGCCAGTGAGGATTATGTGACGCGGCTGGCCCGCCTCGACTTTGACACGCTGACGCAGGGCGGTGTGCGGGCTGTTGATCCCATCCCGCTGCGAAGCAACCTGGACGGGCAGGCCATCCGTGACGTGGAAGGGCTAACGTTCCACCGTGACGGCACAATGTACGTCACCAGCAGCAACAACAGCAACAGCGAGCAGGTGTACGATTCACTGTGGCGCGTAGACCCGGAAACGGGCGATGCCGAGTGGATTGACAGCAT
>DAOTTY010000228.1:0-5431 GCA_034437575.1 Anaerolineae bacterium | reverse complement strand
CGCAGTTCGCCAAAGTTCGTCATGGGGAAGCCCTCGTCTTTGGAGCGCTGCCCCAGCTTACGCGATTCGGTGCGCTCGCGCACGGCGGTATAGGCTTTGTTCTGCGCGATCATGATGGACGGCAGCGGCCCGCCATCCGTGCGGAGGAAGGCTAGCAGCTCACCGTGATCGTCCACGACGGCAGCGACGAGGCCGAGGCTGTCGGCTTCGGCCCGCTCCCGGATGGCGTTGATAATGGTCATGGCGTCTGTGTGAGAGAGAACGGTCTTTTGATACATGGGGTGGCTTTCGTGTGCGCCGGTCAATGCGGAGAGTGTAACGCATTATTCGCCGGGGTACCCCGTAACGACTCAGTTTGCCACCCGACGGCTTCGCCGTCACCCTTCCCCCATTTTGAGGGTAAGGGGATGGGTCTATTTCCGAGGGAGAGTTAAATACAATTTGACAGCAGCAAACGGCCAAAAGGCCGTCCTATGGTTTGAGGGGGTCATTCATGCATGTAGGGACGCGCCTTTGCGCGTCCCCCACGAAAAACGCACGATCACGCTGTTGTGTGGTGCTAGCGGCCCGCCTGGAACCCATCTTAGTTGTTGGCACGCAGCACGCCAGCGGACTTGATCGGAATCTGACGCGGCTGAGCATCAGCAGTCTTCGGCAGGTGCAGCGTTAGCACGCCGTTGTCGAAGGTGGCCTCAACGCCGTCATGTTCAATGGCCTTCGGCAGGCGAACGGTGCGGCTGAATTGGCCATAGACGCGCTCTGCAACATGGACGCGGGTGCCCTCAGCAACTTCGGCTCGTGGCAGTTCGGCGGCAATCGTCAGGATACCATCGTGCAGGGTAATCTCGATGTTATCGGATTCAACACCGGGCACGTTGGTGACGATGGTGTAGGCATCTTCGGCCTCATGAACGTCGATGGCCAGCACGCGCTCGTTGTCGTCGGCCATGCCACGCCATGCGTCCTCAAACAAACGGTCCATCGTGTTTTGCATAGCGGCCATTTCACGGATGGGGTTACGGCGAGACAAGATACTCATGGGGTTACCTCCAATACTTTGATTTGATGTCATCGGTCAGGTTACTGCTTTACGACCCTAACTATAGGGCTGTGATATAAGAAAATTTTCTGAGGTGCGTAAAAACAACATCAAACAACATAGGAAGTGTGTATGAGTTACCAGTGACCGGGTCAGGGGGTCGGTTTTGGGGTTCTAACAGCGCACAACAGGCATTTAGCGTCAACCGCATGGCTTAATATACAACAGGCTGTCTATGGGGCGGGCCACTTCATACACAGCCCCACGCCGGGGTGGGTTGACCAACACGGTAACCGCCTGTGTATGCAGCACGGGCACGCCCATCGGCAGGCAGCGGTAACCGTAGCTCAGATGCACATCGCCATACACCTCGCGCACGACCACATCACGACTGCCGGGGTAGTCCGTGAGTTGGGTGACATCTGGGGCACCCAGGCGCACCCGATAATCGACCAGGGGCACATCGGTGGGCAGGGTCGCCCGTTGCACAATGCCGTCGGTGTCATACCACAAATAGTTGCGGCCATAGCGGTACAGCGCGTCGTAAGCGTCGGCCCAGCGCCACAGGATTTCCCCACTGCCATCACCATATGCGTTCTCCCGGACGCCCTCCACCATTGGATGCGCCCGCAACACAGCCAGCGCGTCGTCGCGGTGATGCACGCCCACCTGCACCCCGGCAACACACACCGGCTCACAGCCCATATCTGGCAGCATCACCTCAAACCCAATGGTATAAGGGTAAGGCCGCAGGTGCAGCCCCCCCACAGTGAGCAGCACCAGCACCGTTAACGCGCCCCCCACCCGCAGCACTGCCCGCAGCCAGATCATGTTAGCGGCCCCGGCAGCGGTTGGCCGCGTAGCTGGTCGGCAGGGGCGATTGGCCGTCAGGGGTGGGCGAATCGGCCCGGACGATGAATTCGGCACCGGTTCGCTGTTGATTGGCACACACGAACACGTAATACACGTTGAAGTGCCCACCCCGGTAGGATTCGACAACATGAACGAGGTCATCTTCTACGAAGCCGCCGTGTGCGTGTGTGGGTGCCCCATAGTGCAGGTGGAACTGTGCTGGCTGCACCTGTGTGTTGATGCGTACCGCGCCCACGCGCCCGCTGAAGTCGAACACAAGGTAGGATGGCCCCGCCTGCGCCAGCGCGGGCACCTGGGTCGTCCACGTCCATTCGGCCACCATCATCTCGCCTGCGTACTCCGGCTGCACGATGGCAGCAACCAGCGGGTGCGCGTCCAGCAGGGCCAGCGCCTCGGCGGCGGATGTGACGCCCGGCTGAATGCCCATCACGCACGGCGGGTCACACGCTAAATCCGGTAGAATATCCTCCAGGCCGTCGTCGTTGGTGTACGGCTGGAGGGAGGCCAGCCCCACTGTCGTCAAAGTCAACGTGACGATTACAGCCGCAATGCGATAGGCAGCAACCCAGAATAACACCCCGTTAACCCCCCCGGCAGCGATTTTGCACATAGCCTGTGACGATTGTGCTGTAGTAGCGCGTGACTTGCTCGCCGCGCACCATGAACTCTACGCCGGAAGGCTGCCGCGTGTCACAGTCAAACAGGTGATACACATCTGTGTGGATGGCCGGATAGGCTTCGATGATATGGGCGCTGCGGCGGCTGTCTGCAAAAACGCGATGGACCGTCGTGGGCGCGTCCAGCGTTACCCGAAGTGTGGCCGGGTCGATGTTGGTTTTGATGTGGATGGCTGTCACACTACCCTCGCTGCCATAAATCAAAAAGCTGGGGCCAGCAGTGGCCAGCGCCGGAACCGCCTCACGCCACGTCCAGGAGACGCGCACCCTATCCCCTACGACAATAGGCGGGTGCAGGTAGGAAATCAACGGGTGCGCTTCCAGGATGGCGATGGCGTCTTCGGCGGGGGTGACCCCCGGCTGAATGCCCAGCACGCAGGCGGGTTCGCAGGTGGCATCCGGTATAACGGCTATCACCCCTGCCGGGTAGCGGTACGGCACCAGGGACATGCCCCCCACCACGGCCAGCACCAGCCCTGCCACGATCCCCGCTGTGACCGCAATCAAACGCATGTATCTCATGATAGCCCGTGGCAGACGTGCGTCCGGCGCTGCGTCGCAGAAGTGAGGGCGGTGCCAGACGGCCCGGTGCGGGCGAGCGTTTGCAGGTCTAGGGCGGCGACGCTGGTAGCGGTGGCCAGTTCGCGTCGGGCATTGTTTCCCTGGCACTGCATGTCATAGTCCAGGCGCAGTTTCCCGCCTGTGTACACATCCCCCACGCGGAAGGTGTAAGTGGGGTTTCGCGGTGACATCTCGTAGGTGTAGGCATCTGCGGGGCCAATGTGCCGTTGGAAGGCGGCCAGGGGCAGGCCCGTGTGATAGAAGACGCCCGTTATCACGTAGGCGTCGTAGTTAATCATAGCGTAGCCGGGGCGGTCGCTGAGGTAGGGGTAGGCGTCATGGTGCCAGCGCCACGTAATTATCGTGTCGTCGCTGACGGTCTGGTTAACCTGGATAGAGTGAATCAGCGGGTTGCTGCCTAATATCTCATACGCATCCTGGACGGTGGTCACGCCCGGTTGCAAGCCCAGCACACACGGCGGATCACAGGTCATATCGGGCAGCAGCGCGTCTGCCATACCGTAAGACCCGGAGCGCAAATGCAGCCCCGTCACCCACACGGCGACCAGTGCTAACATCCCAACCCCGACCCGCATTACAGCACGAACGAACACCATAGCAACACTATCATGATTCTTGCGACCTGCCCCGCATTGTAGCACACCCCCACCCGTGTGAGATAAGATCATACTAACGAACCCTCTCATCGTTACCTGTAAACCTACAAGGAGCCAAACCCGATGCGTCATCGTTTTGTGTTCGCCAGCCTGTTGGGGGTGCTGCTGCTTTGCACCGCTGCCCGCAGTGCCGCGCAAACCAACCCGCCCGTCGTAGGGGTGCGCGGCAGCCAGCTTATTGATTTCAGTACGGGCACCGTGCTGGACGACTATAACACCTACATCGAAAGCGAAGACGATATTGCGTTCTTCAATCATGTGGTGGCCAGCCCCGGTGGGCGCTATGTGGCCTATGCCCTGTCTGCATTTGGGCTGGAAAGCCAGACCAGCGCGTTGAACGTTGTAGACCGCACCAACGGGAGCATCGCCCGCCTGTCTGATGACGCTGACCTGGTGTATCCGCCCACGTTTAGCCCAGACGCGCAGTTTGTGTACTACGCCATCCCCATCGAAGGTGACCTGACAGAAACGCGCAGCGACTTCCCCCAGCAGCCCATGCAAATCTTCCGGCACACGCTGCCCGCTGGCCCGCCAGAAGCCCTCGCCACATTCACCTATGGGGTCGGCTGCGGCGGCGGCAGCCCAGACCCGCGTGACGGCTACTACACGTCAGAGACGGGGTTGGGGGGCAGCGCAATGCTGTTCCAGGCGTTAGGGGACGGGCGGCTGCTGCACAGCGTCAACTGTGACGGGACGGGGCTGGCCCTCGCCACGCCGCAGCAGGCCCGGATGATTGTTGAAGGCCGCCGCCAGGGGAGCGTGGCGCGGGGCGTCCTAGCTGCCGATGGCACACAGGTTGCGGGCCTCACCGATTTGCAGCCCCCGGCACTGGCGGTGGTCACGCTGGCGAGTGGCGAGCTGCGCCGCATCGACACTACCGCCCCCCCCGATCAAGTGGCATGGGGGCCAGATGGCCGCCTTTATTACAGCGTGCGGACGCGCAACGCCAACGGCACGCCAGACGTACTCACAGATGACACCTACGATGTGGCAATTTACCTTGTGGATGAAACCGAGGGCACCGAAGATGTGGCGATCTATACAGCGCCGGGGGTGTGGGGCATCCCCCGAATGGTCGCCACGCAGGATACCCTCTACTTTAACCAGATACCCGGCACGCCCACGCTAGCCGAGGACTTCAGCAACTTTGAGCAGGTGGAACAGGCTACCCGCCCGGATGTGTTTGCGCTGCCACTCAACGGCGGGGCGGCATCCCAGGTGGCCGGTGATGTGGAGTTGTTCACGCTGCTGCGTTAATAAATCAGTCCATGAATGTAATGACTCAGCCCTCACCCCAACCCCTCTCCCGAACGGGCCTGTGGCCCTGGGAGAAGGGCTTAAACAGCGGCACCCGGTGCCTGAGCAGTTACCCATGAATTCAGATTCGCATGATTGGCCATCGGCCCTCCCCCACGCTTGCGATGCGCTTTTGCGCTGAGTCACGTCAATGCTGGCTTAAAATGGACTTAACGGTATGATAACCCGCAGCGGACGGCTGTTTTTGCCGTTTTGGGTGGGGTCACCGTGTAAAAGCACAGCCCCGCGCCTATACAGGTGCGGGGCTGAAACCAAAGGGGGGGAGAGATGATGCTATTTACCGTCGC
>DAOTTY010000227.1:0-26440 GCA_034437575.1 Anaerolineae bacterium | reverse complement strand
CGAAGCGGTTCCCCGGCTTTGGTCAGGCGATAGGCGGCAGGTTCGATTTCCAGGTTGCCGATTTGAATCGTATCAGGCGTCATGGGTAAAGCTCGTTTTCGCAAAAAAAGTCTTGTAGCCGCTCAGGGTATGTCAACCGTTATCAGCCGGTGCAGGGCTGTTGGGGTGCTGTCCACCTGATGTAACCCCGTCAATCGCTGGCCGCTTTCCCACGCATAGACGGTTATGCCAATGGTGTAGCTTCCTGGGTCAATATCTGCCGTTGGCAGGCGCGTGATGTGGCAAACGTTGGGCGCGTAGGGCACTGGCTCGTCTACCTGGGTGATGATCGCGGCGTCTTGCATCAGGTAGTAGGCGACGGAGTACGTGTTGACGGGTACCTGCGGTGCAACGGCCCACTGCGTGAGCAAGTCTACTGCGTTAGCATCTACAGACAGCACCTCTGCATGGTTAAAGGCAATGGGTTGCTCATTATAACGGATAAGCGGCTGCTCGGTCATGGCACAGCACATCTGTGAGCGTGAATACAGGTCGAAAGTCAGGCCATGCGCGGCGGCGTCTGTGTCGCAGCGGGCGTAGCCTGCCTGCACGATGTCCGTGAAGGTGGTCAGGCCGTCCGGTGTGGCGTTACCCTGCTCACGGACGACCCACACACGCGGCGCTCCGGCAATGAAGGCGTGCATGGCGTCGGCGTCGTCCAATCGGGAAAGCGGCGTGTGGCGGGCTGGCAACCCGTACAAATAGAAGTCCAGGGCACCCTGCACCGCCCAGGGGTGCCGGTCAATGCTAAGTGCAACCGCGTCGGTTGGTGTCGTCTCGTCTTTGAGGATGCGCCCGGCCTCGTCCCAGCGCACATCAGGCCGGAAGAACACGCGGTAGGCATCCGGCAGCAAATGGTTGCTGAACGTGGGAACAAACACCGCCCACAAACACAGTGCGACTGCCAGCGCTGCATACCCCGGCACCACGTAGCGCTGCACACTGCCACTGAGTGCCGCCGTCACGCGCTCCAGGCTGAGGCCCACCAGCAGCGGAAACAGTACCCACAACACCAGCAGGTAGCGGGCATGGGCCAGAATGGTCAGCCACTCGTGGGCAATGATCGTTAGCAGCAGGGTCGCGCTAAATGTGAACGTCACGAACACTGCCGCCTCCCGCTGGCGCGGGTGTGTGGGGCGGGCGACGGCCAGCAGCAGCCCCGGCACCACCAACACCAGCAGCCACACCGCACCGTTGGTCAGCGCGTAAAAGAGCTGATCCAGCACGCTAAGTGTGGATAGGGCCACGTCGGGGCGTCCGCCTTCTTCAATGGCATTATTCACGGCTTGCAGCAGCATCCCGGCCCAGGGCATAAACAACACCCCACCCACTGCCACGCTCCCACTGATGACCCACCAGCGCCGGGTTTTGGGTACAAATAGCAGATGATATAGAGCCGCCCCGCCGATCAGCAGGGCACCCAGGTAGTGCATGTATAACAGCCCCGCGATGGAAAGCGTCAGCCCGATGGCATCCCCCAGGCGTAGGCGTGGGGTGTGCAGTGCCCGCCAGTAGAACCACACCGCCAGCGCGGCGAACAGCGCATAAATAGAATACGTTCGCAGTTCGTGCAGGTAGGTGATGTAAAACGCAGAGGTGGCAATCGTCACAGCGGCAAGGCTGCCCACCCGGCAGTTGAGCATATCCGTGCCCAGGCGGTAGGCCAGCGCCACAACGGGAATCCCCGCCAGCAGTGAAAACGCCCGCCCCGCCACATCAGACCAGCCGACGGCGCGGCCCCACAGGGAAATTAGCACCGGGTAGCCCAGCGATTGGTTCGGGTCTTCGGCCAGCATTCGCTGTACGACTTCTGGCACGCTGAGCGGCCCCCATTGGGCACCCCCTGCCCGGTAGATGGTGCGCCACTCATCCCACCAGATGGCGTCCGCGCCCAGGCCCGCCGCCCCCAGCCACCATGTGAGCAGCAGCAGCGGCACCATCCAGAACCACACGTTGGACGCACGACGAATTGACATATATCCTCTTGTCCTGGCAGCAGACGAACGTGAATCTTTGCATTATTGTGGCTGCATACCCCGGATTCAAGCTAGAACTGTACCCCTATCTTGACGTTGGGGGCTAATCTACCTATGATAGAACACTGCCACAGCCATTATAAAAAGCACAAACATGTTTGAAAGCCTGAGCCAACGCTTACAAAACACGCTGGAAAATTTGGGTCGTTCTGGCACGTTAACTGACAAGGACGTGGACAATGCCATGCGCGAAGTGCGTATGGCGCTGTTAGAGGCCGATGTCGCGCTGCCAGTTGTGAAGGATTTCGTAGGCCGCGTGAAAAACCGCGCCGTCGGTGCAGAAATCCTCAAGAGCCTGGACCCCAGCCAGCAAGTTATCAAAATTGTTCACGAGGAGTTAAACGACACCCTCGGTGAACCCGGTCGCCTGGATTTTTCAGGGGCGCAGCCCCCGCACGTTATCATGCTGGTGGGCTTACAGGGGTCGGGTAAGACGACGACTGCCGCCAAGCTAGCCAGCTATTTGAAGAAGGAAGGCCGCAAGCCGTTCCTCATCGCGGCAGATACGTACCGTCCGGCTGCGGTTGACCAGTTGGTCACGCTTTCCGGCCAGATTGATGTGCCGCACTATCAGGAAGGCACGGAAGCCAAGCCGGAAGACATCGCACGGAATGGTGTTAAGGCAGCACAAGGGGCCGGTGCCAACGTCGTGATTGTAGACACGGCTGGCCGCCTGCAAATTGATGCGTCGCTCATGGATGAGTTAGAGCGCATCAAGGCGCAGGTGAACCCGGTTGAGGTGCTGCTCGTTGCAGACGCCATGACGGGCCAGGAAGCGGTGAACATCGCCACAGGCTTTAACGAGCGCGTGGGCGTGACTGGCCTGGTGCTGACCAAGATCGACGGCGACGCACGCGGCGGTGCGGCAATTTCCATGCGGGCGGTGACAGGCGTCCCCATCAAGTTCCTGGGCACGGGTGAGAAGATCGACGGCCTTGAACTGTTCCACCCGGATCGGTTGGTAGACCGCATCCTGGGCATGGGTGATGTAATGACGCTCATCGAAAAAGCGGAAGAACTCTACGAGCAGGCCGAGGCCGAGGAGCTATCCGAACGGCTGATGCGCGATGAGTTCACGCTTCAGGACTATCTGGATCAGCTTCAAAAGGTGCGCCAGATGGGGTCAATCACCCAGTTGGTGGGCATGATACCGGGGCTGAGCAAAATGGCCCAACAGCTAGACCCCAAAGATGCTGATAGGCGGCTCAAGAAGGTCGAAGCGATAATTCAGTCTATGACGCCTGCTGAGCGCCGTAAGCCGAAAATCCTGAATGCCAGCCGCAAAAAACGTATCGCACGCGGCAGTGGCGTCCAGGTACGTGATGTGAACGACCTCATCAAGCAGCACCGGGCCATGAAGAAGATGATGAAGCAAATGCGTAAAGGCGGCTTCCAAAACATCCCCGGCCTGGGTGACATGATGGGCGGGCGCGGGGGCGGCAACTTACCCTTCTAACTCGCTAGGCGTGGCGACGACACGTTCAAATTTGCACTATTCTAATCAATCACAAAATGCCCCACCCGCTGTGGTGGTGGCTGTAATAAGGAGATAAACATGGTTAAGATTCGCTTCCAACGGGTGGGCCTCAAGCGCCAGCCCAGCTACCGCATTGTGGTGATGGACAGCCGCAAGGCACGCAACGCCCGCGTGATCGAAACGATTGGGCATCACAACCCGCGCACGCGCCCGCAGACGAACGTCATCAAAGAAGACCGCGCCCTGCACTGGTTGAGGGTTGGTGCCCAACCGACCGAAGCTGTTCAGATTGTGCTGAAGCAGACGGGCACCTGGCAGCGCTTCCAGCGGCTGAGCCAGGGTGAAGAAATGGAAGCGCTGCTGGCAGAAGCCCAAGCTGCCCTGGATGCTGCGGAGCCGGTCAGCGAGAAGACGGTCTACCCTGCGCCGGGGCCGGGTGAAAGCAAGATCAAGGCCCGCGAGGCAGCCCTCGCCGCAGCCGAAGGCGCTGGAGAGGAATAAACCTGCATGGGCCGCCGTCGTGACACCAATCGCAGTAACCGGGGCCGCAATACCAACCGGGGCCGTGTGCCCAACACGCGGCGGCAGGAGGCGATCATTAAGTATCTGGCTGAACGTCTGGTCGATGAGCCGGACGCCGTCAGTCTATCGCGGCGGGTGGAGGGTACCACAGTTGTGCTGGAACTCACTGTTGCCCCAAACGATATGGGCCGCGTGATTGGCAAAAACGGTCGTGTAGCGGAGTCCATCCGTAAGGTCATGCAAGTTATCACCCATCCCCGTGACCGCGTTATCTTGAAGATTTTGTAATGGCAAAAACACCTGTCAGCCGCAACGCCCCACCAGACTACCTGCTGTTAGGGCAAATTATGCGCCCTCACGGTGTTCGTGGGGAGCTTCGGATGCGAATCTTGACGGATTACCCGGAGCGTATTCCTAAGCTGGACGCTGTCTTTCTGGCGAAGACCGTCCAGGGAAAAGACGCCAAAACGTTTGCTGTAAGTGGGATGCGGATGCACCAGGGGCACGGCCTGTTGACGCTGGATGGCGTCAAAGACCGCGATGACGCCGACCGGTTGCGCCAGTTGTACGTGCTGGTGCGCCTGCAAGACGCCATCCCGCTTGAGGACGATGAGTTTTACCTCTACGAACTCATTGGCCTGACGATGCAAACCGAAGACGGTTACGTGCTGGGTACCATCAGCAACGTGCTGGAAACAGGTGCCAACGATGTTTATGTTGTTAATTCGCCCGAACACGGAGAAGTGCTGTTCCCGGCAATTGACGATACCATCATTGACCACGACATCGAGAAGGGTGTCGTGGTGGTGAACATCCCCGATGGCCTGCTCCCCAACGCGCCGGGGTAAGGCCAACCTGGCTGTTCCCTTCAAGATATTCATCGCCATTTCCAGTCACTCTGCTTGACACAATCTGATAACGATTGATATGCTGTGCCCATTCTGCGGTTTCACTGTCAGGCGCAGTCAACTTGAATCATCAAAAATACTGGCTGGGTTTCAGCCTGATTCCAGACATCGGCCCAAAGCGTAGCTTGCAATTGCTTCATGCCTTTGGTGGCCTACAGGCTGCGTGGGAAGCAACTCACCAGCAGCTCGTGCAGGCTGGGCTGCCTGTGGCCGTGGCAGATGGCGTGCTGGCAGCACGAAGCCGCCTGAACCTGGAGCGCGAACTAGAGCGTGTGCGCCGCGTAGATGCTTTCTTACTCACCCTGGTAGATGACCAGTACCCGCCGCTGCTGCGTGACGTGGATGATGCGCCAGCGCTGATCTACGTGCGGGGTGAGTTGTATCCGCAAGACCGGCTGGCCGTTTGTGTTGTGGGAACGCGCAAGCCGACCCTTTATGGCAAAGACGCTGCTTACCAGCTTGCCCGTAACCTGGCCGCGAATGGTGTGACCATCGTTAGTGGGTTGGCGCAGGGTATTGACGCAGCAGCGCACCGGGGTGCCCTGGACGCTGGCGGACGCACGATAGGCGTGATGGGTAACGGCATTAGTGATGTCTACCCACACGACAGCCTGCCCCTTGCTCGTGAGATTATTCGCAGTGGGGCCGTCGTGACGGAATTTCCGATTGGCACTGCACCCACTGCCCGTAACTTTCCCCGACGCAACCGCGTGATGAGTGGCTTGTCATTGGGGGTGCTGGTGGTGGAAGCGGGCGAAAAAAGTGGCGCACTCATCACCGCACGGCACGCCGCCGAGCAGGGTCGTGATGTGTACGCTGTGCCGAGCAACATCTTCAATGCGGAGGGGCGCGGCACCAACCGGCTGATTCAGGATGGGGCCAAACTGGTGATGAGCGTGGCCGATGTCCTCGAAGAGATCGAGGTTACGCACACCCTCATGGAAGCCAGCATCACCACGAAAGAAACGGTGCCACCCACCGACGATGAAGCGCACCTGCTGCAATTGCTAAGCAATGACCCTATTCACATTGATGATTTGGTTCGGGCCAGCGGGCTGCCTGTTGCGACGGTCAGCAGTATGCTGACGATACTCGAACTGAAGGGATTGGCGCGGGCTGTGGGTAGAATGCAATACTCACTGCCGCAGTAGTGTTATCTAACTTAAAAGAACACTTTGTCAGCTTATTTGGTGTACATGAGGACGTAAAACACATGTCAGACCCCCACGAGCACTACTATGCGATGATTATGGCGGGCGGCGGTGGCAAACGCCTTTGGCCGTTGAGCCGCCAGCAAACGCCTAAACAAATGCTGCCGCTGGTTGAGGAGCGATCCATGTTCGGGGTAAGTGTAGACCGGCTGGCTCCGCTGTTTCCGCCAGAGCGCATCCTGGTTGTAACGGGTAAAGATTATGTGGCAAGGCTGCATGCTGATGCCCCGTCTATTCCTGCCGAGAATTTCATCGTAGAGCCGTCAGCAAAAGACAGCGGCCCGGCGGCAGCACTGGGGCTGACGGTTATCCAACAGCGCGACCCACAGGCTGTCGTTGCCATCCTGACGGCAGATCATCACATCGCCCAGGAAGAAGCCTTTCGCAATGTGTTGGTTGCTGCCAGTGCAATTGCCCGTGAGCAGGGGTTCGTCGTCACATTGGGCATCTCACCCTCATTCCCGGCAACCGGGTTTGGCTACATTCAGCGCGGCAATCACCTGGGCGAACAACGTGATTTTGACTACTATCATTCGCTTGGGTTTACCGAAAAGCCTCGCGCAGACGTAGCGATTCAGTATCTCCGTTCTGGACAGTACAGTTGGAATTCTGGTATGTTCATCTGGACGGTGGAACGTGCCATGCGCGAATTTGAGCGCCAGCAGCCCACCATGCACGCGCAGTTGTGTAAGCTAGCCGCAGTAATAGACACCCCGGCCTACCAGGATACGCTCAACGAGGTATGGGCAGAGATCGACAAGATTTCGCTCGATTACGCGGTGATGGAACAGGCAGAGTCGATGGTCGTTATCCCGATTGACATCGGCTGGAACGACATCGGGAGTTGGGGGGCGCTTTACGATATTTTGCAGCGCGACCCATCTGGCAACCGGGTGCGTGGGGAAAACGCCGACAATTCGATTCGGATTGACACGCAAGAAACGCTCGTGTTAAGCAACAAAATGGTTGTAACCATTGGGATACGTGATGTGGTCGTTGTAGAAACAGACGACGCAATTTTAATCTGTCACAAAGACCGGACGCAGGAAGTCAAACATGCGGTTAGCGAAATGAAGGCCAAGCATTTGAGTCAGTATTTGTAAGGGGCACCATGAGTGAACAACCGATCACAGCCTACTGTGTAAAATGCAAAGAAAAGCGGGCGATGCAAAGCCCCGAGGCGACCTATACCAAAACAGGCGTCCCTGGCACACGGGGCGAATGCCCGGTGTGCGGCACGAACATGTTTAAAATGGGCGAAACCGAAGCCCATGCAAACGTGCCCAAGCCAGACGTGATTGAAAAGCCTAAACGCGCTTCAAAAAAGAAGCAGGCCGCCAAAAAGAAGAAGATTCCGAAGACGGGTAAGCTGGTGATTGTCGAATCGCCCGCGAAAGCCCGCAGCGTGGGTCTTTACCTGGGCAGCGGCTACACGGTGAAGGCGAGCAAAGGCCATGTGCGCGACCTGTTGAAATCGCGCCTGTCGGTGGATGTGGAAAACGGGTTCGAGCCAGAGTATCGCATCCCTAACGACAAGCGCGATACCGTCAAGGAACTGCGAACGGCAGTAGCCGGGGCAGATGAAATCTTTTTGGCGACAGACCCTGACCGTGAGGGCGAAGCCATTGCATGGCACCTGATTAGCGCGGCTAACATGGAAGAAATTCCGCATCAGCGCGTGGTTTTTAATGAGATCACCAAGCCCGCTGTGCAAGAAGCGTTTGAGCATCCGCGCACCATCAACATGGACCTGGTTAACGCGCAGCAGGCCCGCCGCATTCTGGATCGGCTCGTGGGCTATCAGATTACGGAACTGCTGTGGGAGCGGGTGCAAAACTACATCTCGACGGGGCGTGTGCAGGGGGTGGCCCTGCGTTCCATCGTGGAGCGCGAGCGCGAAATTCGTGCGTTTACCGCTGTCGAATATTGGAGTGTAGAGGCAGAGATGAGCAAGCAGCCCAACGGCAAAAAGCCCAGGCCGTTTATTGCCCACCTGCTCAGGATCAACGACGCGACCTTTGAACTTAACAGCGAGGCTGAAGTTCAGCCGCACATCGACGTGCTAGAACGCAGCCAGTACCGTGTGGGCGAGATCAAGCGCGGTACCCGCCGCCGCCGCTCGTCTGCACCGTATACCACCAGCACCATGCAGCAGGAAGCCAGCCGCCGATTGAACTTCAACCCCAACCGCACGATGCAGTTGGCCCAACGCCTGTACGAAGGTATTGACCTGAGTAAAGACGGGCCAGTGGGTTTGATTACCTACATGCGTACAGACAGCACCAACGTCTCGACGCAGGCGCAAAATGATGCCCGATCCTACATCGAGAAGACGTTTGGCGACGAGTACCGGCCAGAAAAGCCGCCCGTCTACAAAACCAAGGCGAAGGGCGCTCAGGAAGCCCACGAGGCCATTCGCCCGACGAGCGTCACCCGCACCCCGGAATCGGTGGAGAAGGCGCTGTTGGCGCAAAAGCAGGGTAAGGCCCTGCTCAAGCTGTATACGCTCATCTGGCAGCGCTTTGTGGCCAGCCAGATGTCTGACGCGATTTACAACACGCTGCGTGTGGACATCCACGCGGGGCCGACGCCGGATGACACGCCCTACCTGCTCCGGGTGAGTGGCAGCACCATCAAGTTCAAGGGCTTTTTGGCGCTCTATGAAGAGGCCGCCGACGAAGACGCCACCCCTGACCTTGACGAAGGCCGCATCATCCCAGAGATGGCGACGGGCGAACTGCTTAACCTCATCAAGCTGCTGCCAGAACAACACTTCACGCAGCCGCCGCCGCGCTATACCGAGGCCAGCCTGGTGAAAGCGCTGGAAGAAATGGGCGTGGGCCGTCCGAGTACGTATGCGCCAACCATCAAGAAGATTTTGGACAACGATTTCGTCAGCCGTGAGCAAAAGCGTTTGAGTCCGACGGAGATTGGCGAAGTGGTGTACGACTTGCTGTCAGAGTACTTTAACGAAGTTGTGGACTACTCTTACACAGCGCGGATGGAAGACAAGCTGGACGACATCGCAGAGGGGGATAGCGAGTGGCGTCCGATGCTGGGCGAGTTCTACACGCCGTTCGAGCATCAACTGCATGTGGCCCACGAGAAGATGCCCATGCTCAAGCGAGATGAACCGGTTGGGCGCACCTGCCCGACCTGTGGCACGGGCGACCTGGTTATCAAGAAGGGGCGGCACGGTAAGTTCATTGGCTGCTCCAATTACCCGGAGTGCCGCCACACCGAGTCCTATTTGGAAACGACGGGCGTGGCCTGCCCCATCTGCGGTGACAGCGAAGGCGGTATGGTGGTTGAGCGCAAATCCAAGAAGAGCCGCCGTGCTTTTTACGGGTGCAGCCGTTACCCGGACTGCGAGTTCATCAGCAACACGCTGCCAAAAGAGGTTGACGAGGCCAAGCAGCCCGAAGCCGACCTTAAACGGGACGCCTCGTAAGATCGACGGGGCAGCGGGGACGCAAAAGCCCTGCTGCCCTATAATTTAACCAGGGCCTTTGCAAAGTTGCATGGCTGATGATTGGGTGCTGCCCAAACCCATCACTTTTTTCAAAAAGTGACCAAAAACTCGCCTTTTCGGATACTTTGCGTCCGAAAATACGGGTTCAAAGGGTGCCAAACCTTTGCAGGGGCGCGGGGACGCCGTCCCCGCGATGTGAAAACTTGACTTTGCAATCGCCCTGATAATTTAACCCAATGCGTTTGCATAGGCGCGGTGATTGGGTATAGTACGGCAGGCTTGTTGGCACAGACGGGGCTTTTCTGTACAATAATGGATGTATAGTTGCCCGTCGCACCCGAAAGGACACCGCGCCTATGTCATCATTTTTGAAAGACCCTACCGTACAAATTGTTGCGGGTTACTTTCCCAAACTGACAACGATTATTCTGGCTGTCGTCAGCTTCGCCCTCGGTTTGATCTGGGCGTATGGTATCCAACCCGTCCAATACGTGAATGGCGATCCGTCTCAGCTTGAGCAATCGTGGCAGGATCAGTGGGTGGTGGGGGCCGCTGGGCGGCTTTCCAACGCGAACGCCAACAGCGTTGAACCCAGTGTCGAAGCCATGCTCCAGGCTGTAGACGACCCCGCAGGCATCGTCAACCGCCTGATTAATGACCCGAACTATGCTGCCGAAGCCGGGATTCTGTCAGCACCAGCCTTCCAGGGGGTTGTACAGCGGGCACAGCCAAACGCTGCCGCCCCGCCCCCTCGGTCGAATGTAATCAGCGATATTGTGGGTCCGATTGTGGTGATTATCGTCTTCGCCTTCTTGCTGGTTTTGGGCAAGGTGCTGTGGACGCTGCTGATATACCCGTTCATTGAGCCGCTGATTGCTGGCCGCGAAACCACCGATGCCAGCCAGGAAATCGACCGTATTAAGAAGCAGCGTCAAATCGAAACTGACATGAAGACGGCCACCGTTGATACCACGCGCTACGGCGAGCCGATTATCCGCAAGGCGTCACTGTTTCGGGCGGGCTTTGGCAACTATGACGACTCGTTCAACATCGAAACGGGTGCGGGCTTGTACTACGGTGAGGCGGGCGCATCCATTGCCGAGAAAATCGGTGAGGACGACGTAACGGCTATCGAAGTGTGGATGTTCGACAAGGACGAGTTCACTAACACACCGGCGGGTATCTTCGCAACCGAGTATGCCATGAACGACCCCGCTTTGCGCTCCCGACTGGAACCACGCGGCAAGCTGGTCAAAATGGAAGTTGGCGCTCAGATCGTACTGGAAACTGACGCGCTTTACATTGAGGCGACCGTGCGCGACCTGGAATACGACCCTGCTGCTGAACATCCGCAGAGCGTGTTGCAAAACAGCACGATTGAGGTTATTGCCTGGGCCAAGAGCGGCGGGCCGGGGGACGGCAGTGGCCTGCCCACGCCGGATACCGTCCCGGCACCCGCTATCCCCTCGGCAGACCCGGTGGGCAGCAGTGGTGGCCAAACACCGCTGGCCCCGCCGCCGCTTAACCCGGACGCAGGCCCGTTCGCCCCACCAGACTTCGGCCCACCGGCCACGTCTGGTGGCAATCAGGGGCAAGGCCAAAGCGGCGGCAATTCCGCCCCTCCACCCCCAGATGATCCGTTTGGCGGCGCAGGGGACTTCACCCCGGTCAACCGCGATTAGCAACCGATAATGCAAGCGCCCCCGGTCATTTGACCAGGGGCCTTTTGATTCAGTGACCGGGCTGCGGCGCGGGTCTACTCGATTTTGCGGATTTTGAACGCGATCTTGCCGTCGGGCGTTTCGACTTTGATCTTGTCGCCTTTCTTTTTACCCAGCAGCGCCCGCCCGATGGGGCTTTCATTGGAGATTTTGCCCTCAGCGGCGTTGGCTTCTGCACTGCCAACGATCATGTAGGTTTCGTCTTCTTGGGTGCCGTCTTCGCGGATGGTGACAGTGTTACCGATTTGCACCATGCCGTTGAGTTCGCTCTTTTCGATAATCACGGCGCGGCGCAGTGTTACTTCCAGTTCGGCAATGCGCCCTTCGATGAAGCCCTGCTTTTCCTTCGCATCGTGATAGTCCGCATTTTCTTTCAGGTCGCCCTGGGCAACCGCTTCCTTCAGCTTTTGCGCGATGTTTGGCCGCTGAACTTCGATCAGTTCAGCCAGTTCGCGTTCGATGGCTTCTTTACCTTCAGGGGTGAGGTAGCTTTTTTGTTCTTCCTGCATAATGGTATATCCTTACCCGATTATTGGCTGCCTGGGGCAGCGTATACGAACAATAGTGACGATACAATTATCGCCAACCTACAACAAATCTGCTGACCGGCCTCAAAGCCGATTCAACAGAGGTTTGCTATCATGACATCAGTACTGGATGGCTATAGGTCGTGGGGGTGGGCGACACTATATGATATATTTACACCAAGAATTAATTGGAATCACTTCCGCATTATAACACATAAAGGAACGGGGTTGACATATGCTTCATCGTCTACGTGGCGCATGGTTTGCTTATTTGGGGGTTGCACTGGCTTCGTTGCTGGTGATGTTTGGCGGTGCCCTGGCCCAACAGCCCACCTTTCAGATTGGGGTGCTGGCCGGGTCAGATACATCTCTGGCGCGGGGTGCTCGCCTTATTGCCCGG
This sequence comes from Anaerolineae bacterium, assembly GCA_034437575.1. Classification (GTDB taxonomy): domain Bacteria; phylum Chloroflexota; class Anaerolineae; order Aggregatilineales; family Phototrophicaceae; genus DAOTTY01. The sequence continues at coordinate 14,127 of DAOTTY010000227.1, read as the reverse complement.
CAGGTTAACCAGAGCGGCGGGGTCGTCGGTGCCGATGGAACCCTGTTTCGGCTTGAGTTGATCTTCGTCCCACCGACGGCAGAAACCCCCGTCACAGAAGCTGCTCGCCAGCTTGCTGCGGCTGATGTTATCGCAATCATCGGCCCACAGACATCGGGCGAAGCGGCTGATTTGATCCCGATTTTGTCTGAAATTGCGGTGCCCGTGCTGACGCCAGCCGATGACGCCAGCCTCATCGTTGATGACACAACTGACCTGCTGCTGCGCTCGCGGGCGTCTGGCTTTGTGGTGCAGCAGGCCCTGGCAGACTACCTGATTAATACATTGGGCATCACCAGTGTAGATGTGTTGCAGTTTGATATTGAATCTACATTGCAAGCCCTTACGTTCACCAGTGCTTACCAATCCCTCGGCGGCACGACCAACTCCGCCGGGTTGGTTAACAGCGCTGCCCAAATCAACACCGCCGCCCCCGATATTGCTGCGCGTAACCCGCAGGCGGTTATCAGTTACGGCAATCCTACGCTGGCCGGTGAGTTTTACCTGCAACTCCGGTCTCAGGGGTATGCGGGGGCATTCGCACATCCGCAGGCGGCCACACAAACCTTTCGCGGCAGCTTCCAGCCGGAGGTATTCGCCAGCATTTTAGGCAGCACGACATGGTCCACTGCCGCGACGGATGCCACCAGCACCAGCTTTATCAGCAGTTACGTGCGTACCTTTGGCCTCGTGCCAGACGCGCTGTCTGCTGCCGGGGCCGACTCCATGCTGATGATTAGCGAAGCGCTGCCGCTGCCGGGGCCGCTGCTGGGCAATCTGCTCAACCTGGATGGCCTGATTGGTGTACAGGGTGGGCTTTCGCCATCGCGCTTAACAACCGGGGAAACCAGTAATAACGTGTTCGTGGTGGAACTGAATGAGTTCGGTGCCGCCGCCCAACGCGCCCGTTATGCCGGGGCAGAGCGCATCAGCGATGAGGCCGACCTGGCAAGTGTATTCAGCACGCCGGTTCCCACCAGTACGCCTATCCCCGAAGGTGTGGTCGTGGCCCGCATCATCAGCGATGTGCAGAACGTTCGCAGCGGCCCCAGCACCAACTTTAACGTCATCGGCCAGCTACAACAGGACGAAGAGGTGCGGGTCGTGGGGGCTAACATTGACTCAAGTTGGCTGGTGATTGAATTTCGCGGGCAAGATGGCTGGATTGCAAACTTATCGAGCCTGAACGAGATCATAGGCAGTTTGAATGATTTGCCGATTATCACGCCGCCAGCCAGCCCCACGCCCGCCGTCAGCCCCACGCCGCTGCCGCCGCCAGAGCCGGACATTCTGATTCAAGCGGCGACGGTTAACCCGAACCCCATCCGCTCTGGTGAGAGCTTCACGATTACGGTCACTGTGGCCAATGTCGGCCAAAGTGCAGCCGGGACGTTCTCGGTTGCAGCCACGCTGCCCCCCGAAGACGACTTCCTGACGGCAACAGTTAATTCACTTGCGCCCGGTGCCAGCACGACGGTTACGCTGACCAGTGACTTCAACACGGATGTGGTTGGTGGCTACTCAACCGTTATTATTGCAGACGTGAACAATCAGGTGGCAGAGGGGCCAGGGGAAGCCAACAACAACTCGTTTAACTACTCATACCGGGTGGAAGGGTTTACCGGCGACAGAACCATCACGCTGGACGACGACGAAACGCTGCGGCTTTCTGGCGATACCGAAATCCGTTGGGATGACCCTGACATTGAAGGGGTGAGCGGGACGCGGGTTGGCCTGCTGACCGGTGTGGACTTCGACAGCCTGGACGAGGATGACGTTAACGAAAGCACGGCCAACGATGATGAGGTAACGCCAAGCACCGGGGATATTGTGGTGATATTGGGCGATGATGATACCCGCGCTATCGCCTTCGTTGAAGGCATTGACGACGACGAGATTGAATTAGAGGTCAGGGTATTTGATTAAGCGCAAGCAGCGCACAGGGTCACCCGGCCCTGTGCGCCACCGCCCGTGGGCCTAGCGGTCTAGCTGAATGTCGAGCCAGGTGGTGCGGTTCGGGTAGATATAAACGATTTCCTGAAAGGCTCGCCGCCCATTGATCCGCACTGTCACGTCGTAGTAGTTGGCGGGCAGGTCGCCAATCACGTAGTTTTCGCCAAAGGCGGGGTCGCTATTGACGGTATCGCCCGTGTAGGAGTAGGCATACCGCGACAGGCCCCCGCTGCCGTCGGCCCGGTCAATTTGCATCGTGATGTCGGTCAGCAGGCTGCCATCTGGCCCGGTGACGCGCCCGGCCAGCGTGCCAAACCTCTGGAATGGAAAAATCCACAGTTCCGGGTTGCGTGTGGAATTAAAGTCATCCGGGTTGCCCACGCGCACCTCAAAGTGCAGGTGGGGGCCAATGGCGATGCCCGCTGCCCCCACAGTGCCAATCTGGTCACCGTTGGAAACCACCTGCCCGGCCTCCACGTAGACATTAGACAGGTGCCCATAGAGCGTGTAAACCCGTTCGCCCTCTGGTGACAGGAAGTCGTGCTCAATGATAATCAGCCGCCCGTAGAAGTTCGGCTGTGCCCCGAAGACCTCGCTCAAGTCTTCACCAGCATAATAGACGGTTCCATTGCCTGCCGATAGCACCGGCGTCCCGACAGGGTTGGCCAAATCAATACCATGATGCACGCGGTAGCGCCCGCCACTGGTGCCCCCATAGGGATAGGTGCGGTCTGCGAAGTTGGTACCCGCCTCTGCGATGGGGCGGCGCAGGCGGTAGTGGTCGTTGATGAAAAAGCCGGGGTTCTCAGGTGGCGGCGTCCAGGTGGGGGGCGGCGTGAAGTTCGGGTCGTCCTGGTTGTTGCTCGGTGTCGCCGTTGGGATGGGGGTGGCGGTGTCGCTGGGCGTGGGCGTGAGCGACGGTGTGAGCGTCAGGGTATTTGTTGGTGTGGGGGTGATCGTTGGCGTTAGGGTGTTCGTTGGGGTGAGGGTATTCGTTGGGGTGAGCGTGGGCGTGAGGGTATGGGTGGGTGTTAGCGTTGGGGTAAGGGTGGGCGTGTTGGTAATCGTGGGTGTGTTAGACGGCGTGAGCGTAGGTTGAACCTGCGCTTGTTGGGCAGCCGGGAGGGTTGCCGAAAACGCCCCGGAATCTGACGGTGAGCAGGCAGCCGCCAGGATGGCGAACACAAATAGAAGTGCCAGCGTGTGTTTCATAGGGAGGGTTTCACTCGAAGGTAATTTCTTGAAAGTCTGTCGTGGCCTGCCCGATGCGCTGTTCCAGGATGAGGGCGCGTGTGCTGCGTGGCAGGCCCAAATAGTCCAGGGCGGCGTCGATGAGGGCGGCTTGTGGCACCAGCCCCACGAGTTCGGTTTCAGTAACGGTGGTGCCGTGTTTGGCCGCTTCTGCCCGCACAGCCTCGGTAATGGTGTGCAGCGACGTGTGCTGGAAGTTAATCACATTCATGCTAACCTGTGCCCGCCCGCCCACAAGCAGGCCAATCGCCTTGAGGTAGGGCAGCCCGCCGCTTGAGGTCCGCACAGCGCGGGCAATCTGGCGGGCGATGGTCACATCGGTTGTGTTTAGATAGGCGTTGTAGGCCACCAGCGGCCCCCGTGCGCCCACCACAACCGCGCCAGCTTTGCCTACTTGCGCGGGTCCGAAGTCCGGTTGCATGGCTGCATCGTTGTTGATGCGGGCTTGCAACTCCTCATAGCCGCCGCGCCGGATGTCTGCGAGGTTGGTGCGCCCGGCCTGTTGTGCGGCGGCTTCGTACAGGTAGACGGGCATGGCAAGTTCGTCACCGATGCGCTGGCCCACTTGCTGAGCGATGGTCACACAGTCCGCCAGGGTTGCATCGCGGAGCGGCACAAACGGCACCACGTCGGTTGCGCCGATGCGTGGATGCACCCCCGCGTGCTGGGATAGGTCAATAAGGTTGGCCGCCGCTTGCACGGCACGAAAAGCGCTTTCGGCAATCTGGTCAGCGTCACCGATGAAGGTAATCACGGTACGGTTGTGATCGGCATCGCTGCTCACATCCAGCACATCAGCCCCGCCAAGCGCAACCGCGTTGGCAATTTGCTGGATGATGTGCGGGGCACGGCCCTCACTGAAGTTGGGGATGCACTCGATCAGCGCCATGTGCAGTCTTCCTTATTCGTCGATAAATTCGGGCGGTTGGGCTGGTGGGCGCGGCTGTGACCCGTCGGGGTTGGCGAGTGCAGCAAGGGTGGTGTCATCAATGACGCGGTTATTGTATTGATTGAACAGCGCCGGGTTTTCCATCCGGTCAATCGCATAGCGCCAGCGCCTTGTGCCCACTTCGCGCAATACCGAGCGACATGCGTCACAGCGAACGGTGCGCTTGACACGCGGCACGCCTAAGATGCGGTTGATGCGCGTTTCTATGGATAGGGTGCCGCGTTCGCACACCGGGCAGCGTTCCGCCACAAAGCCGTTGGCGTAGCGGTCTGCGATGACAACTCCACGCCAGAACAAGCCCGCATAGCCCATCACGGCCAGCAGTACCCCACCCCCAACAAGCAGTTCGATGGGTACGGAAGGGGCATCACTGCCGGGAATCGTAGCAACAGGGGCCGAACCCGGTGGCGGCGACGGGAGTGCCGCCACAGCCGCCGGTGTCGTGGGCTGCACAGATGGCAGTGCGGTTGGCAGCACCCCGGCGGTGTCTGCGTCAACAGGGGCAAGGGTGCGCGTAAGGGTGGGGTCACCCCCCTGTGTTGCCAGGATGACCTCTGCGGCCACATCTGTTTCAGTCACAGTTGGAACAATTGTAGCGGTGCGGGTGAGCGTTTCAGTTGGGGCGGGGGTGTTCGTCGGGGTACTGGTCGCCGATGGCGGCGGTGTGTCCGTCGCTGTAGCAGATGCCGTCTGCGTTGGTGTGAATGTGTCCGTCGCGGTGCTTGTGTTTGTGGGCGTTGGGGTATCGCTTGGCGTTGGCGTGTCCGTCAGGACGGGTGTGTTGGTTGGCGTCAGGGATGGTGTTGCGGTTGCCGTTGGCGTGTCCGTTGCCGTTGGCGTATGGGTCGCAGTCGGTGTGAGTGATGGTGTGTCGCTGGCTGTGGCCGTCGCTGTAGGTGAGGGGGTGGGGGTTACTGTCGGCGCAAGCGACGGCGTGATAGTCGGTGTGTTTGTATCAGATGGTGCGGGTGACGGTGTAACCGTATGAGTCACTGTCGGCGTGAATGACGGCGTATTGGTTGGCAGCGGTGTACTCGTCGAAGACGGTGTGGGTGTGATTGTCGGTGACGGTATGGCTGTATCCGTCGGCAGCGGTGTACTCGTCGGTAACGGTGTGGGTGTGATTGTCTGTGACGGCGTGGCTGTATCCGTCGGCAGCGCTGTATGGCTGGCAGTGGGTGATGGTGTGCCCGTCACTGTGGCTGTTTGGGTTATTGTTGGTGCGTCGGTTTGGGTGGCTGTGGCGGTATTTGATGGTGAAGGCGTCGCCGTGGCTGTAGGGCTTGGCGTTAGGGTAGCTGTTGTTGTCGGCGTCGGTGTGGTCGTTGCCGTGGCCGTCAGGGAAGGCGTGACGGTTGGGCTGGGTGTAGGCGTGTGGGTAAAGGTCGCTGTGGGTGTCAGGTTGTCCTGCGTGACGATTGGCAGGCTGCCCAGGTCCGTTTCAGGTGCCCAATCCACCAGGTCAACAGCAATCCACGCGAACTCATCTTCACGACGGATGCCACCCGCCACGAATGGTGGCTGCCAGCGAATCATAATCCAACTTGTTGTTTCGTTGCGGGCCACAGGAATAACAGTGTCGCTGTTGAAGAGCTGCCCCAATCGCAGATAGCCGCGGCCAGGGCCAGCCCGCACATAAGCGATGCCGCTGACGCTTTCGACCCAGTTACCCGTTGGTGTGTTCGTCGGGAAAAACGGGGTCGCGGTTTCGTCACCAGGGATGATGGTAGGTGTCAGATCAAACTCAAACACCACAGGGAGTTCGTCTAAGTCTTCGACCCAAAAGCCCAGGTCGCGCCGAATCCAGCCAAATGTGCCTCGAAAGTACGTGACCAGAATCCAACCCCCGGCCTCGCTGCGGCTAACGGGAAACAGAAAGTCCCCGGCTTGCAGGTTGCCGACGGGGGGATAGGTTTCGCCTGGGCCACCGCGCAGCACAACATCTGACGCCACAACCACATTAAACAGGGGTGTGGCAGTGGCGTCTACAGTTTGGGCACGGCCCCGCGTGATGACCGCCATCGCGCAGGCCAGCGCAATGAGGATCAGCGCGGCGCGTTTCACTATTGATTCCCGATTGGTGCGTAAATCGCGGGGATTGTAAACGACATCCCCACGCAAACCAACCTGTGATTAGCCACCTACCGTGAAGTTCACCCGCTCCCCAACAGGCGTGCCATTAGAATAGAACTGCATTGACCACTCTCCCTGTGAGTAGGGTTCCAGGAAAAACCACAGGCAGATGTCCGCTTCGTTAGTGGTGACCACGAGCGTATCGGACAGGGCGGTGCTGCCACCGTAGAACCACTCAACGCCAATAAGTGTGTTGGCGGGCACGTTTTGCACACGCTGGACGCCGAATAGGCGCAGTGTGCCTGTTGGAAACCGCGTCATCCGGTCAACCCCACATCCGTCAGAGTCCTGCACTTCAGTTGTGACGTAAGTTTCTATAACCGTTCCGGCAGGGCCATCACCGTAAAGGTTAGGGTCGGGTGTGGCTCCCTCTGCGGCCCGCGCCGAGCGGTCAATGCGAGCTACAACAGCGACGGTGGGCGGGTCTGCTGCACGAACAGTCGCCAAAATGCCTGCATTGACAATGTTCTCGCGGGCTACGACCGTTTCGGCAGCAATAGATGTACTCATGACCTCCGCCTCTTGTACAGATAGCGTGCCACGCATGGCGGCGGCTTCTGTGATAAAGCTGCTGTTTTCAGTGGCAAGGGCGGCGATATTGTCCTCGCCGGAAACGGACCCGCAGGCTGTCAGGATGGTCAGTAAAGCGACCCAGGCTGTAACTTGAATTGTGTTTGGCATAGGTTGATGGAATATGCTACCGTGCGTTTGGGTAACTATAGCAAAGACGCAAAGACTATGGGGTTGCTTCGATGGGTAAATGCGACTATTATGGATTTTGTATGCCCCCGTAGCTCAGGGGATAGAGCGTCGGCCTCCGGAGCCGAAGGCACAGGTTCGAATCCTGTCGGGGGCACACCAACATCCAGCAGTGGTGCTGGATGTTTTCGTTTTCAGTGGTTTACGTGTTTTTGCGCCGGAACGTGCCCACGATGCCACGCGGGAACAGAATCACCACCAGGATAAATGCCGTCCCCAGGATTACGTTCCAACTTGCGCCAATGTCCAGCGTGACTGAGCCGATTTCAAGCACGGTGTCACGCAGTAGGCGGTCACTCAGGTGAATACCAAAGATGCCGACAACCGGCCCCACAAACGTGCCCAAGCCGCCGATAATGGTGCCCAGCAGCGGGTCTACGGTGTAGGTCAGGCCCAGCACCTCCGGCCCCACCTTCTTGTTGAACAGCACATGCAGCGCCCCGGCCAGGGCCGCCAGCAAGCTCGAAAGGGTGATGGCATACAGCTTGTAGTTCAGTGTGTTATAGCCAATGGCCTGAGCGCGTTCCTCGTTTTCCCGGATGGCAATCAGCACGGCCCCCACCGGGGATGAAATCAGGCGGCGGATAAACACAAACGTCGCCGTCATCAGGAACAACGTAATGTAGTAGTAGGTCAGGCGGTTGCGGGTAGCATTTAACCAATCGGGCACGGCACTGATGGCAAACCCATCCTCTGCACTGGTAAAGGCAAAGCGGCCAAAGTAGATAAAAAACATCTCCGCCACGGCCAGCGTAAACAGTGCGAAGTACACCCCACGCAGCCGCAAAGACACTAACCCAACCGCCAGCCCCAGCACACCCGCAATGATGAGTCCGGCAAACAGGCCCACCGGCAGCCCCCAGGTCGCCCCACCACTCAGCAGTTCCACAAAGATGCCCACCGCATAGCCACCAATCCCGAAGAACAACGCATGGCCCAGTGAAATCACGCCAGTGAAGCCGAAAATCAGGTTGTAGCTCATCACGAGAATGCTGAGGATAAACACCTCAATCATCAGGCCCTGCCAGAACACAGACTCGCCACGTCGTGCCGTAGCCGGGTCCCCCGTAAGCCACTGGATAATGAACGGCAGCAAAATCAGGATGAACAACGCCGTCAGCAGCAGCCCGTTTTGTTTAAGCGCACGGAGCATGGCTATTCCACCTTGGTTCCAAATAGACCGCGTGGGCGTACCAGCAGCACGACCGTTAGCAATAACATAGGTGTGAGGCTGGCCCACACAGGCGCAAGCAGGTCGCTTGTGAGGGTGAACTGCTGCATAATTGCCCCACCCACGCCAACAACCACACTGGCCAGGGCCGCCCCCTCATAGCTGTCCAGGCCGCCCAGGGCCACAATTGCAATCGCCCCTAGCAGATAGTTGGTGCCCAGCGACGGTGTCGCGCCCAAAAATGGTGCAGCAATGGCCCCCCCAAACGTCGCCAGCGCACACCCCAGCGTAAACACGAGCGTGAACACCGCCCGCACATTGATGCCCAGCGCCTCCACCATTTCGCTGTCTTCTACGCCAGCGCGGATGATGATGCCAATGCGGGTAAAGCGCAGCAGCAGCGCCACCGTGATAATCATCACAAAGCCGATCAGGATCACAAACAGGCGATATGTGAAAAAGCTTTGCTCGAACAGTTCAAAGCGCAGGTCGCGCACGGTGAACATGGCCGTCCAGCTATACGGCGTGGTAGACCAGATGAACTTTACGACTTCCGTCAGCACAATACCCACTCCAAACGTCAGCACAATCTGGAAGATGGGGCGGGCATACAGGGGTCGCAGCAGCACCCGCTCCAGGATGACGCCCAGTATGGCACCGACACACGTTGCCACAATAACAGCCAGAACAAAGCGCAGGTCACTATTCGGTATGGCAGCCATCACCGCCTCACGATGATGGAAGTCATACGCCACATAAGCGCCCACCATGAAGTACACCCCCTGCGCGAAGTTGAGTACGTCCATCAACCCGAAGATGATCGACAGGCCCGACGCTACCAAAAACAACAGCATTCCCTGGAACAAACCAGACAGGACAATGGTCACAAAGCTGCCGGGGTCACCACCCGCAACAAGCAGCGCTGCCAGGAACAGCGCCACCAGCAACCCCACAGACAGTGTAACCGGGCTTTGCATCAAAGTGCGAGTTTGCGTCATGGCTAGGCCACCCCCAGGTAAAGCCGCACAAGGTCACGGTCGGCAGCCAGGGCCGCCATTGCCCCGGCACGCACCGAACGCCCTTCGTCAATAATGACGTAATAATCCGCCAGTTTGCTGGCCACAACAAAATTTTGCTCCACCAGCAGCACCGTCGTTGTCTCTGATAAGCGTCGAATCGCTTCCATCAGGGCCTCAATAATGACCGGGGCCAGTCCCTCACTCGGTTCGTCAATGAGCAGCAGTTGATTATTCGGCACCAATGCCCGCGCAATGGATAGCATCTGCTGCTGGCCACCGCTCAGGTTTTTGCCGCTCAGTTTGTACAACCGCTTCAAGTCTGGAAACAGGTCAAAGATAAAGTCGGCTTTTGCATCCAGTTCGCCCCGTTGATGTTGGGCTAGTTCCAGGTTTTCGCGCACAGTCAGCGTCCCGAAGATGGCACGGTGTTCGGGCACGTAGCCGACACCGGCCCGCGCCACATCAAATGAGCGCTGGCGCAGCAGGCTTTGCCCGTTCAGCAAGACATCGCCTTCACTGGGCGAGTTAAGCCCCATAACACTGCGTAGCGTGGTGGTTTTACCCGCGCCATTGCGGCCCAGCAGCACGGTAATGCTGCCGCGTGGTACAGTGACGCTTACGCCCTCAAGGATGTGAAATTGCCCGATGAACGTATGAATGGCCTTCACTTCCAGGATAGCATCAATCATTGGCAACCTCCCCGGCAGCGTCGAAGTCTTCGTACAGATCACCCAGATACACACTCTGGACGGTTTCATTGTTGGCAATGTCGTTCGGGGTGCCCTCAGCAATAACTTTGCCATAATTCATCACGGTGATGCGATCAGAGATACCCATGACCACACCCATGTTGTGTTCTACCAGCACAATCGTCCGGTCACCCTGCTGCCGGATGCCATCAATCACGGCAATGAGTTCGGGCACCTGTTCGCTGGCCATTCCGGCGGTGGGTTCGTCCAGCAGCAGCAGCAATGGTTTTGTCGCCAGTAGAATTGCCAACTCTAGCTTGCGTTTGCCCCCGTGGGGCAGCGAGTTTGCCAGAATACCTGCCTCTTTCGCCAGGCCAACGGTGCCCAAAATGTCGTGGGCCTGGGCATAGTAGTCGGTAAAGGCTTCTTTTAATCGTAAAAAGTTGCCCCACACGTTGCTATCACGCTGCGCCGCCAACCGAACGTTTTCCAGCACCGTCAGGTTGGGGAAGATGTTGGTAATCTGGTAAGAGCGCCCCATACCCATCCGGCTTCGTTTGAACGGCGGCAGTTGGGTCACATCCGCATTATTGAACATGACCTGCCCGGTAGTGGGCTTGTATTTACCGCTGAGCATGTTAAACAGAGTGGTTTTGCCCGCGCCGTTAGGGCCAATAATCGAGTGGATGCTGCCGCGTGCCACCTGCAAATCGACTTTGTCAACAGCAACCAGCCCCCCGAACTCTTTACGCAGGTCATTCGCCTGCAAAATGACATCGGTCATAAATGGTGTTCCGTGTAAGAAAAAAAGCGTCTTCGATGGTGTGTTGTTTTGCGTGGAGGGCGAACCATCGGCCCGCCCTCACTGAAGCAGTCAGGCTCTATTCGCTCATAGATTCCATGAATTCATCGTTCATCGCACAGCGGTCTGCGTATTCTTCTGGTAGGTTACACGGCGGGATGATGTTCAGGGCCGGGACGGTTTCCAGCAGGTCGTAGTACAAAAAGTCCGGGTCGTCCAGGCTAACCAGTTCAGCAATGTACATGGGCACAAGCGCCTGATGGTCGCCAGGGCGGATGATATAAGTACCCTTTGGCCCCTCAAACTCCAGCCCTTCTAGCGCCGGGATCAGGTCTTCGGGGAACGTTTCGCCCTCGCTGGCTTCAACCGCCTCTACAATCGCCTGTGCAGACGCAAACCCACATTCGGTAAACAGGTCCGGCACGTCGTTATAGCGCTCACGGTGATTTTCAACCAGCCAGTCGTTGATTTCGTTATCCGGGAAGCTGTAGTGATAGATCATCCAGCTTACCGTGCCGATGGTGCTGGGGTCCTGGGCGGCAATAATCTCATTGGAGTTGAAGGCCGCTACGACCGGCACGCTCTGGGCCACGTTCAGCTCGTCAAGCTGTTGGAACAGCGTCACGGTGCTGTCACCCGCCCAACTCACGATGACGGCATCGGCCTCAGACTCAATCACCTGCTGCAAAAACGGCGTGAAGTCGGTGGTATCTTGCGGGGCGAAGATGGTTTCTTCGGGGAATTCAATGCCCGCGCCAGAGAGAACGGCCTCAGCGGCCTCAGCGGAAGCACGGCCAAACTCGTAGTCTGCGGCAAGCTGGATAAAGTTGGTGCCCAGGTTCTCCTCCGCGTAGTTGGCAAATGCCAGGAAGTCGTGGAAGCTGTTACGGCACACGCGGAAGGTGTTCGGGTCGAAGTTTTCACCCGTGATGGCCGGGGATGCTGCCGGGCCAGCCAGCAGAATCACGTCGAAGTCGGCGGCGATGCTTTGAAGCTGCACGGTTACACCACTGCTGACCGTGCCCACCAGAATTTCAACCCCTTCGCGCTCGATCAACTCACGCGCCTGGCTGGCGGCAACGTCCGGGTCAGAGGCGTTGTCGCGCACCAGGATTTCAATGGGGCGGCCCGCGACTTCCATTGTGCCATCGGTGGCGTAATCAATCCCAAGCTCAAAGCCGTTCTGCAACTCCACGCCGTAGATAGTCAGCGGGCCGGATGTGTCCGTCAGCAGGCCGATCCGCAGCGGTTCACCCTCCTGGGCAAACGCAACGCCAACGCTCAGCACCAGCACAGACATTAAGATCAACAACAATTTCTTCATGACTTGCTCCTAAGTGAAATTTGAGTAAGAACAATGGGGTTTCCGTCCGCCGCGCTGGGTAGCTACGGCGCACGCCCCCCACTTTATACACGATTTAATGGCGTTCGGCTTGACGGGCTGCCAGGTCGCGCTTGCAGATTTTACCCGCGCTGGAAACAGGCCGTCCACAATTTCAACCGCTTTGGTCACCTTAAAGCCTGCCAGGTAGTGCTGCAAGTGGCTTTTCAGGTTATCGGGGGTGTACAGTGCCCACCGTCCCAGGTGGTCCCCAATGTACATCAACGCGCCCCGATGTGCTTATGAAAGGCCGCGTTGAATTCGTGCGGCTTTTCAATGTAAGGCGTATGGCCGCAGTCTGCCAGTGCAACCTCTTCAAACACTCCACCTGCTGCTGCGTACTGTTCCAGCACGGCGCGGGTCTGGTCAATCATTGGCTGCGGTGGGAACACATCCTCACCTGGATACCCTGGTATAGCGCCCAACTTGCCCAACGTCGCCACATCAACCCTAGACTCGTTTGCCACAATCTGATCGTCTGCACCGCGAAGCCACAGCACAGGCGGCTTGGGGCTAATGGTGTACAGCTTGCCTACATCATGGGTGTAAATCGCGGCTAGCGCGTTGTTCGGGCCGAACTTGCCCGGTGCGCTGCCCGGCCAATTCTCGGATTCCACAAAGTCGCCGGGGTAGCCCTTCTCGTGCGTGTGGATGCTGTGCATGGCTTGCAGCAGCGCGTCTTCTCGCCTGGCCCGGAACGGCGGCTTGAAGTAAAACGTATTCATCACGAAACGGGGGGACCCCTGTTCGTCGCTCGTGTCGTTCTCGCTCAGGCGACGGGCAAAGTCCGGGTTGGCAGTACCGCCCCCCGCCCCCGCCCCATCGGAATAGACAAGCTCGCCGTTTAATCCCTTGCTGCCACGAAACCCATACGGCGACCCCGGTGCAACCAGCGTCACCGTGCTGATGCGCTGCGGGTAGTCAGTCATGAAGCGCCACAGCACGCTGCCCCCCAGCGAATGCCCAACGATGTGCGCCTGCTCAATGTTCAGCGTGTCTAGCAGCGCGGCTAAATCGTCAGACAGGTCCCCCAGGCCGCGTGTCGCATCAATGACCTTTGCCGGGTCAGCGCCGCCATAGCCCCGGTTATCCGCAGCGTAAGCGCGATAGCCATCGGGCAGGGCGAGCATGGTCTCTTCCCAGAACGTCGCATTGGACACGTTGCCATGCACAAATACGACAGGCACGCCCCCCCCCGACCCAGCGGAAAGCAGGCGCGTGGTCAGGCGGGCGGTGGTGATGGTTGTCGCGGTGATGCCGTCCAGGGTTGGAATGCTCATGAATGAATATCTGTTCCTGTAACTATTTTCCCGATTCTGGCACGAACTGTTTGCGTAACTCGCGCTTAAGTACCTTTCCAGCAGCATTGCGCGGGAGTTCATCCACATATGCGACGGATTTGGGCACCTTGAACTTGGCAAGGTTGCGGCGGCAGTGGTCGATAATTTGCGCGTCCTGGAGGGCGTTGTCACCCCGCACGACAATCGCCATCCCGCTCTCGCCCCACTGCTCATCTGGCACGCCAATGACCGCCACGTCTTTGATGCCGTCTAGCTGGAAAATCACCTGCTCCACCTCTGCCGGGTAGACGTTCTCGCCACCGCTGATGTACATGTCTTTGTAGCGATCCACAATGTAGATGCAGCCCTCATCGTCCATCATGCCCGCATCCCCGGAGTGCAACCAGCGGGTGCCGTGTTCATCGGTGGTGAAGTTGCTGTCGTTGGCATCTGGCCGATTGTGATACCCCGGCGTGACGTTCGGCCCGCTGATAATCACCTCACCGATGTCGCCCAATGGCACGTCTTGCATGTTTTCGTCTACCACCCGCACGCGGGTGTGCATCAGGGGTTTGCCCACGCTCGTCGGCTTGACGGTGGCACGGCGCTTTGCAATCAGAAACACCGTCGGGCTGGTTTCGGTCATGCCAAAGCCAAGCTGCACGATCAGGCCCCGGTTTGCATACTTTTTGAGCAGCGCG
>DAOTTY010000226.1:0-14064 GCA_034437575.1 Anaerolineae bacterium | reverse complement strand
GGTAAGGGGCTAGGGGATGGGGGAATTCAGCCGAGTGCCTGAGTAGTTACGGCTACTCGAACAAAACGCCGTAAGTGAGCGTGTAGCTAAACCTGTCACGAGTCACCACGGCCCGGATCATATTCTGCCCGGCCTGCGCGGGGGTAATCACCACCTGCCCCACATAGTCGTTGCCCCCCCTAAAGAACTGGTCTTCTTCCCAAATTTCCAGTTCGATTGGCCCGGTTAGCCCGCCAAACCGGAACTCCGAACGGTCGTAGCCGTCGGCTTGCGTCCAACCATTGACGCCGTGCATCCGGCACGAACTAAAATCGAATGTGTCGATTTCGTTGAAGCGGCTGGGGTTGGGGCGCATCCGGCGGCCCACGTTTTTGACGGCCCATATGGTTTGCCCGTCAACGCGGATGAAAATCTCATCACCGTCGCGCTCTTGCGCTGCGATGCACGACAGGCTGATGAGTTGCAGCACATAGCGGCCACTGCGGGCACTGTCCATCACGCGCCGCCGTTCCATTTGGCCCGTATCGGCCATTTGGCCCGCCCCTTCCGGCACCCCCCAAATCACGATGTCACCGTTTTGCAGGCCCACTGCCAGCAGTTCACCCTCCGCATTGAAGGCCATGCTGGTCACGTTTTCACCGTGCCGCAGTGTCATCTTGGGGCTGCTGCCGCGCACCGAAACCAGCTTGATGATCTTGTCCTCACTGATGGCGATAAGGCTGTTTTGCGGGTTGTATTGGGTCAAACTGCCTTGTGTGAGGTCTAACACGCGCTGGTTACTGTTAATGTCCCAGCCGCAAACCCGCCGGGAGTAGTCTGTGGCCAGCACGATGTTACCATCCGGGCTAAAGGTGACCGATGTCAGCCAGTCTTCTACGTTGGTGTACTCGCGGATGCGTTCGCCCGTCTGGATGTTCCACAGGCGCAGCGCTTTGTCTTTGATGGCGAGTTCGCTGCCGTGGGCGGTGGCTATCAGTGCGCCATCCGGGCTAATAGCGATGGCGTTGATTGCCGAGGGGGTATCAATGGCGCGTTCTACTTCCCCGTTAAGCGTTCGCCACACAAGCACTTTGCCCCTGGCGTCAGCACTGATAGCCCGGTCGCCGCGTGGGTCGTAAACCACACCCACAACCTTATCCGCGTGCTTGCCGAATACAAGCCGCTGGGTGGTTTCGTCGGTATCCCACAGGCGGACGGTGTTGTCGTCGGTATTGTTGAAGTAGCCGCTGCTGGATGCCAGCGTTTTGCCGTCTGGACTGTAGATAAGGCTGGTGATGTCGGCCTTGTGGTCCAGCATCGCGGCGCTTTGCCCACCCGTTTCCATGTTCCACAGGTGAATGTCGTCGTCGGTGCCGCCGCTGGCGAGTGTCATGCCATCTGGGCTGAAGGCCAGGGCGGTCACGGTGGCGTCGTGGGCACCGTGAAAGACGGTAAACTGCTGCACGTTAGAGGCATCCGCAGCGAGGGTATCTAGCGGGGCACCGATTTTGGCCAGCACGCCGTTTTCAGACTGGCGCGAATCCCACAGCGTAATGGATTTGCTGTACTCGGCATAGTTGTTACCGGCGGCCATACCGTGCCCCTGCGCGTTGAATGCCAGCGGGCTGCTGCCCTTGATGCGCCGCACACGCTCGCCGGTCACCACGTTGTAGATGTGCAGCGAGCCGCCTTTTTGCAGGCTGGTTATCGCCAGCAGTGACCCATCCTGGCTAAAGGCGAACTGGTTCTGAAAGGGCGCTTCAATTGGCACACCGATGCCGGTCGCTGTTGCAACGTGATAAACGCGCACCCGGTCGCCCCGGTCTTCGCGGGCGGCGATGCGGCTGCCATCTGCCGAGAGAGCGGTTTGCTTTACGCCGTCCAGGTCGGTTTGTAATTTGTGCAGCGTGGCTCCACCTTTGGCGGTTGAGCGCAGCGAGACGGTGCCGTCGGTGGCACCAACGGCAATCATCTTGCCATCCTGGCTGAGGGTGACATTCGGGTTTTCTTCGTTGCCCACACTGAAGGCATGAATGAATTCCTCGTTGTCGGCATACATCAGGTAGATGCGCTTGTCCATCTGGCTTTTGGAGGTGCAGGCAATCACCGGGCGCTGGTGTGTGTTGTAGCCGAGGGTGAGCAGCGTAAAGTCTTTGAGTGTAACGTCTGCCTGGCGGCTGAGTTGTTGGGTGGGGTGCAGGCTCATCAGGTGAATGCTGCCTTCCCGCTCTGCAATGGCAAAGGGGTAGGTGTTGGGCTGGCGCGGCCCCCCACCGAAGGCCGCGCCGATGACCGCGTTGTTAAAGACCCGCTCTAGTAAAAGCAGCCCGCCGGTTTCCGTATCCCAAAGGCGAATGTAGCCCTCAATGTCCCCGGTCAGCAGGCGTTTGCCATCCTGGCTGAAGGTGGCAACGGTCAGGAAGGTATCATGTGGGCCAAACAGCCGCGTTGGGGAGATGCGGTCTATGGAACTGGCTGTAATGATTTCGGGGGGCTGGGTTTCGATCACCGTCGTTTCCTCGCTCGCAGGGGGTTTTGCAGTGCTTGTAGTATATCGAAATGCTTGCGCTTGCTACAAGCAACTGGCTCCAGGGCGATTGCAAAGTCAAGGTTTCACATTGCGGGGACGCTTTGCGTCCGAAAAGGCAAGTTTTTGTTCACTTTTTTCAAAAAGTGACGGGTTTGGGCAGCGCCCAATGACCAGCCCTGCAACTGGCTCACTTAGGGCGCAGATAAATGCTTGTGCAGCAGTACCGTTCTGGTTTGCGAACTTGCCGTATAATGACAAACACACCACACCTTGCATGGGTTGCGTGATCCCCTCACGACGCGCCGGGTTGCTCGCTCCCCTCACGACGAGCCAATGACCGACTTTACCTGGCAAGGGAGCCTTATACCTATGACACATTTACGCAAGCCACACGCCACCCTGGAACTGACGCCCGACGAACTGCGGAAACTCGGTTACGCCGTGATTGATGAAATGGTTAATCACTACTATGGCATGATGGATGAAGCCGTCACCCACACTGCTGATCGGGCCACACTGGAAAGCCTGCTGCGCGAACCCATCCCGCAGCGGCCCACCCCACCAGAGCAGGTGCTTGAGCAGGCCATCAACGATGTGTTTGGCCATGTGATGTACACCGAACACCCGCGCTTTTTCGCATTTGTGCCCAGCCCGTCCAATGCAGTGAGTGCCATCGCAGATATGCTGGCGGCGGGCTACAATGCCTTCGCGGGGACGTGGCTGGAGGCGTCTGGGGCGGCGATGGTGGAAGTTCAAACCCTGGAATGGCTGCTGGAACTGGTGGGCCTGCCGACGGATACGGGCGGCGGCATCTTCACCAGTGGCGGCAGCCTGGCCAACCTGACCGCGCTCCATGCGGCGCGACACGCGCACTGCGCCGATGATGATACACGCGGCGTGATCTACTACAGCGACCAGACGCACAGTTCGGTAGACCGGGCGACCCGGATTATGGGGCTGCGTCCGGGGCAGGTGCGGCGCTTGCCCAGCGATGGTGACTTCCGCTTGCGAGTGGATGACCTGCGCCGGGCTATTGCCGCAGACCGCGCCAACGGCCTGACGCCGTTCTGTGTGGTCGCCAACGCGGGCACCACCAACACCGGCACGGTTGACCCGCTGATCGAACTGGCCGACCTGTGCGCTGAAGAAACCATCTGGCTGCACGTAGACGCGGCCTATGGCGGTGCCTCAGTCCTCAGTGAACAGCATAAGTCGCTGCTGGCGGGCATCGAACGGGCAGACAGCGTCACGGTTGACCCGCACAAGTGGCTGTTCCAACCGTATGAACTGGGCTGCTTGCTCGTCCGCGACCGGCGCAAACTGCGGCAGGCGTTTTTACTGGTGCCAGAATACCTGAAGGACACCGACAAGGGCGAGGAAAACGTCAATTTCTACGATTACGGCGTGCAACTCACACGCGGCTTTCGGGCGCTCAAGCTGTGGATGTCGCTCAAGGTGTTCGGGCTAGATGCCTTTCGGCAGGCGGTGGATTGGGGCTTTGAGCAGGCGGAAATCGCAGCCCAGTTCTTAGCGCAGAACCCACGCTGGCAGGTTGTGGCTGGCCCGCAGATGGGTGTTATTAACTTCAGGTATGTGCCAGAGCGCGAGATGTCACCGGAAGCGGTTGACGCGCTGCAACAGGCCATTGTCAATGAGATTGTGGCGAGCGGGTGGGCGATGATTGCCACCACGATCCTGAAGGGGAAGAAGGTTATTCGGCTGGTGTTGATTAATCCGCGTACCACCACCGACGACATCCGCGAGACGATTGACCGGCTGGCGGCATCGGGTGAGCGTTTGTCCCGCTAACCGATCAGGGCGAGGCACGCCTCGCCCCTACCGATTGCAGCCCATTTATCGGGCCGTTGTGTGTGTGTCACGCCAGGGTCGTGGGCTAGCGCGGGGGCTTGCCCGTGAAGAACTGATTGAGCGTGGCCCCGATTTCGTTGTCGCGCAGGTAGTGGGTGTGTTCACCCTTGAACGGAATGGGGTCCATGCCGAACTGATTGACCAGGGCGTTATCCGGGACGGTGTTGGGCACCGCCAGCAGGTCGAGCAGGGACGTGGTCACCGGGGAGCCGGGCAGCACGGACTGCATCACAACAACGGCGGGGCGCAGCAGGCCAACGGGTGCGGGCACCATAACCCGCTTGGTGTTCAGCGCTTCCATGATGCGGCTTTCGATTTCGCCCAGCGTTAGCACTTCCGGGCCGCCCAGGCCCAGTTCCATCCCGATGGTGTTCTCGTCCTCCACAGCGCGGACGGTCGCCTCAGCCACATCATATACAGACACAGGCTGGAACTCTGCCGTGCCACCGCCAATCAACGGGAACAGGCCCGGTGTAAGCTGTACCAGCCGCGCTATGGAGTTAAAGAACTCGTCTTGTGGGCCGAAAATGGCGGACGGGCGCATGGCCGTCCAGTCCAGTTTGGAGGAGGCCACGTATTCCTGGGCTTTGCCTTTGCTCTTGAGGAAGCGGTAGGGCAGGGAACTATCCGCCCCGTTCTGGCTCATGTTGATAAAGCGGCGCACCCCGGCTTTTTCGGCGGCGTCTACGACGTGAATAGTACCCTGGTAATTGACCTCTTCGTAAGTGGCGCTGCCTTTTTCAATGGCAATGGCCACCAGATGAATGACCACGTCCACCTCATCCATGATGGCTTCCATCTGCTGGCGGTCACGCACATCCCCTGTGACGAACTCGATCTTGTCTTTATAGTCGCCCAGGCGCATCTCCGCCTTTTCAATGTCGCGCACCTGGGCGCGAACGTTGTAGCCTTTGTCTAGCAATTTGGGCACAATGTTGTTGCCCACATAACCGTTTGCCCCGGTCACAAGAACGGTGGTCATCGTCTTAGTCTGCCTCCGGTTGAGTGATGGTAATGGTCGTAAGCGTCAAGAAGTCGTCTCCCGATGGCCCAATGGGCAGGCGCATCGCAGGATTGGCTGCATTATAGAGCGCTATAATGAGCGTGTAATGAGCTGTTGGCGCATCTGGTGGAATGGGTAATGCGTGGTTGTCTGTGGTGCGCGTCCCGGCAATCCATTCCGAGGTGGGCGCGGTGCCGCCCTGGGGTTCGCTATCGCGCTGCACCACCAACTGGCCGTCTGCGTCCAGCAGTTGCAGCGTGATTTTATAACGCTCGGCAATCGGGTCTGCTGCCAGCCAAAATAA
This sequence comes from Anaerolineae bacterium, assembly GCA_034437575.1. Classification (GTDB taxonomy): domain Bacteria; phylum Chloroflexota; class Anaerolineae; order Aggregatilineales; family Phototrophicaceae; genus DAOTTY01. Next base: position 8,379 of record DAOTTY010000226.1, on the reverse strand, counting down.
CCGTACCTGCAACACCTCCCCCGCGCCAATGTTGCGTTCATTGACGGCGAAGCGATCCAGCACAATGCGCTCGCCGTCCGTGCCAAACCGCGCCTGAATATCGTTGACGAAGGCAAAGCTCATGGCCTGCGCGGTGTAGCGCTCCAGGCGCACGTCCCCGTACCAATCGCCGCCCAGGCTGAACAGCCGCTCACTGAGGGTGCTTTGCACAACGCCGTTTGGGTCGCGCTCCTGATCGCCCCACAGCACGAGAAAGACATCCTCAGCGCCATCAATGGCGGTGCGGGTGGCGGATTGGATTTGCGCGTCGTTGTCGTTCAGGCGCAGTGGGATGGGCTGTGGCACCACGTCGCCGTCGTAGTAATAACTGAAGACCTCCGCTTGACCGGGTGCGTTGAGGATAATCGCGTCGGATGGGTCGAGGGTGGTTTCGATTATGTTCACCAGGGCGCGGTAGTCGTCGCGCTGGTAGGCCGGGTCGATGTAGAGTGGCGGCAGGGCGCGGGCCATCTGCCATGTGAGGCCCACGATCACCAGCACCACAATCAGGCGGGGCAGCAGGCGCAGGTTCAGCATCAGCCGGGAGCGCGTCCGGGGGACTTCATCGGTCACAAGGGTGGTGGCGTCGTGGCGGATGGGCGGCGGGTCGAACAGGCGGCTTAACGCGGGGATGCCCTGCGCGACAGCCAACGCAAACCCGATCTGCGATGGCAGCAGGAACTTGATATTTCCCTCACGGAACAGCCCGGCCCCGATGAAAATGCTCACAGGAATCACGGCCAGCAGGACGGGTAAGAATACCCGCCAGCGGTTGTGAATGTAAGCTGCTGCCGCCACCTGCCGGATGCCGAACAGCGCGAGTATCAGCATGACGGCGAACCAGCTTGTGTTTGCTGCGGGGTAGGTGATGCCAAATGCCAGCCAACCGATCACGGTTTGCAGCGCGTTCGGCAGGGGCGCATCAACGCCCGTGTTGGGCCATGTGGTCACCTGCCGGAGCGCGGTTGGCAGCAGCGGCGCGAATAATGCCAGCGCCAGCACGTTCGCCAGCACATACGCCCGCAGTGAGCGCCAGAAGCGCCCCACGCTGCCCATGCTCCGCAGCCACAGCAGGGCCGCCGCGCCCTGCGCCAGCATCACCAGCGGAAAGGCGTACTGCGTCCACAGGCCGAGCGCGTTGACCACGCCCAACACAACGCCATTTTGCACAGTGGGCCGGTAGAAAAAGCCAATCAGCGCCCAGATGCTCGCCGCGCCCCATAGGGCCAGGGCTGCGTACATGCGGGCTTCCTGGCTGTAGAATATCTGGAAGGTGTTGAGCGCGACGAGCGCGGCGGCGACCCACCCGGCATATACGCCGTAGCGCCTATCGTGGGCGTACAGCCGCACCGCGATGCCGTAGGTCAGGGCGACGGCCAAAACACCCGCCAGTACGGATAGATACCGCAGCGCGAACTCACTGGAGCCAGCCAGGGTGTACCACACCTTGAGCGCCCAGTAGTACCCCGGCGGGTGAATATCGGCGGCAGCGTTAACGGCGATGTCACTGAATGCGCGGGTGGCTTGCACATAGCTGCTGCCCTCGTCGTTCCACAGCGATTGCGCGTCCAGGTTAAGGGTGCGAGCCGCTGAAGCGGCCAGCAGGATAATCACGGTGATGAAAATAGAAATGGGTTTCATGATGAATGGCATCTATCAGATCAGGTTGTGTAGAATCTAATGCATTGCACAACCTACACAAAGGCACAAAAGGTCATGGTGGGGTGAATCTGACGTGGGCCGCTGCGCGTTAAAACTAGCGCCTCGCGCTGCGCTGTGATGTTGGTACAATGCGCCCGTGACGGACTTTAACCCAAGCTGTGGCCATGACTGACGCACCCGAACCTCAGATTATCCCGCCGGACAAAGCGAAGACGCTGCTCCGTGAGGCGATTGCCCGCGAACTGGGCGATGGCTGGACCGACCCTGACAGCCGGTGGGTGGTTGTCACCAACACAGACTATATGGCCCGCCTGAGTAAAGGCAAACTCACAGTGGATTTTTACGTGGATTACTTCACAGGCGAGGTCACGATGCAGCGGGCCAGTGATGCAGGCCGCGAGACCGGCCAAATATTCGCGTGGATGATGCTGGGCTTAATTGCCGTGATTGCCGTCGTGTTGGCACGCGGGCTGGGGTACATCTGATGGTGCGCTGGCTGACAAAAGGCGGCTGGGGGACGTGGCTGCTGTTGGTGGCGGTGATTTTGCTGCTGGCCGCCCCAATGCTGACGTACCCGCTGGGCCGCGATCAGGGCGAGTTCGCAGTGATTGGCAGCGGCATCCTGCAAGGGGCAGTCCCCTACGTTGACCTGTGGAACCCCAAGCCGCCTGCTGTGTTTTACATCTATGCCGGGGCCATCAGCGTGTTTGGGCATAACGTGATGGGCCTGCGTGCCCTGGATTTGCTGTTATTCCCGGTGATGGCGGCGGCGCTGTACGCCATCGGCAAAAAGACGGCGGGCGCGGCAGTCGGGTTGTGGGCAGTGCTGCTGTATGGGGTGTTTTACTTCACAGAAACCTTCTGGACGCTGACACAGAATGACGGCATCGCGGCGGTGCCAATGGCGCTGGCGGTGTGGTGCGTTTATGCAGTGCTAAACAGTAACCACCTTACGCAGCGGTTGGTATGGGCGGCTGTGTGTGGGGCGCTGTGTGCGCTGGCGCTGTGGTTTAAGTATCCCTATGCGTTGTTTGTTGCGGCGCTGGTCATCGGCTATGTGAGTGTGGCCCGCGCCTGGGTATGGCCAGAAGCCGCCGCGTTTTCTGTCGGTGGGCTGGGGGTTGGCCTGGGTGGGTTGGCGTGCCTGTGGCAGTTGGGGGCTTTGGGGGCGTGGTTGCACAGCGCACAGGTCACGGCAGGCTACACCGCACAGGGCTACGATTGGGGTGAATTTGCCGCATCTATGGGGAGCTACATCGGCTACAGGTGGCAGCAGTGGCACCTATTGTGGGTGCTGGTAGGTGGGCAAATCGCAACAAGTATTACGATAGAGTATACCAAAACCGCCAGATTCGCCAATGATTTGTATAATCATCTCGTGACAGATTCGCGCAGATGGCGTATCATTGGCGCATGGCTAGTAGGGACAACCGCTGCGATGCTGGCCCAGGCCAAAGGGTATGATTACCACTGGCTACCAATGTTACCCCCATTAACACTTATTGGTGCCCTGGCGATGCAGCGGTTTACCCTCATTTTTTCCACATGGATAAGGCAGTTTAGCGCCCCGCTGATGGGTTTAACAGCCATTGCGCTGTTAACGCTGCTTGCGTGGCAAACGTGGGGAACAGCCTGGCATTACCTGACGGGACAAGAGACACGACTGGAATACTACACCCGCTTCATGGGTGGCAGCGACTTCACGGCAGACGAATCGTATGATGTGGCCAGCTACCTACAGGCCAACACGGCCCCCGGCGATACGCTGTTTATTTGGGGCTTTCGCCCGGAGGTGTACTACCTGAGCAATATGCGGCCTGCTTCACGGTTTATTTTTCAGTTCCCGCTGGTGGCGGACTGGTACCCGGCAGATTGGCAGCAGCAAAATGTAGATACCCTGTGGGCCAGCCTGCCGCCCTACGTGCTGGTGTTGCGCGGGGACTTTATGCCCTGGGTCACAGGCCGCGATGCAGACTCCAACATGATGCTGCAAGACTATACCGAGCTAAACAACTGGCTCATCTACAACTACGAACCCGATACACAGATCGGAAACTTCCTGGTATGGCGACGCAAGCCGCAAACGACACCGTAATCCGCCGGGCAACCCCCACAGATATTCCGCGCATCAAGGTTTTTATCGAAACCTTTATTGAGGGCGGCGATGTGCTGCCGCGCACCCTGGAAGAAATCGAAGACCTGCTGCCGCTGTTTTTCGTTGCGGAGCAAAACGCGGAACTGGTCGGCTGTGTGACGCTGGAAATTTACAGTCGCAAGCTGGCCGAAATTCGTAGTTTGTGCGTGGCGGCATCTGTTCGCGGCCAGGGCATCGGCAAACGGCTGGTGCGGACGTGCCTTGATGTGGCCCATGAGCGCAATATCCTGGAAGTCATGGTGATTACCCGCTCCGAGGACTTTTTCATATCGTGCGGGTTCGACTATACCCTGCCCAACCTCAAAAAAGCGCTGTTTTTCAACACGCACAGGGATGATTAGGCCGCTATGACACGCGAAACGTTCAGCAGCGGGGCCAAGTGGGAAGGTGTGGTTGGCTATTCGCGGACGGTGAAGGTGGGCAACATGGTTTTCATCGCCGGGACGACGGCAACCGGGCCAGACGGTCAGCTTGTGGGCGTAGGGGATGCATACGCGCAAGCTGTACAAACACTGCGCAACATTGAGCAAGCGCTGGTGCGGGCGGGGGCATCTCTGAACGATGTGGTGCGCACGCGCATGTTCGTCACGGATATTGACGCCCACTGGGAAGATATTGGCCGTGCTCATGGTGCGTTCTTTGGTGAGGTGCGCCCGGTTACAACGATGGTGCAGGTTGCCCGCCTGATTGACCCGGTGATGCTGGTCGAAATGGAAGCTGACGCGATAATCACTGCATAATCTGGTAAACTTGGGATCAGTGTTCGACAACCGTTTGCGGAGTAACCGCCTGTGGATTTATACAGCGGATTAAACGACCAACAGCGTGCCGCTGTCATGGCTGACGACGGCCCTGTGCTGGTGCTGGCCGGGCCGGGCAGTGGTAAAACCCGTGTGCTAACGCACCGCATTGCCTACCTCATCAACGAGCGCCAGATTGCCCCCTACAGCATCGTTGCGGTGACGTTCACCAACAAGGCAGCGGGGGAGATGAAAGCGCGGGTGAAGGGCATCATTGGCAGTGATAAAGCGCGTGGCCTGCGAATTGGTACCTTTCATGCGCTGTGTGCGCGAATGCTCCGTGTGGAAGCCAAAGACGGCAACGTGTATGGCTATGATGGCAACTACCAGATTTACGACACAGACGACCAGGTGCGCGTGGTCAAGCGGGTGGTGGAAGAACTGGGCGTTGACCTCAAGCGGTTGCGCCTGACGCCTTACCGTGCCCTCAATCAGATTTCCGACGCGAAAAACGAACTCGTCACACCAAAAGACTACCCCCGTACTGAATATCAGGACGAAGTGATTGCCCGCATCTACGAGCGCTACCAGCAAATTTTGCGCGAGAGCAACGCCATGGACTTCGATGACCTGATTATGCAAACCGTGCTGCTAATGCGCGACAACATCGACGTTCGCAACCGCTACCAGCGCTATTACCAGTACGTCCTCGTAGACGAGTTCCAGGACACGAACATGGCGCAGTACGAACTGGTGCGCCTGTGGGCCGCGCCGCAGAACAACGTGTTTGTAGTGGGCGACGAAGATCAGGCCATTTACGGCTTCCGGGGTGCAGACTACCGCAATGTAGCCCGCTTTCGGGAAGATTACCGCACCGCCCGCACCGTGCTGCTGGAACAGAACTACCGCTCCACGCAGATTGTGCTGGACGCCGCCCGTGCGGTGATCGACCGTAACCCGGACCGCACGCCCAAGTCGTTGTTCACAGATCGCACTGACGGCACCAAAATCTACGCCTATGAAGCCTTTGACGAGCGCGAAGAGGCCGATTTTATCGTCAAAGAGGTGGAGCGGCTTAGAGCGGCGGGGACGGCCCTGCGCGACATTGCCGTGATGTACAGGACGAACGTGCAGTCGCGGGCGCTGGAACAGGCTTTCGTGGACAATCGCGTGCCTTACCAGTTGATCGGCGGTGTCGCTTTCTACCAGCGGCGTGAAATCAAAGACCTGCTGGGCTACCTGCGCCTGATTGACTCTGGTGCGGATGCCGTTAGCTTTGACCGGGTGATTAACACGCCCAAGCGTGGTATTGGCGCGAAAACGCTGGGCAACTTCCAGGCCTGGGCCGGCTCACAGGGCATAAGCTACGGGGACGCGCTGCTGCGCCTCGTTGGCAAGGCCGATGTGCCCGACCTGAGCGCCGCAGCGAACAAAAAGCTGGCCCAGTTTGGCGAAATGCTCATCGGGTGGCGGCGCATGGCCGAAGACGAACAGTATGCTGACCTGCTGGACGACATCATCCAGCAAACGGCGTACCTGGCGCACCTGGCAAGCATCAGTAAAAGCGACGACGAACTGTACGAACGCCAAGACAACATCAACGAACTGAAGGGCCTGCTGGCCGCCGCTGAGTTCGACTCGCTCAGTGAGTTCCTGACAGACAGCACGCTGACCACCGACCTTGACCGCAGTAAAGACGATGCCGAGCGCGTCACGCTGTTGACGCTGCACGCCAGCAAGGGCCTGGAATACAACGTGGTGTTTTTGGCGGGCCTGGAAGATGGTTTGCTGCCCCATTCGCGCTCGTTCGACACGCCCGACGGCATGGCGGAAGAGCGGCGGCTGCTGTATGTGGGCATCACCCGTGCCCGCGACCAACTTTACCTGACGCGAGCGTTTCGGCGGCGTATGGGCCAGTATGCCGAACCCAGCGAACCGTCACGCTTCCTGCTTGATCTGCCACAGGAACTCATCAATGGGGGCAGCCCCGGCACAACCGCCGAGCGCACATTTGCCAGCTACTACCGCTCTACGTCCTGGGACGATGTATCCCCGAAAGCACAGGCGCAAACCACCCGAACTGCTAACAGCCAGTCCGACGGCAAAATCATCCCGTTCCCTGGGGCCAATGTGAATCAGTTCAAAGCGGGGATGCGCGTCTATCATGCCAAGTTTGGCGAGGGTACCGTGCTGGGGAGCCGCATCAAAGACAAAGACGAAGAGGTTATGGTCGATTTCAAGGAAGTCGGCACCAAGCAGCTTGTGGCCAGCTTCGCTAACCTGCAAAAGCTGGACGATTAGCCCTGGTGAACTGGCAATGTTATTTGCCAGCGCAATTGGCTAAAATATAGCCCACCCGCCGCACCGAAGGTCCTCGTCAAGCGGCGGTTTCAATTTGTGCGAAAGGAAACACTCCCCCACTATGGTAGACAAAATTGCAGACGGCGTTGTGGTCAAAATGGCCTACCGGATGATAGCCGATGGCCTGGAAATTGAATCGGCCCCGGCAGCCGACCCGCTCTATTACCTGCATGGCAGCGAGAACATTGTGCCCGGCCTGGAATCTGCATTAGAAGGGAAGACCGTTGGCGACAAGCTGACCGTCACGCTAGAACCGAGCGACGCTTACGGCGAGCGCGAAGACGACGCCGTACAGGAGGCTGACCTGGCCGACTTCGACCTGCCAGAAAGCGTTGAAGTTGGTGATGAAGTGGAAGTAGAAGACGCCGAAGGTGACGTTTTCACCGCAACGGTGACTGAGATAAACGATGAAACGCTGGTGCTGGACTTCAACAGCCCGATGGCAGGCAAGACCATCACGTTTGAGGTTGAGGTGCTGGGCCTGCGTGCGGCAACTGAAGACGAACTGGACTTTGGTGAGCCAGACGAACTGGACGAACACGATCACTAACAGGCGGGGAGCGGTGCGCGCCGCTTCATGCTGACGACGAGGTGTTGCGATGACAGAGTTTGTATTAGCCTCCGGGTCGCCACGCCGCAGCCTGCTGCTAGAGGGCCTGGGCGTGGACTTCATTGTTATCAAGCCGGATGTTGATGAGGCTGTGGTAATGAACGAACTGCCGGAGGACTACGTGAAGCGGTTAAGTGTGGACAAAGCTGAAGCTGTCGCGGCACAGCTTCAAATAGATGCTTATGTGCTGGCGGCTGACACAACCGTGATTGATGGTGATGACATTTTGGGCAAGCCTGCCGACGAAGACGAAGCCCGCCGGATGCTGCTGCGCCTGCGTGGTCGGGAGCATCGCGTGTGTACGGGCTTTACGCTGCTGCTGGTAAAAGGCGGCAGCGCAGTGAAAAAGCTGACTCGTGTGGTGTGTTCTGATGTGTTGATGCGTGAGTATCCGGCATCCGAAATGGAGCGATGGGTTAAGTCCGGTCATGCTTTTGACAAAGCGGGGGGCTACGCCATCCAGAGTGCCGTCTTCCAACCCGTGGAGCGCGTCACGGGCAGCTACAACAACGTTGTGGGCCTGCCAACTGAAGCACTTCAAGAAGCGTTTGCCGAAATCGGCTACACGCTGGGGGGTAAATAGGCACAGTTGTCGCAGCGGTTAAGTGTATTGTGAACAGGGTGTGATTGTTTAGTTTGCACCTCGATTTTGACACTGCCTTAACCTTGACATCACAGACGGCCAAACGATACAATTCTAGGTAATGCAAGGGCCTATAGCTCAGTTGGGAGAGCGCTTCAATGGCATTGAAGAGGTCAAGAGTTCGAGTCTCTTTAGGTCCACAACATGCACCCGCAAAGCCCCATCCTGG
>DAOTTY010000225.1:0-1662 GCA_034437575.1 Anaerolineae bacterium | reverse complement strand
CTCCCACAAGGGGCGAGGGACTGACCCCTCATCCCAAACCCTTCTCCCACAAGGGGAGAAGGGGAGCCAGACACGCGGCGGTGAAAGTCCCCTCTCCCCGCGCAGCAGTGGGAGAGGGGATTCAGGGGTGAGGGGAGATTTCGACCGCCTGAACGTACCACCTGGACTCAAGAAGCGTATGACGGAAATTGCACGTACTTTCCGCAAGGAACCGACACGCAGCGAGGACATACTCTGGCAGGCGATACGTGGCAGGAAATTAGACGGGCGCAAGTTCCGCCGCCAGCAACCAGTCGGAGCCTTTGTGTTGGATTTCTACTGCGCGGATGAGCGTCTTGCGGTCGAAGTCGATGGCAAAATACACGAGTCACAGCAAGAAGCCGACCGCCAACGGCAGGAAATCCTTGAGGAATTAGGCATCCGCTTTGTGCGTATTACCGCTGAACAGGTCGAGAACGATTTACCGGGCGCACTCGCCGCCATTCGCGCTGCTTTTCTCCGTGATAACCCCTCATCCCCCGGTCCCTTCTCCCACAGTGGGGAGAAGGGGAGCCAGACACGCGGCGGTGAAAGTCCCCTCTCCCCGCGCAGCAGTGGGAGAGGGGATTTAGGGGTGAGGGGCCAGCAGGACTCACCCGAAACCTACTGGAACAACCCCGACATGCGCCAGCTTGTGGACGACATTCTCAACGTGCGCGTGCTGGACCCGGCGATGGGCAGCGGGCATTTTCTGGTGGAAGTGGTGGACTACGTGAGCAACAGGCTCATTGATTTCCTCAACGGCTGGAGCGAGAACCCGGTGTGGCACTTCATCGACCAGACGCGCCAGGACATCCTCGACGACATGGAGCGCCAGGGCGTGAGCATCGACCCCGACCGGCTGACCCGCGTGGCGCTGCTGAAGCGGGCGGTACTGAAACGCTGCGTCTACGGCGTGGACCTGAACCTGATGGCGGTGGAACTGGCGAAGGTCAGCCTGTGGCTGGATGCCTTCACGCTGGGCGCACCGCTGAGCTTCCTCGACCATCACCTGAAGCACGGCAACAGCCTGATCGGGGCGCGGGTGGCGGACGTGCAGGCGGCGCTGGAAGGCCAGCAAACCTTGTTTAGCCAGAATAAATTCGCCGGGGTGATGCTGGCAACCGACCTCATGCGCCACGTGAGCTACCTCAGCGACAACACCATCGAGCAGACGCGCCAGAGCGCCCAGGCATATCGGGATGCCCGCGACCACCTCGCGCCCTACAAGCGGGTGCTGGACGTGTACACCTCGCGCTGGTTCCAGACCCCTCACCCTAAATCCCTCTCCCACAAGGGGCGAGGGACTGACCCCTCATCCCAAACCCTTCTCCCACCAGGGGAGAAGGGCTTACTGCCGCGTGGGGAGGGGCAAAACTCCCCTCTCCCCGGCGTGGGAGAGGGGCCGGGGGTGAGGGGGCCGGTGAGGGGCAAAAAGCGGGGCAAAAAAGACGCCTTCGACCCCACCATCGAATTTCTGCGCCGCGACGACACCCAGGCATGGCTGGAAGACCCGCGCCAGCCGGAGAACCGCCTGCCCGCCGACGATTACATGCAGGCCGGGCTGGTGGCGAAACGCGCCCTGCAAGCCGCTGAGGAGAAACGCTTCTTCCACTGGGAACTGGAGTTCCCGGAGGTGTTCTT
>DAOTTY010000224.1:0-13923 GCA_034437575.1 Anaerolineae bacterium | reverse complement strand
TGCGCTACTGAGTGGTTACATCAGGGGGAGAGGGTGGGCAGGGTGCAGTTGGTGTTGCCGTTGAACCGGGGCGTGCCGATAATGGTCACGCTGCCCGTCCCGGCGGCAGTGTTACCCAGCGTCCCGGTGATGTTCGCCGCCGTCACCACTGCCGTGCCGGGGCCAACCAACCGGAAGTCACCATTGTTTTCTACAAGCCGGAAGTCGTTACCTGACCCCGTTGATGCGGTGTTGGATTGCAAATCAAGGCAAAAGCTGGGGGTCGCGCTGTTTCCCGTTGCCAAATTGAAGCCACTGGCCCCACTCCCATTTACCTGATTGCCGATGATCGTGACATCGGCGTTTGACCCACCGCCCACGATAAAGTTCACCGAGGCATTTGTAGCGTTATTGTTAATCACATTGTCCTGCACAGACGTGACCAGCGTCAGGCCCTCGCTCCCCTGAACTGTAAGCCGCCCGCCGCTCAAGAAGTTATCCTCAAACGCCACATCCAGCGTGTGGGTGTTATTGGTACCGCCGCCGCCAAGCAGGTCAACCGGATCATTTAGGCGGCACTGGTTAACGGAACCGAGCAGCGTACTTGAGGTATCGTCTTTTGTTGGGTCTGCACCAGCTTGCAGCGTAATGCTGTGGGACAAAAAGCCGCCTATTCGGCAAGCTGTACTCCCAGAGCCGGGACGCGGGTCACCGCTGCCACTGACGTTAATGGTTGACGTACCGCCTGCCTCGTATGTGCGTACCCAAATGCCCCTGTCCGCACTGCCGGTGTTGCTAATCTGCGGGTCTACGATGTTGACGGTGGCATTGCTTGCCGTGTTTTGCTGGAACAGGAATCCGCTGAAGAACTGATTGCCGATGTTTATCGTTAGATTGTTAAAGTTAGACGTGCTGGTGAGCGGGCGGTACATGCGGATGGCATGAGCATTCGTGTTGCTCACCGTGACGTTGTTCAAAATCAACCCGGCACTGTTGCGATGGTCAATACCTTCGCCGTCTACATCGTCAATGGTGCCGCCGTTGATCGTCACAGTATTCAGGTTTTCTGTGATGAAGATGCCATCGCCGTCGCCATCTGTGATTGGGAAGCTGTATGAGAATTCGTCGTTGCGCTCTTCTGCTTCCAGGGTTTGGGTGTTGCTGATGTTCACCGCGTCGAACGTGATGGGCGCGGTGGACGACTCAACCCGCAGGCCATAGCCGCCGCCGAGGTTGGCCGTGTTGGCGTCGGTGTAGTTGCCGAACACGCCCTGGGTGCCGCCAAAATTGCGGATCAAAAAGCCCGTGCGGGCGCGGTCCGTCACCGTGAGGGCGCTGCCCGCGCTGATGTCCACCTGCTGCGTTGCCACATTATCCACCATAACGGCTTCAAGGCTGGTAACCGGAACCATGTCGATGTTGGTAATGGCGTTAATGCGGAACAGGCTGCCGGTGGTGTCTGCAAGGCGCAGGCCGTGCCTGGGGGCGTTGGTGGTATCGCAGCGACGGAAGACCATACTAACGTCTGTCGTGCCGCCGTTGGGGTTGTTAATATCTACACAGGCACCGTTGGTCGCTTCAAGTGCCCCGGTGCCGTTTGTCACGCGCAGGTTGCCGTTCGGATTATCAAAGGCTTTGAAGGCGTCCCCGTTGATCGTCCGCACATCCAGCGACGCAAACGTGACCGTACCGCCTTCCATGCCGCTGATCTCCACACCATCCTCGCCAATGGTGGAGTTCTGGCCAACCTCACCGATGACTGTATCACCAAACGTTACACTACCCGATGAAACGCCGACGACTTCAACGCCGTCGTTGGGCACGCCGTCAACCGTCACATTGCCGATGGTGACTTGTGGCCCGAAGATGCCGTTAATGTTGATGCCGTCGCCGTCCTGGGCTGCGTCGATGTCAACATCCCCGATGGTAACAACTGCGTCACTTATCGACATGTTTTGGATGCTAAGGACGTTGGTGGCTGCGTTGTAAAGCTGCGTTTGGCCCACGACGTTGAAGGTGCCGCCCATGCGGTTAATCAATAAGGCGGAGTTGTTGCTGAACTGCGAGAAAAGCGAGGCAAAGTCAAAGTCCACCGTGGTGTTCATGATGTCCACCGCCGGGCCGCCCTCACTGCTCACAGTGCTGCCCATATTGATAATCACGATTTTGTCGTCGTTGTCTTCCACCTGCACGCCCGCGCCACCCTCAGCGGCTGTTTCAATCGTCACGTCGCCAAAGTCCCAGTTGCCGGGGCTGGGGTCACTGTTCACAACCTGAATGCCGTCCTCATTAGGGTTGCGTATCGTGGTGGTGCCCACCGTCAGGCTGCCACCGGAGTCGAAGATGCCGATGCCATCAGCCGCGCTGCCCTCTGTGTTGATGGTGTCAAACTCCAGGATGATGTCCGTATCCAGGATTTGCAGCGCAGCACCGTCCGTCGTCGTGATGGCCGTGTTGCCGACGCTGGTGTTGCGGAGGGTCGCGTCGCCGTTGCCAAAGGCCAGGATGCCCAGGCCGCCGGTTGCCGCCTGCCGGATGTTGAGTTCGCCAAAGTCGAAAACGGTGGCTGTGCCGCCCACGCTGTCTTGAATTTGCAGGCCGATGGCAAAGTCCACCGCCATATCAATCGTGGTGGTTGCCACCGTCAGCTCGCCGCCCACTTCTTCAAACAAAACCGTCGCCTCTGAAGCCGGGTGCAAACTGCTTTGCAGGGTGCCAATATTCGACCCCTCCACAAACGAGCCGTTTTTCAACTGCAAAAAGCGGCCCAGGCTGGTTGCTAGCGTGTCGTTGGTGATGTTCAGGTCACTCACGTACAGCGTTTGGAAGTCTGTGCCGCCCAGCCCGATGTCTTCGAGGTTGTCCAGGCGCAGGTCAAAGCCAACCAGATGATTGTCTTTTGCAATGGTGATGATTTCACCCTCACCGCTGATGGTCGGCGTCAGGCCGTCCGTCTCTGGCAAATCGGCACCGCTGGCCGGGATGGTGACGCCTTTGCCACGCCTGGCCAGTTCAGCCAGCGTGCCGTCGTCGGTGCCCTGGCCGATAATCGTTTGGCGGTTGCGGACGAGCAGGCCGTCGTTACCCTCTGTGAAGCCCACGTAGTCGGTTTCGCTACCATAGATAAACACCGTGTCGTCCACCTGCGGCGTAATCACCTCCGTCCCGGCACCGGGGCAGCCGGGGGCGTCGGCCACTTGCAGGCCCTCAAGGGTGTTGCGCTCGTTGAAGAAGCGTGTTTCCTGGTAGGGGTTGCTAAGGGTGCCCAGGTTAAGGCCCAGCGTGTCGTTGTTGTCAATAAACCAGATCATGTCCTTAATCGTGAAGGCCACAGTTGCCGTGGCCGAACTGCCCCGGCTGTTGGGGCCAGCCGTCGTAATGGTGTAGGTGAATGAATCTTCACCTTCATAGCCAACGGGCGGGTCAAACAGGAACTGGCCGATGTCCGTATCAAATGTAACCGCACCCCCGCAAACGCTGGTGCTATCTGCCGCAATTTCGACCTCTTGCACGCTTTCAGCCTCGTTGATGAACACCTGAAAGCCCACAGCGGACGAATCTACGCTGACGTTGCCCAGCAGCGTTTCGGGGTAGGTATCATCAACAGCATCCGGGATGGTTTCGATGTTGATGAAAATGACCCCGTTGTCGTTGGCCCCGCCCTGATCATCCAGCAGGGTGTTGTCGTCAGACGCGGTAATCAGGTTTTTGTCGATCAAGATGCGGCAGCGGGCACCGGGGGGCAGGGTGCCGTCGTCTGGTATAAAGGTGATGCTGCTGACGCCGTTTTGCGGCAGGGTCGGGCTGACGGCAACTTCCGTCAAATCCTGAAAGGACAGTGTGGGGCCACACAGGATATGTACACCGCTAACGGCCACATCCGCTGCCTGATTGAAGGTCACTATAACGGGTTGGGTGAAGTCCACGTTAATGGCCCCGGCCCCTGGCGATGTTTCCACCAATTGCAATGGCAGATTGACCACAAACGCACTGCTGGGGTACTCCACCCGGTAGCTGTCGCTGAAGTTAAGCAGCGGGGTGGGGTTCACCGTGACCACCGCGCCATCAACCGTGACCTGCGCGGAAGTCACCGGGATCGTTTCGATGGTCGTTTCATCACTCACACGAACAATAGAAATACTGCCCGTTGCGGGCAGCACGTCCGTTTCAAACGTGAGCGTGAAGTCGGTGTTGGGGTCAATGTTGGTTGTGCCATCGTCCGGTGTAACGCTCAGCAGCGTGGCATTGTCCCCATTAGCAGGGGCCGGCGCTGGCCCAGACTGGGCGTGGAGCGGAAGCGTTGCAAACAGGGCAACCACAAGGGCAGCAGTGACGAGCAAGGAGCGGAGCAGGGTTTTTAGCATAGGTTGCGGCTCTGTAATCGTATGATTTCGCAATGACTTGACGATAACATTGTTACATAGTTGGCGGGTGAACTCAAACCACGAGCGCGTAAAGAACGTATATTTTTCTGCTCAAGAAGGGAAACCAGGCCACAAAAACCGTAAACGCACCCGCCAGGGGCGCTGTTGGCCCATTAAATGCTGCCCGGTTGGCAGGGCAGGATGCCGGGTGTGCGGGCTAACAACAGGCGCTTGCGGGCGGGGGAGGTAAGCGAACAAGCGCCTGCGGCGGGTCTCAGCGGGCAGTGGGGGCCGCGCTAATCAGCCGCTTCAGCAGTGTGTACGTCGGGCACAGCGGCGGGGGCAGCGCTCATCAAGGGGCGGAAGATGCCCAGCCGCATTTCAACATATTGCAGGATGATGTCGGCCACGTTCATGTGCGGGTAGGCGGTTTCAATCCCCTTGAACCCCGGCGATGAATTCACCTCACACACCTTGAAGTGGTCATCGTCAAACAGCAAATCCACCCCGGCAATGTCCAGGCCAGTTTTGCGCGTGACCTCAATCGTCAGCAGTTCCAACTCCGGCGTCATCGGGTAAGGCTGGGCGGCCCCGCCCCGGCTTACATTGGCCTTGAAGTTGCCGTCTGTTGATAGGCGCTGCATACAGGCCACTGCCCGCCCGCCCACCATCAGCACGCGCAGGTCACGGCCCCGGCTGTTCGTAATGAATTCCTGTAAGATGATGTTGGCGTTGCTTTTGGTGGATTCAATCAACGTCATCAGGTCTTCAAAGTTCTTTGCCGATTCTGACAGATACACGCCGCTGCCCTTAGCCCCGCTGATGGTCTTAATCACGACCGGGAAGCCCAACTGCTTTTGCACCAGGTCCACGTCAATCGGGAATTTAACAAGCATTGTCTTGGGCACGGGCAGGTTGCTGGCCGCCATAATTTGTTGGGTGTACAGCTTGTCTTTGACGATTTCGATGGCTTCGGCGCGGTTGGCCACCACCACCCCCAACCGCTCCAGGTGGCGGATGACCGCCAGCGAGAAGTACGGCGTGGCTGCCCCCTGGCGCGGAATCACGAAATCTGGCAGGGAGGTTACTTCACCATTTAGCCGGATGCTTTTGAGGTCGTCACGGGTCACAATAAGATCAAGCTGCTCCGGGCGCAGGATGTCCAGCTCAATGCCCCGTGCAGCGGCGGCTTCTAAAAAGCGATGCATCTCGTAGCTATCTGGCTTGAGTTCATCGCGGGATTCGCGGTAGAGAATCCACCCTTTGATGGCGTTTATAGTGGGTTGCCTTTCCCTATAGATGATATGCAATTGTTGGTTGTGGTCGTATTCGTATTCGTCGTCAGATGGGAGGCACGGAGGGCGTGCTTTCAGCCTTATTATACGCGGAAGTGGTGCAGTGCAACGTTAAGGTTATGAAAGCGGCACCAATTTAAGCTGCCTGTGATAATCGCCACGCAAATGTTGCGAAAATGTGAAAAAGGTGTAAACTCTCCGCTGTTTGACGTTACCAGTAGAAAGTCCGTTGCACAGGCGTAGCATACCCATTGTGCAACCGAGTGTGGGGTGCCTTTACAATAGGTACTACACGATGAAGGGAAGTATCATGCATTTCAACCAACAACAGTCTCGCGCTTTATTTGTCATTGGCAGTGCGCTGTTTATGTTCACGCTCGTCTTGATCCCATCGCTGCTGGTTTACTTCTCCGGCTAAACACACGCCGTTAGGCCAGCCCCCATGCCAGACGTAGCAGGCTGCGTCGCAACCGGTCTGTTTGGCATAGGCCCCCGATAGCGCATCTTCCACGCATTACGCCAGCAAAAACGACGCCATAATGAACGACGCATACACGCTGAGGAAAAACGCCGCCTCAAGGCGGTTCAGCACGCGGTCCAGGGCGAACGGCAGCATCAACAGCGCAAACGCGAACATCAGCGGGTAGTCGAAAGACACCATGCCGCGTGTGTAAGGCGAAAAGCCACCCGGCTCTTGAATGAGGATGGGGCTAATCAGGCTGGTGGTGCCCAATATCAGCAGCAGGTTGGCAATGTTAGAGCCGATCACGTTGCCTACAGCAATATCCGCCTGCCCGCGAAGCGCCGCAATCATAGACGCGGCTAACTCCGGTAACGATGTACCAAACGCCACCAACGTTAACCCGATGACCACCTCTGGCACGCCGAAGGTTTGGGCCACTGCCGTCGCGCCGCGCACGGTGAACTCTGCGCCCACTAACAGCACAGCAATCCCCACAACCAACCGGCCCCATTCGAGCGGCATATTCACCTCACCCGCTTCTTCGGGGGTGCTGGCCGCATCAGATGCCTTTTGTTCGTCGGAGCGGTGGGTGGTAAGGTAGAGCATCAACAGGTTGAAGGCCACAAAGCCAACCAGCAGCAGCGCCCCATCCACCCGGCCAATCTGGTTATCCCCCACGAACATGAAGTAACCAGCGGCAGAAATCGCAATCATGATCGGGATTTCCCGGCGGACGAGCGTAACTTTTACGGCAATGGGGGTGATGATACCCGTCAGGCCCAAAATCAGGCCCACGTTAGCGATATTGGAGCCAACAACATTGCCCAACGCAATCCCGCTAGACCCGCGCAGTGCTGCGCTAACGCTCACCATCAACTCCGGGGCACTGGTGCCAATAGAGACAATGGTCAGGCCCACGATCAGCGCAGGCACGCCCAACGCCCGCGCAATACGTGACGCGCTGCTCACCAGCCAGTTGCCGCCGTAAAACAATCCCAGTAACCCAACCAGGATGAACCCAACATTCAACGCCATATCCATTTGAATGACCAACCCCTTGCTGTCAGTCAGGCAACGTGGCCCAACTCACTCGGTAAGATAAGGTGCCGCCCGCAAAGCGGCAGCGGCGGCCCGTCGTAAATTGTCGTCCGTACTGTTGAGCTGCGCCCGCACATGCTCCCATGCTGCCGGGGTGCCGATGCGTACCAGGGCCAGCGCAGCGACGTAGCGCACCTGCTCGTCTTGCTCTGCGGGTGAAAGCCGCGTGGCTAACGCCGGGATGCAGGCGGTTAGCCGGGCTTGCCCGGCGGCCCACACCGCGTTCTGGCGCACGCCCCAGTCTTCGTCGTCGTCTTGCTGCATCACGTCGGCCAGTGCCTGGGCTGCGCTGGCCGCGCCCGCCAGCCCCAGCCGGACGGCTGCATTGTAGCGCGTGACGGCGTTTGGGGCATGGCGTAAGTCGTGAATCAGTTGGGCGGTGTTACTGTTGGGCGGCATCTAGCCGCGCCCCCAGCTTCCGCAGCGAAATTTCTGCCGTCTGCCGGATTTTGTCGTCCGGGTCGCGCAGCAGTTGGCGCAGGTGCGGCACCGACTTTTGATCGCGCAGGCGGCCCAACGCACGCGCAGCCTGCCAGCGGACAGTAGCGCTTTCGTCTGTAAGGCAGACCATAAGCGGTTCAACGGCGCTGGCCCCGCTCACCCAGCGCACCACAGTAATCGCAGCCTCGCGCACGTAGGCTTCCGGGTGCGTTAACAGGGGGATAGCCGCCTTTTCAGACATCTGCCCCAACTGTACCAACGTGCCAGATGCCTCACGGCGCACGGTTTCGTCAGGGTCAGTCAGCATAGTAGCCAGTGGGGCCACCACCGCCTCTGCCCCGATGTTGCCCAGCGCGATAATCGCCAGGATTCGCACCTGGGGGTCTGGGTCATGCAGGGCCTGCACCAGCGCGTTGGCCCCGCTCACAAGCCCAATTTCGCCCAGCACCCACACCGCCATCTGTCGCGTTTGGGCGGGTTGTTCCGGGTCACTCAGCAGCGCAGTCAGTGGGTCAATGGCCTGCGTCCCCATCGCCTTCAGGGCCTTGAGGGCGGCCTGCTGCTCATCTTCAGACTCGCTCGTCAATTGTCGTATCCGGTCGTTGATTACATCACCTGACATGGTGTTCAGTCCCACAAACTAGATCGTGTCTTATGCCTATCATTTTAGCAAAAAACTGACACCCGTGCTGTTAGGGGGAATGCCGCACGACTGATACAAACGCAAATTAAACGCAAAATCATGCAAAAGCACATCCCCCTAACATTGGGGGGATGTTGCAGTAGAGGTGAGTTAGGGGTTGTGATGGCCGTTGGTGCGCGATTCTACGCGGGCCGCGTCCCCGTTGATAACGGCGCTCTCGCTGAACGGGTCGTCAGGGGTGTCGTCCGACTCAATGGCCGGTTCTGGCCGGGGCAGCGCCTCAAAGCGGAACACATGGAAGTCGTAGCCATGCAGCCGAATCGGGAGGCCGCCCTTTATCATGTCGATGCCGTTGCGCTCCCACACGTCATCGCTTACCACGTCAAGCAACTGCCAGCTATCGTCCTGAATGCGGTGCCACGCATCCAGCCGGATGATGCCCTCAGACAGTTGCGGGCTGAGGTTCAC
Source organism: Anaerolineae bacterium (assembly GCA_034437575.1). Taxonomy (GTDB): domain Bacteria; phylum Chloroflexota; class Anaerolineae; order Aggregatilineales; family Phototrophicaceae; genus DAOTTY01. The sequence goes on along the minus strand of DAOTTY010000224.1, from coordinate 5,172 downwards.
CACAATCAGGCGGTAGTCGCCGCGCTGGGGGATGCGCCACCCGTGCGCGATGAGGTTGTAGTTGGTGGTGTCGTCGGGCCGGGCGGGGTTAATGTCGAACAGCCGCCACTCGCCATCGGTGTAGACGGGTGCGTTAAGGTCGGCAAACAGCTTATGATAGAAAATCTTCAGCCCCTCGTTCACAGGCTCGTCTGGGGCGCGGCCCAACTGCACCGGCAGCTTGACCTGGCTGCCCGTAAGCTGCCCGTCAAACAGCAGCATCCCACCGGGCAATGTGAAGTTGAGTACGGCGGCGGGCACCTGCCGCTCGACGCCGAGTGTATCGGCGGCGCGGGGTTCGTCATGATTTTCCAGAAAGCGGATCATTTTGCTCTGATAGGCAATGTCGGCCAGCAAATGCACACGGATTTTCTCCGGGTCGCCTTCCACAATGCGGTCATACAGGCGCTTGTCGTAAGTGTAGTCAAAGCCCTGCTGCTGTAGGTCGTACTCCATATCCCAGTAGACCTCGGCGGCAAACACAAAGTCCGGGTAATGGTCTTTAATCGCCGGGATGATGTCGCGCCAGTATTCGCTGCCCGCCCGTTCATGGATGTAGTACGACCACGTTTGCTCAAACACAGAGTTGGTCATCAGCATGGCCATATCGCAGCGCACGCCGTCGCACTGCTCGGCGATGTCAAGCAGTATTTCAATCATTAACTCACGGGCGTCTGTGCTAAAGGCATTGATCTGCGCGGTGTCAATCCACGCCGGGAAGTACGGGTCACGGCCCCGGCACACGTAAAGGGTGCGGCCCCAGCCGTCTTTGGTGCGGAAGATGCCAAAGTCGTCGCGGCGGTAGTCGCCGGGGGTGGCCTGCACAAACGCATTCGGGAAGTTGTGAATCAGCGGGGCGTCGGTGGCCATATGGTTCGGCACAAAGTCCAGCATCAAACTCATGCCGCGCTCGGCCAGCCGTGCCCGCAGGGACGCCAACCCGCGCCGCCCGCCCATTTCCGAATCCACCTCATAGCGGTAAATGGCATACGGTGAGCCAGTCACATCGGCGTCGGTCATATCGGGCAGGGCGGGGCGATATTCGTGCGTGTAGTTAAGCGCACTGCGGCGGGCATCCGGGCTGCGCTGCCACACGCCCATCATCCAAACGGTGTTGCAGCCTATGCGCTGGATTTCGTTCAGGGCTTCGTCGGGCACGTTGCCCAGCGTGATCGTTTTATGATAGCGGCGGCTGAGGGCGGTAAGCCACACCCGCGTGTTGATTTCGTAGATGGTGGGTTTATCTGCAATAGAAGGCATCTTCCGTGGCTACTCCTTTTTATCGCTCGGTCACCATTGTGACCGTAAACAAGCGAAACCACAACGAACCGAAGCGTAAAATTTTCGTAAGAAGACCGTTCCAATCAATCAGTTATCTTAATATATCAGGATTTAACGTCATCATTTCGTCGTCTTGACCGGAGCTATGCCACATGCACGGGGGCACGGCTTGGGCTACAATGGCGGATATACATCGGTTGTGAATACGCAAGGACGATACCCTATGGCCTATCACCTGGAACTGCTGGCGCTGCAATGCCTGAAGAATCAAGAAGTAGACGGCGACGAAATCGTGGTCAAGCTGGACGGCAAGACGATTTTTCACTGGGAAGACACAACCTACCGCTGGGCGGCAGAACTCAAGCTGGATGACTGGACAGACTACTATGACTTCCGCCAGAACCAGCTTCGCACCAAAGCAGGCACCATCGAAGTGGAAGAATACAAGGACTTCGGCTTTTTGCTCACTAACCTGACGGAGCCGACAGTGGTGGAACTGTGGGAAAGCGACGAGGGCAACTTGTTTCGGGGCGAAGATGACAAGCTGGGCACGCTGGTCGTGGATGAGCAGAGCGCATCGCCACAGGCGCAAACCCACGACTTTACAGCCGAGGGGGCACATTATCGGATGACATATGCGGTTGTGGTGGCATAAGCCTGTGAACGATTACTACGACTACTACGATGATGATTACAACGAAAAGCCCAAGCGCGGCCACGAGCCGCGTAGGTGGCGTTTACCGCTCATCCTGGCCGTAACGGCGGGGATATGCGGCGTGCTGGTGTGCGTGGGCATCCTCGCATTTATTGGTGTGGAAACGCTGACCGTCCGCAATCGCTATGGCGTGGAGTTAGCGTCCATGTGTGACCCGCCCACAGGCGGCGCGGCCAGCCGCGACAACTACCCGTATAAGGCGGACGGCGTGCGCTTCCTGATATTAGATGAGGGCATCCAGATGCGTGACCTGTGGCACGGTGAACTGCCAGACGACTGGAAGGCCAACAGCGCCGACGAGGTCGATATTGTAATGTGCATGGATGACCGCTGGATTGAGCTAGACCCGTGTCCCATCCCCGGTGAAGAAGACAGCCGCAACCTGGAACAGCATGTGGTTGATGTGGTGCTGCTCAACGCGGACAGTGGACGCCGCATCATCGAGCATACCTTCCGGGGCAGCGAGCCAGATTGCCCCAAAAACGATACGGGGGCTGGCAGGCTGCGCGGCAGTGAAGTCGAAGTCAACGACTTTGTGATCTGGTTTGAGGCTTTTTAGCCAGCATAACTGCTCGGCCCTCACCCTAAGCCCTACCCCCAAAATGAGGGAAGGGGTAACGGCGAAGCCGTCGGGGTGAGGGCTAAGTCATTAGCGTTTTTACAACAGCGACAGCGGGTTCCATAGCGACGGCATACATGTCGTCCAGGCCCTACCAAACTGGCTTTAGTTGCTCGCTGTTTGCTGGACGATGGTCATAGGGACTTCCTCGACAGAGACACCGTTGCCCTTGAAGCCGCGCCCCACCCCCCGGTAACGGAAGCCCATTGCTTTCATCAGGTCTGGCTCAAACAGGTTGCGCCCGTCGATGAGAACCGGGGTGTTCATCGTCGGCAGGATGCGCTCCATGTCCAGGTTTTTGAACTCGTTCCAGGGTGTGGCGATCACCAGCGCGTCGGCACCCTCAGCCGCTTCGTAGGCGTCCTGGCACATCTTGAGTGCGGGCAGCGCTTTGGCGGCGTTGTCCATTGCCACCGGGTCAAAAGCGTGAACGTTTGCGCCGCCTGCCAGCAGGTGTTCGGCAATGCTCATGGCCGGGGACTCGCGCAGGTCGTCGGTGTTTTCTTTGAAGGCCAGCCCTAGCAGGGCCACTCGCTTGCCGTTCAGGTCGCCCAGTTCTTCCTCGACTTTTTCCATGATGCGCTGGCGTTGGTAGTTGTTCACATTGACAACGGCGTGCAGCACCGTCGGGGTGACGTTGTGGTCTTCCGCAATGTGGGCCAGAGCCTTCACATCTTTGGGGAAGCAGCTACCGCCGTAGCCCACACCCGCCTGCAAAAAGTGATGGCCGATGCGCTGGTCAAAGCCCATGCCCTGGGCCACCTCGGTCACGTCCGCGCCGACGGCCTCGCAGATGTTGGCAATTTCGTTGATAAAGCTGATGCGCGTGGCCAAAAACGCATTGGAGGCGTACTTAATCATCTCGGCGGTGCGTAAGTCGGTCATGACGATGGGCGCACGCAGCGTGAGGAACAACTGCGCCACCGTCTCTGACGCGGCCTGATCCTGTGACCCTAGCACGGTGCGGTCCGGGTTCATAAAGTCGCGGATGGCCGACCCTTCCCGCAGGAACTCCGGGCAGCTTACCACCGAAAAGTCGATGGGGGCGGGCTGATTTTCCTTAATGATGTTGGCCACCCAGTCCCCCGTGCCCACCGGCACCGTCGATTTGTTGACGATAATGGTGGGGTGGGTCATCTTTTGGGCGACGGTTTCTGCCGCAGAGCGCACATAGTTCAGGTCGGCCTCGCCGTCTACGCCTTCGGGCGTGCCCACGCAAATGAACACGAAATCGGCAGCTTCCATGCCCTCGTCGTAAGATGTGGTGAACATCAAGCGCCCGGCCTTGCGGTTGCGGGCAACCATCTCGCTCAGGCCCGGCTCGTAGATGGGCACGCCACCGTCGTTGAGTTCTTTGATCTTTTCTGCATTAACATCGACGCCCACCACGGTGTTGCCCAGGTCGGCAAAGCAGGTGCCCGTCGTCAACCCAACATAACCGACGCCGATCACACAGATTTTCTTCATGGGGATTGTTCCTTGATCGCTTGTCTATATCATCTGCCGCAGCGGTATTTATACACCAGCGGATGAGATGTCCCTTAACAAAATGGGGATTCCGCGCAGTGTACCACTCACTTTGGGGCGATAGAATAACGAAATGGGGTACCGGTGTAAGGGGAGAAAAGCGGGCTGCGCCGCGCCGACCTGCCAACACCCCCCTCCGGCTGAGGACATCAGGAACAGAAGGGCTGAAACAGAGACGATGACCTGCTGCGCCGCCCGCCCCCCCGAAGCGGTTGCAAACTGACGGCGGCGCGGCCCCCTGGCACCCCTACAGCGTGGACATGCAGCCTAGCGGTTCAGGCTGCGCGTGACAAATGAATGGAATGGGTAGACGAGTTGGGTGGCATCTACGTCGCCGCTTTTGGTGAACTGGGTGCTGTTGGCGTCCTCAAATTCGCCGTGCATCCGCTGGATGACCTGCGTTTGATAGGCGGACGGCTCGTGCTTGAACACCGTTACAACGGTGGTAAAGCGCCCCGCCACAAACAGCAGCCACTGGTTGTCTTCCGCCTCGCGCACCACCCGGTCTACGATGTGGCCGTTACGCCACTCACGGGTGAAGTCGTCTAGCACGGGCAGCACGGTGGTCATGGCTACGCCGAAAGTGCCCAGCGTTTCGATCACGTTGCCGCTTTCGTTTAGCACAATAATGAGGCCCTGTGCCTTGCCCATGTACTTATCGCGGATGACCACCGTGCCGCCGTCGGCGGCCATATGGGCTGCCCCTGTGGCCGATTTTTCCGCAAATTCCATTTGCGCGTTATAGCGCTCGTACAGCGCGTAAAACTGCTCCCGGTTCAGCTTGCCCTCGGCAAACTCCGCCAGCAAATTGTCGATTTTGCCCTGTACCTCGTCCTTGTAGTGTTGCAGCTTCGCTTTATCCATAGTATCTGTACCATTTCTACCTTGATTGCTAGTCGTTTATTTTACCCCTCTATCCCCAGCCCTTTCTCCCACAGTGGGGAGAAAGGGAGCAAGCACAGGGTCCACCAGGGTTCTTGAAAGTCCCCTC
>DAOTTY010000223.1:0-1677 GCA_034437575.1 Anaerolineae bacterium | reverse complement strand
ACCGCGATCTCGCAAGCAAGTGACCAGGCAGATTGCTGTCTGCCAAGGCATAGGCAGTCGGTGAGGTTACAGTGTTTCTGCCATTGGCGTGTCACCGATGCTTTGCACCGCTGTTTCCTTCCGAGCGTGCGGCGTTGATGGCCATTGCTTGATCGGTGTTCTCATCATTTTCCTTGGATGAGAGCCGTGGGATCGAGCGAGGGCGCTTCATCGTTTTGCGGTGTGCTTGCCCTTGGATCATCACCGCTGTTTGCACACCCCCGCATGCGCACACCCCCGCGCTCACCGCGACCCGCAAGCGACCAGGTAGATTGCTGTCTGCCAAGGCACAGGCAGGCGGTGAGGTTGCGGTGTTTCTGCCATTGGCGTGTCACCGATGTTTTCCCCGCTGGCCCGCCTTGCCCTCCACTGGAGGGGCGTGCGGCGTTGATGACCATTGCTTGCCCAACGTTCTCTTCGTTGGATGAGAGACAAGGGATCAAGCGAGGACATTTCATCGTTTTGCGGTGTGCTTGCCCTCGGATCATCACCGCTGTTTCCACTTTTGTTTCCACACGCCGCCTTGCCTATGCATCCTCCACGCTCACCGCAACCCGCAAGCGGCTAGGGGCAATCTACCGCCCTCTCTGCCGAGGCACAGGCAGGCAGTGAGGTTGCGGTGTTTCTACCATTGGCGTGTCATCGGATGTTTCCACCGATGCTTTCACCGCTGGCCCACCTTGGTCTCCACCGGAGGGGAGCGCATCGTTGATGGCCATTGCTTGCCCGGTGGTTTTGATCCTTGGAGAAGAGACAAAGGATCAAGCGAGGACATTTCATCGTCTTGCGGTGCGTTCGCCCCTTGGATCATCACCGCTGTTTCCACACCCTGCTTGCTCACTTCTCCACGCTCACCGCGACCCGCAAGCGACCAGTCTGCCGAGGCACAGGCAGGCGGTGAGGTTGCAGTGTTTCTGGCATTGGCGTGTCACCGATGCTTTCCACCACTGTTTCCATCGCTGGCCCGCCTTGGCCTTCACCGGGGGATCGTGCGGCGTTGATGGGCATTGCTTGCACAGCGTCCTCTTCCTTGGATGAGAGACAATGGATCGAGACGATGGCGTTTCATCGTTTTGCGGTGCTTCCACCCTCGGATCATCACCGCTGTTTCCACTGTTGTTTCCACACTTTGCTTGCTCACTTCCCCACGCTCATCACAACCCGCAGCCGACCAGGCATCTTCCTGTCTACCGAGGCACAGGCAGGCGGTGAGGTTGCGGTGTTTCTACCATTGGCGTATCGCTGATGCTTTCTACCGATGTTTCCATTGCTGGCCCGCCTTGCCCTCCACCGAGGGGAGCGCGTGCCGTTGATGGCCATTGCTTGATCGGTGTTCTCTTCGTTTTCGTTGGATGAGAGCCAATGGATCGAGACGAGGGCGCTTCATCGTTTTGCGGTGCGTCCGCCCTTGGATCATCACCGCTGTTTCCACTGCTGTTTCCACACCCCGCTTGCTCACGCACGCTCACCGCGACCCGTAAGCGACCACTGTCTGCCAAGGCACAGGCAAGCGATGAGATTGCAGTGTTTCTGCCATTGGAGTTTCACCGATGCTTTCCATTGCTGGCCCACCTTGCTCTCCATCGAGGGGGAGCGTGCGTCGTTGCTGGTCATTGCTTGCACAGCGTCCTCTTCCTT
>DAOTTY010000222.1:0-9472 GCA_034437575.1 Anaerolineae bacterium | reverse complement strand
GAGGGCGTTATGCCCACACACCCGGTACCTGAGCAGTTACGATCCGTCAGTCGCAGTTCAGCGCCTTCCAGCGGCGGCGCAAATAGCCGCCCACCACCCGTTCCATTGTCTCCACTTCCACCAAAAACGAATCGTGGCCGAACGACGCCTTGATGTGATGCTGTTCCACTTTCTTACCTGTTGCCCGCAGTGCCCCGGCCAGCTCATCATGGTGGTGCTTGGGATACAACCAATCGCTGCTGAAGCTCACAATCAGGAACGGACATTGTACCCCACTCACCGCCGCTTCCAATGACCCGTACAACTCGGATGCGTCGTAGTAGTCCAGCGCTTTCGTCACATACAAATAGCTGTTGGCGTCAAAGCGGCGCACAAACTTGCTCCCCTGGTAGCCCAGGTAGCTTTCTATTGCAAAGTCCGTTTGGAAGTTGTAGCCAAGCTGTTTGCGGTCTTGCAGGCGTCGCCCAAACTTGTGATCGAGCGACGTTTCGCTCATATAGGTGATGTGGCCCACCATCCGGGCCACCGCCAGCCCGCGCAGCGGTGCCTCACCGTTATAGTAGTCACCGTCTTTCCAGTTCGGGTCAGCATAGATGGACTGCCGCCCAATCTCGTTAAACGCAATCTGTTGGGCGCTGGCAACCGGCGTAGACGCAATGAACACGCAGTGCTGCACTCGCTCCGGGTAGGCAACGGCCCACTCTAAGGCTTGCATCCCGCCCATGCTGCCGCCCGCCACCGCAAACAGCCGCTTAATGCCCAGCCGGTCAATCAGGCGGGTTTGCGCCTTCACCATGTCCTGTATCGTCACCACCGGGAAGCGCATCCCGTAAGGCTGGCCGTCGTCTGGGTGGGGGGAGGACGGCCCGGTGCTGCCGTTGCAGCCGCCCAACACATTCGAGCAGATGACAAAGAAGCGGTCGGTATCAAAGATTTTGCCCGGACCCACCGCGTCGTCCCACCAGCCCGGTTTTTCGGCGGGGTCGTCTGTGTAATAGCCCGCCATGTGCGCGTGCCCGGTCAGCGCGTGGCACACAAGAATGGCATTGGTGCGCTCGGTGTTAAGGCGGCCATAGGTTTCATAGGCCAGCGTGAACGTGTTGATCTCACTGCCGCTGCTAAGGATGAGCGTTTCGTCAAAGTAGGCGGTTTGCGGGCGCACCCTACCAATAGAGCGCGGGTCGTGGGGGCGGGTGGGGGTCATGCGATGGCAACTCCTTGCGTGAGTGGCGGTACCACAGTTGATGGGGGCGACCTTGCCGGGTCGCCCCTACTGGCGTATTCCACTACCTGACGGGCTGCGTCGTCTTCGTATCGGCCTTGCTCAGCGCTTGATCCAGGTCGTAGAGGATGTCGTCCACGTCTTCAATGCCGATGCTCAAGCGCACGTAGTCTGGCAGCACACCGCTGGCCTGCTGCTCTTCCTCGCTGAGCTGCTGGTGCGTCGTCGTCGCCGGGTGAATGGCCAGCGTGCGGGCGTCGCCCACGTTCGCCAGATGACTGACGAGATTCAGGCTGTTGATGAACATCCGGCCACCTTCCAGGCCGCTTTTCACCCCAAAACCGATGACCGCGCCCGCGCCCCTGGGCATGTACTTCCTGGCGCGTTCGTATGACGGGTGGCTTTCCAGGCCGGGGTAGTTGACCCACGCCACTGCCGGGTGCGCTTCCAGCCACTTGGCCACAGCCAGCGCGTTATCCACATGGCGCTGCATCCGCAGCGGCAGCGTTTCCAGGCCGATGATATTAAGGAAGCTGTTGAACGGCGCTTGCGATGCGCCGAAATCGCGCAGGCCGATAATCCGGGCGCGGACGATGAACGCCGCTTCGCCCACCAGGTCGGCCAGCACCGCCCCGTGATAGGCCGGTTCCGGCTCAATCAGGCCATCGTGACGCCCGCTGGCCTTCCAGTCGAACTTGCCGCTGTCCACAATCGCCCCGCCGATGCTCAGGCCGTGCCCGCCAATCCACTTGGTGGTGCTGTAGGTGGTGATGTCTACGCCATAATCGAATGGACGGAAGATGTACGGGCCGAAGGTGTTATCGTTAATCACCGGGATGCCGTGCGCGTGCGCCACTTCGGCAATGCCCTCAAAATCCGGGATTTGCAGCTTGGGGTTGCCGATAGTTTCGGTATAAATGAACTTCGTCTTGTCGTTGATGAGCGCCTCATACGCCTTCGGGTCATCGGATTCGACAAAATGAACCTTGATGCCCATGCGGGCCAGCGTGTACTTGAGCAGCGTGTAGCTGCCGCCGTACAGCGCCGACGTGGCAATGGCTTCATCGCCGCTGTTGGCCAGCATCAGGAAGGACAGCAGTTCCGCAGACTGCCCCGCCGACGTGGCAATCGCCCCCACACCCCCTTCCATCGCGTTCAGGCGGTCTTCAAAAGCCCCGTTGGTCGGGTTCATAATGCGTGTGTAGATCATGCCCGGCTCTTGCAGCGCGAACAGCGCGGCGGCGTGGTCAGTGTCACGGAATTGGAACGAGGTGGTCTGGTAAATCGGGACGGCACGCGCACCGGTGCCATGGGTCGGGTCAGGTTCGTAACCTGCGTGCAGCGCCAGTGTGTTGTAACCCAGCTTGCGCTCTACGCCGTTGGTGTTGCCATTTGCATCAGACATCATTTTTCTCCTGTAAGGGTTTTATATTGCAGTCGCCGCGTGATTATAAATCGTTTGCCCAATAATGGCAGGGACAGCAGCAGTTATACCAATATCGTTATCTAATTGGCGAGTTCAGGTTATTTCACCAGGGCCTGTTTAGATGGTCACCTCGCTCCACTGTGGGCAGAGGAAAAATGGAGCATCCACGCTATTTTGTGGTCACACCAACTCTGCTAAAATAACGAGTTAAACAGTTGTTATTGTTCTTACAGGAGCGCGAATAATGACCCCCAACCCCCTTTATCACCTCTCCCCTGCCTGGACGCACCTCACCCACTTGCAGCCCGTCCGGGCGGAAGGGGCCTACTACTACGACGAAGACGGGCACGAATGGCTGGACTTTACCAGCGGCATTGGCGTGGTGAACACCGGCCACTGCCACCCCCGCGTCGTCAAGGCGATTCAAGAGCAGGCGGCCAACCTCATTCATGGGCAAATTAACACCGTCATCTCAAAGCAGGCCGTGGCCCTCGTCAACGAACTGAACACCATCACGCCCGATAGCATCGACTGCTTCTTCCTGTCTAACAGCGGTGCAGAGGCCACCGAAGGCGGCATCAAGCTGGCGCGGCAGGCCACAGGCCGCACCAACGTGATTACGTTCCAGGGCAGCTTTCACGGGCGCACCGCCTTAACAATGGCCATGACCAACTCCAAGACGGTCTACCGTGCAGGCTACCAACCGCTGCCCGCCGGGGCGTTCGTCGCCCCGTTCCCGTATGCGTATGGCCTGGGTATGAGCGAAGACGACGCCACCGACTTTGCAATGGCGCAGTTGAAGCTGCTGCTCAAGTCACAAACCGCGCCAGAAGAAACGGCAGCACTCGTGATTGAGCCGGTGTTGGGCGAGGGCGGCTACATCCCGGCACCGAAGCGCTTTATGCAAGAGGCCCGCGAACTGTGCCGCCACTACGGGATTCTGTTCATTGCGGACGAGGTGCAAAGCGGGTTCGGGCGCACAGGCACGATGTTCTGCTTTGAGCAGGCCGACGTGGAACCGGACATGATTTTGATGGCGAAGGGGTTGGGCAGCGGCTTCCCCATTAGCGCGATTGGCGCTTCCCGCGACCTGATGAACAAGTGGACGCCGGGCAGTCACGGCGGCACCTATGGCGGCAACGCGCTGGCCGCCGCCACCGCGCTAGAAACGATCAAGGTGATGAAGGACGAAAACCTGCCCGCCAACGCCGCCAGGATGGGCGCTTACCTGACGGGCAAGCTGGGCGGCTTGCAGGTACGTTACCCACAAATGGGCGATGTGCGCGGGCCAGGGCTGATGATCGGCGTCGAGTTCCGCGACGAAAACCACGAACCCCTCCCGGACGTGACGAAGGCCATACTGAAGGCGTGCCTTGACCAGCGCTTGCTGCTGTTAAGCTGTGGCAGCTACGGCAATACTATCCGCTGGATTCCGCCGCTGATTGTGACTGAAGCGCAAATCGACGCGGCAGTGGATGTGTTTGCCGCTGCGCTGGAACAGGTCGTCGGCGCGGCTGAACCCGCCCCAGGGGATTAGCGTACTCATATGGCAGTTTGTGGCGGACGCGCTGGTTGTCACGTTGCGCGTCCGCTGGACGCCAGGGCGTCATCGCCAATCATCTGAAAGGCACCCTCAACGGCGCGTGAATTGCACTCAACCGCACTTCGGGCTACAGTACAGGGGCATGTTATGCCCATCTACACAAGGGGAATCAAGCTGATGCGCCACATTCTTTCGGTAGGAATCGTTTTTGTGCTGTTCATCGCGTTCGGAACCGCCACCGCGCAGATCGACCTGCCCGCCCCACCTCAACAAGACCCCACCCCATCCGGGGATGACACATTGGATTCGCTCCGTGACCTGCTGCAAAGCGGCGGCGGCGGCAGTGAGGGGAGCGGCGCTGGTTTTGGCGGCACGCAGCAGCAGCAGCCCACGCAGCCACCGCCCACGCCCACCTCACAGCCCGCGCCGTCTGCCAGCAGCCTGCAAAATCATGATATGGGCTGGGAAATCGCTATCTCCGAACTGACGGCGTTAGGCGTCATCCCAGACGGCGGCTCGCTGGTGTTCCAGGAAGACCGCGTGTTTGCCAACGCTGCGGGTTCCGGTTATGTGGACCTGGCATCGAACTCGCCCTTCGCCGACATCGTGATGGCCGGGCAAATCAACTTCAATTCCACATCGCCGGAACTGGAAACGTGCGGCCTCACCTCCGCCATGACGGGCACGCCGCAGCGCTTGAACGACTTCTTGATTGTGGGCACCACCAACCAGGGCTTTGCCTACCTGCTCGATACCCAACTGCCCGATGACCAGGGCATCCTCACCTATGGGCCGGTTGGCTACGACAGCGCCGATCCGCACCACTTCCTCTATCTTCTGATTGACGGTGAAGTAACGGTTTACCTGGATGGTGAATTGCAAGTGGAGAGCTTCCCGGTAACAGACCGCAGCGGCTTTTACGGCCTGGGCATGGTATCTGACCCGGCATCGGTGACCAACTGTGAGGCGCTTAACGTGTGGGTGTACCGGGTGTCGTCCGGGTCGCAGGCGTGTGAGGTCATCGCGGGCAGCACCGTTAACCGCCGCAGCGGGCCGGGCACCAACTTCGCTATAGCCGGGCAGTTGAACAGCGGCTCCATTACAGAGGCGGTCGCCCAGACCACTGGCAGCGACGGCTTTACGTGGTACCAACTGGAAGACGGCTCGTTCATTCGTGAAGACATCATTCGCACGCAGGGCGCGTGCGCGGGCCTGCCGCAGTCGTAACATTTGGCCCTCACCCTAAATTCCTCTCTCGGCGTAAGCGTTCGGGAGAAGGGGCCGGGGGATGAGGGCATTTGTCAGTCAATTCACAGGCACCCCCCATGACCCGACCTCCCCTGCGCCGCCTGCTGCTGCTGGCCCTGCTGACGTTGATGGTCGTCCCGGCGGCAGCCCAGGACGTTAGCCCGCTGGAACTGAGCCAGCAAGCCTACCTCCGCTCGGATAAGCTGGGCGTGGCGTTCGTCGCCCACACCGATAACCTGGGCCGTGACGCCGATGTGCGCTACCGGCAGGCGCTGGAATTGGGCGCAGGCTGGACGCGCTACCCCATCTACTGGCGCGATGTGGAACGCAATCAAGCCCGCTATACCTGGGATGCTTACGACCGGCTCGTCAATGCTGACCGCGCCGCCGGACTCAAGACGAACGCGATTTTGTTGGGCACGCCCAGCTTTCATGGCGGGCAGGGGCGCATCACCGGGCTGGATGACCCCGTGTTCACCGACGGCACCGATACGCCCGGCCCTGGCAAGCAGATTAACCCGTCAAATCCCTGGGCGCGGTTCGTCTTTGCAACTGTTGACCGCTACCGCCCCGGTGGCCGCTTGGCGCAGGCGGGCGGCTGGCAGGGTGCGGCTGGCATCCGCGTGTGGGAGATGTGGAACGAGCCGGACTTCCCCTGGTTTTGGACGAACGGCCAACAGGACTACGCCCGCTTGCTCAAGGTGGGCTATCTGGCGGCCAAACACGCTGACCCCAACGCACAGGTGATGTTCGGCGGGTTGGCCTATAACAATCCCGATACAAACGACTGGCTGCGGGCGGTGCTGCAAATCTACAGCACGGATGCGACCGCGCCGCCCAACAACTGGTACATGGATATTGTGGCCGTTCACAGCTACTCGGACTCGCGCCGCTCCGGGTTGGTAGTGGGCCGGGTGAAGTCCACGCTGGCGGACTTTGGCCTGGAGCGCCCGGTGTGGCTCAATGAGATGGGGGTACCCGTGTGGGACGACTACCCCGGACCGGTGTGGGCCGCTGACGAACCGGGTGCCCGTCGCCTGCGGGCCACGCAAGGCCAGCAGGCCGCCTATTTAGTCCAGAGCGCGGCCTATGCTTACGCCGCTGGCGCGGATCGTATCTTCTGGCATCAGCTTTATGACGACTGCGGCAACGAACCGGGCAATCACGCGCCCACTGACCGCACCGGCGGCGATGCCTACGGTTTGTATCGCAATCCGGCGGGGTATGCGTGCTACAGCCAGCACCCGGCCCCAGGCACACCGCGCCCGGCGGTAGAGGCGTTCAAGGCAACGGCCCGCGCCTTCGGGCGGGGCGGTTTTGGTAACGGGCGGGTGCAGCGGCGCGGCGACGGCAGCGTGTTTATCACGTTTGACCGGCCCACCGCTGGCGAACGCATCACCGTGATGTGGAGTGAGCGCCCGCAGACCACCCCTGTAAGCTGGTCGGCTGAATCCGATGTGGCGCAGGTGTACAGCTATCTACAAGCGCCGTTCCAGTTGCGGCCCACCCAGGCCAACTACGCGCTCACGCTGCCCCCCGCCCGCCCAGATGATGACCCGCAGCGGCCTTCTGGTGGGGGGATTACCATCGGCGGCGCGACCTACATCGTGATTGAGCGCGACGACAGCCTGAGTGTGGCATCGGGTGAACCGGCACTGCCCGGCCCGGCCACGCCTCGCGCTCAACTGCCCTCGCAGATTGGCTCTGTGCTGGGCGCGGGCGCTGCGGCTCCGCCGTCGGTGGGTAACCCGCTGGATGTTGACCTGACGCCGCCCGTCACCGAGATGGGCCAACTGCCGCAAATCAGCCCGGCCACGTTCACCGTCCGCTGGAATGCCCTGGACGCCAGCGGGATTGAGCGCTACCTGGTGTGGGTGCGGATTAACGAAGGTGAGTGGCAGCCCTGGCTAGAAACGCCCCGCACCGAAAGTGAATACGTGGGGACATCTGGCAATGTGTACAGCTTTGCAGTGTGGGCCGTTGATGGGGCGGGCAACTGGTCACTCAACACGGACTTGCAGCCGCAAACATTCACGGTGGTGGAGTAGATGAACCGTTACGCTAGAAGTCGCCAGTCGCAGCGCGGGCAGCGATTCGGTGAGGTAATCGACGGTAAGATGCAAATGAACGCCGGGGCTTTACGGTGTAACTTGCTAAAGGCTTTAGCTAGAGCGGGCAGCGGCGCACGGATGATAACAAACGTTAAGGGTATATAAATTTTTGTCCGGTGACCTTCCCCCCCGGCGTGATTTCGTTACAATGTTCGCTTGAAGGTACGACTACAGAACAGCGTGGATGCCTTATTTTCCTCCTCTATCCCCCCGCCCTTTCTCCCACAGTGGGCAGAAAGGGAGCCAAAACGGTTCGCTAAAGTCCCCGCGCCCCGTGTGGGAGCGAGGATTTAGGGGTGAGGGCTGAGTCGTTACTTGCAATGAATGATTCCTGTTGACAATACACAATACAACGGAGATACCCGCCACCTATGGTCCTGAGCAAAGCAGACATCCACACCCACACCAGCATCTCCGATGGGCTGATGACCCCGGAAGCACTGGTCGAATACGTGGCCACCCAAACCGACATCCGTGTGCTGGCTGTCACCGACCACGACACGATTGAGGGCGGGGTAATTGCCCGCGCCTACCGTGATGCCTTCCCCAACGACTTCGCCCACCTGGACGTGATCGTGGGGACGGAAGTGCTGGCCAAAGAGTGCGAAGTGATCGGCCTATTTGTGCATGAGGACATCCCGCCGGGGCTGAGTGCCGCTGAAACCGTTGAGCGCATCCATGCGCAGGGCGGGCTGGCGCTGGCACCGCACCCCTACGCCTTCTGGACGCGGGTTGTACCGGGTGCCGTCGGCATGACGGGGGCCGCTGGCCTGATGCGCTCTGTGCCCTTCGACGCGGTGGAAGTCATCAACAGCACGCCGACGGAAGTTCTGGGTAATCCGCTTACCCGCGTGATGAACCAGCGCTGGCAGCAAATCCCGGCGTTTGGCGGCAGCGATGGGCATTACCTGCCCACTGTGGGCAGTGCCTACACGCTGTTCCCCGGCACCACTGCTGACGACCTGCGAAAAGCCATTACCAACGGGCAAATTGAGGCGGCGGGTGGTGTTTACAGCCCGCTGCTGGCATTCAACGTCATCTGGGATAAGCTGACAGGCCAGTTGCCAGTAACTGACCTGGACCCGGCCCGTGCGGCCCGCTGGACGCGAGAAAGCGCTTCGGCTCCGGCGGGCAAGCGGCTGACGCTCGCCTAGTGCGGTGATTCAGCGGGCCATTACACGCGGCAGCATCAGCGGGCGGGCCGTGCTAGACGGCGAACGCCGCTATCAGGCGCGGGTGCTGCAAAATGGGCGCGTGAACACGATATGGATTGTGGCGGCGCTGGTGCTGCTCATCCCGGCGCTGTTGATGGCGGTGGCCCTGGCTACCACCGCTGTAACAACTGCCCTGGTGCCGTCTACGCTGGTGCGGGCACTGGCGTTGGGCCTGCGCGAGGCGTGGCTGCGCAACCTGATTTTGCATATGGCAGGTATGGCCCTGGCCAATGACCTTGTGGTATCGCTCATTGCGCTGTCTTTGGCGGGCAACGCCGTCAACCGTGAGTACGAGGGGGCCACCTGGCCGCTGCTGTTGCTGACGGGCGTCACGGCGCGGCATCTGGTATTGGGCAAGTGGTGGGCCAGCGTGCTGGTGCTGCGCCGGGACTTCATCAGTGTGGCGGTGCTGCGAGTGGGCATGATTTCCGTGCTGTACCTCTATCCCCCAACGATTATGCAAAGCGATGGGTTGGCCGTGCGCCTGCTAAGCTATCTGCTGGCTGTTGTGCTAACCATCGCCTTTTCTGTGATGGACGCGCAGCTCACGGCGGCGCTGGCCGTGCTGGGTGCGCTGTTCACGGAGCGCGTCACGGGGGCCAGTTTGCTGCTGCGCCTGGGGGCCGTCGGGATTGGTGCGGGGGCGGTGGCCTGGGTGGTGCTGCGCCTATGGGATGGCGGCGGGGCGTGGCTCTTTTTGGCAGTGCC
>DAOTTY010000221.1:0-5098 GCA_034437575.1 Anaerolineae bacterium | reverse complement strand
TTCAGCTTCGGCATGATCTCCTCTGCGATGTGCCAGCTTAACATCAGCGCGTATTCCGGCTGCTCCTCGAACAGGCGCGTTTCCTCCACCACCGGGATCAGCGTGCCCGGCATGGTCTTCCCGATCTTGTAGCTGCCGGGAACCTCCAGCACACAATCCAGGATCGCCTCATCCAGCCCGACGTAGTTAATCAATGTGCTGGCCCGCGACGGTGCCCCAACCCCGTGAATGCGCCCGCCGGCCCGCTTGATGCCTGCCAGCAGCGCATATAGGTCGAGTTTGCTCAGCATCACCTGCTGACCGAACCGCGCCAACTGTTCGGCCATCGTGTCGATCTTCTCTGCCGCGAGCGTTTCCGCCACACTCGGCTGCACCGCATACTGCCCCGGACGCGCCGCATACACCCGGATGCTGCCACCGTGCGTGGGTATCCGCGTCACATGGAACACTGCCAGGCCGTGCTTGTTGAGCAGGTATTGCAGGCTGTGCAGCGAGTAATAGCGCAAATGCTCGTGATAGATTGTGTCGTACTGCACCGTTTCTAGCAGTGACATCAAATAGTGCGACTCACTGATGAACACACCGTCGGCGGTCAGCAGCGCCAGGATGCCCGCCATAATGTCGTCTATCGCCTCCATGTGCGCGAACACATTCGCCGCCGTGATGATCTTCGCCTGGCCGTACTCTTCCGCGACCTGCGCGGCGGTGTTCGTCCCCATGAACGCCTGCACCGTGCGAATCCCGCGCTTATTGGCCAGGTGCGCCATATCCGTCGGCTCGATGCCCAGTACCGCGTGATGCGGGTTGAAGTTGCCCAGTAGTGTGCCGTCGTTGCTGCCAATGTCGATCACTAAATCGTCCGCTTCAAGCGGAACTAGCCTCACTGCTTCATTGTATAATTGTGCGAAGTTGTCTCGCAGGATGCGCGTCGTACCACTCGTATAGGGATAGTCTGGGGCAAACAGGATGTTCTTATCCACAATCAACCCTAACTGCACCAGATGCGAGTCTGGGCAGTAGAGCAGTTCGGCAGGGTAGGCGGGTTGTTCGGCGGGGCGCTGGCCGATGGGGTGCATCTGGTTGACGGGCGGCAGATACCCCAAAAACAGCACGGACTGCAAATTCTGCGAGCCGGAAACCTGACAGCGGTCCACCACCACACTGGACCCCGTCCCGGCGGCAAGGTTGAGCGGTTGCGTCATGATGTTGTCCTTGTTAGGTGCGTCAAAAGTGCGCCCGATTGTAGCAGGCCCCCGGCACGCGGCAACAGATGCTGTGGGCGAATCAAGCCCTCACCCTAAATCCTTCTCTGCCAACCGCCGCTACGCGGCCAGGCGAGGGACTTCAAAAGCGATTTTCTTCCCTTCTCCCAACGTAAGCGTTCGGGAGAAGGGGCCGGGGGATGAGGGCAAAACAGCCGTAAAATGAATTGACTAACAGTATCTGTGACAGATGTCACTACTTTTCCCTGTTGATGGCTGCTATACTGTATTCAAGTTCTTGAATATGATGTGGTGATACGATGAGCAACCACACGGATATAGCTAGCAAGCTCAAGGTAATGGGTCACCCGGTGCGTTTGCACATCCTGGATATGCTGCGTAGCGGTGAAACCTGCGTCTGTCACATTGAGCAGGCACTCGGCAAGCGCCAGGCGTATATCTCGCAGCAGTTGATGACGCTGCGTAATGCCAGTCTGGTCGATTCACGCAGAGACGGTTTGCAGGTGTACTACCGGCTGACGGATGACCAGGTGATTGACCTGCTTGAGCTGCTGGTTGGCCCGCTAACCCGCAACGGGTTAGATGCGCTGGAAGGCTGCCACTGTCCGAGTTGCTCAACCGTACTTATCACTGAAATCGAATAAACAGGAGAAAAACCCCATGTTAGAAGTTAAAGTCCTCGGTTCTGGTTGCCCAAACTGCCAACGGCTAGAGCGCGAAGCCCGCGCCGCCCTGGATGGTGCCAGTATCCCTTATGATCTAATCAAGGTCACCGACTTTGCCGACATCGCCGCCTACGGTGTGATGAGTACGCCCGCGCTGGTCATGAATGAAACCGTGCTGTCCATCGGCAAGATTCCCAAGCAAGACCAGATTGTAACCTGGGCACAAGAGCAGGGAACCGCCTAACACCTGCAATGGGCCAGCTCTGCCAAACGAGGCAGGGCTTTTTGTCCGTTCATTTACATTCAGTTTTTTGAATATAAAAGCTGACGATTAACCAGATGTGTTCCCCTGCGACCCCGGATGGCTGCATGGGTAGCACAGGTTCAATCGGCTGAAAAACACACACCTGAATAACCACATTGGAGTACATGACTATGCAACTGGCACAACTCGAACCCACCCGTGAAGATCAGCGTTCATTCTTTATCGTTGGGCTTCTGGCGATTTTGTGGATCATCGCCTACAACAACCTGCAACCTATCGCAAACTGGATTACCTACACGGTACTCAACTTCAGTCACGAAAGCCGCCTGGGGGAGTCGCTCAACTTCTTCATCTATGACACGCCTAAGCTGCTATTGTTGCTTGCTGGCATGATTTTCCTCATTACGCTGGTACAGACTTTCATCGACACGAATAAGGTGCGGGAGGTTGTTGAAAAGCGCGGTGAAGGCGTTGGCAATGTGATGGCATCGCTTTTTGGCGCGATTACGCCTTTCTGCTCCTGCTCATCGGTGCCGCTGTTCATTGGTTTCGTGCAAGCGGGGATTCCGCTAGGGATCACGTTTTCATTCCTGATTGCCTCACCGATTATGAATGAAGTTGCGTTTGTGCTGTTGTTGGGGCTTTTTGGCTGGCAGGTGGCGCTGTTGTATCTGGCATCGGGCCTCACTATCGGTGTTGTCGCCGGTTTAATACTGGGACGGATGAAACTGGAAGGCCATGTGGAAGAGTTTGTTTACGCCATCAAAGCCAAAGGCGGCCAGCAGGGTGTTACTGTGGAACAAAAGCTAACGTGGCAAGAGCGATTCCAGCAAGCAGCAGAAAGCACTCGTGAGATTGTCGGTAAAGTGTGGCTGTTCGTCATCATTGGTATCGGAATCGGCGCGTTCATTCATGGTTTTGTGCCAGAGAATGCCCTCTCCAGTGTGATGGGAGCCGGGGCATGGTGGTCAGTACCGGCGGCAGTGATACTGGGCATCCCCCTTTACTCGAACGCGGCAGGCATCATCCCAATTGTGAGTGCGCTGCTGGACAAGGGCGCAGCTATGGGTACAGTGCTGGCGTTCATGATGTCTGTTGTGGCGTTGAGCCTACCAGAGCTAATTATTCTGCGTAAGGTTTTGAAGCCACGCCTGATCGCTATCTTCGTTGGGGTCGTGGCAGTGAGTATCATTATCACAGGCTATCTGTTTAACCTTGTGATTTGAGTGGGAACCTATACGATGGAAGTTAAACCCGTCAGCTGTGTCGGGGAATGCGACACTGCACGACCTGTTGGGCAATTTGGATGAACCTGGGTAACAACTCAGGTCGTAAACGCATCTTACAGTATGACACCCGCCCTCACCCTCTAAATCCCTCTCTCACAGCTTCTTGGGGGGGGAGGTTGGGTAGAGGGCTGAGTCGTTACGAATTATAGATAGATTAGGGTCAACAAATGGATACAACTTCAACAACGGGTTTAGCTGCACAACAAGATGAAGAGAAGGGTAAAGGGCTGGGGGTCTTTGAGCGGTATCTAAGCATCTGGGTTGCTTTGTGTATCGTCGTTGGCATCGCTATTGGACAGTTTATCCCGGCAATTCCAGATACGCTGACGCAGTTCACTTATGCTGAGGTCAACATTCCCATTGCCATTCTCATCTGGTTGATGATTTACCCGATGATGGTACAGATCGACTTTAGCAGCGTGCTGGGGGTGCGCCGCCAGCCCAAGGGGTTAACCCTTACGGTTGTTGTGAACTGGCTCATCAAGCCGTTTACCATGTTCTTTTTCGCCTGGCTGTTTCTTCAGGTGATTTTCGCCCCGTTTATTGAGGCGGGGTTGGCGCAGGAATATGTCGCCGGGGCAATTTTGCTGGGCGCGGCCCCCTGTACGGCGATGGTCTTTGTATGGAGCTACCTCACTAAAGGCGACCCGGCCTATACCCTGGTGCAAGTTTCGGTCAATGACTTGATTATGTTGGTTGCGTTTGCGCCGATTGTGGCGCTGCTGCTGGGCATCAGCAATATTATCGTCCCCTGGGATACGCTGCTGCTATCGGTGGTGCTGTATATTGTGGTGCCCCTGGCTGCTGGCTACATCACACGGGTGATGTTAATCCGTAACAAGGGGGCCATCTGGTTCGATAACGTCTTTCTCAAACGGCTTGGGCCGCTGACCATCATCGGGTTACTGCTCACGCTGATCCTGTTGTTTTCGTTTCAGGGTGAGGTTATTTTGAATAACCCGCTGCACATCGGCCTGATTGCCGTTCCGTTGATTATCCAGACGTTTTTCATCTTTGCGGTTGCTTATGGCGCGGCGAAGTTGCTTCGCATCCCCTATCAGATTGCGGCTCCGGCGGCGCTGATTGGTGCCAGCAACTTCTTTGAATTAGCCGTAGCGACGGCTATCGCCCTTTTCGGGGTGACATCAGGGGCGGCGCTAGCGACGGTTGTTGGCGTTCTGGTCGAAGTCCCGGTGATGTTGGCACTGGTGCGGATTGCCAATGCAACGCGCCACCAATTCCCTGATTTGGCTGAGGCACAGCCAGTATCATGACGTTACAGATCACGATTGATGTGGAAGCAAAGCAGTATCTTGTTAAACATGCCGCTGCTTTGACGCTGCGTTCGTCCCCAAGACACGGCTGTTGTGGTGGAACGGTATTTTTGCCCATCGCAGAACCGGGCATGACCCAGGGGAGTGAGGCATGGCCGATTACGGAACAAGATGGCATCCGCATTTACATTGAGCCGGGCATGAACTTATCCGCTCATACGCACCTGCACGTTGGGGTGGATAAGTTACTCATGATGACGCGCTTGTGGGTTGAGGGTGTCAAGTCAACCATGTAGGCCCGGTGCATCAGGGCGATTGCGTCCCAGGTAAATTTCCCTCACCCCGGTGCTGACGCGCCACCCCTCGCCCACTTTTGCCGCTG
>DAOTTY010000220.1:0-3072 GCA_034437575.1 Anaerolineae bacterium | reverse complement strand
GCCTAGCGTGGGATGACGAAAACATCGCCGGGGAAAAAGATTTCGCCCGGTTCCAGGTCGTTCGCTTCTTCGATGGCTTCGACGCTTACGCCAAAGCGGGCGGACAGCAGTTCGAGGTAATCCCCGGCCTGCACCTCGTACAAAATCGTGTTGGAGCCGCCCCCAACGCCGCCCGTGCCGAACTGTGGGGTAGCGCCCTGCGGCAAAACCAGCACCTGCCCGGCTCGAATCTGATTAATGTTGGTGATGCCGTTGAGTTGGGCAATCGCCTCGGCGGTGGTGCCATACAGCACGGCGATTTCAAACAGTGTATCCCCTGTGCGAACGGTGTAGGTGGGGCGCAGCACAGGCTGCACCGGTGCCGGGTTGGTCGGCTGCACGATAATCACCTGAGTGGGGACGGGGGTGGGCGCAGCAGGGTTGTTCGGTGCGACGATGACGCCCGCTGCCGGGCCACCGGTTCCGAAGGGTTGGGTGGGCTGCGGTGCGGGGGCCACAACCGTTACCGGGATGAACAACACCTGCCCGGCGAACAGGCGGTTGCTGTTGCTGATGTTGTTGGCCTGGGCAAGCTGCTGCGTGGTGAGGCCATTGGCGGCGGCAATGCCGCTGAGCGTGTCGCCGCCGCGCACAGTATAGAAGAAACCCTGCTGTTGGGCACTGACCGGGACGGCTGCGGTGGCCATCACGATGGCGAGTAGAATCAAAGCGGTGCTGATGGGGCGCATAGTTATCCTCTTGTGAAGGGTTTTAGATACGATGTAACCCCTATTATAGCGGGCTACTGCACTTCTTGCTGCGGGGCGGGTGTCGCGTTGGCTGCGGTGCGTTTTTGCAGCGAATAGACGATGTACCACACCCAGCCAATCACGCCACTGATGATGTTTTGCAGCAGCACCGCAAAGCCGAGTGCAGCGCCCTTTTCCAGGTCGTCCGTGAACCCGGCCAGCAGCCCCACCATACCGCTCTCACGCAGGCCAATCCCGGCGATAGACGGCACCAGCAGCAAAATTGATGTGAGCGGAACCACGACGATATATGCCACCCAGGGCACATCCAGGGCCAGCGCCTCGGATAGAACAACGTGAATCAGAATCAGCGTGCCGTTGAACAGCAGCGAAATCCCGAATGCCTGCCCGACTGCGCCGGTGTCTCGGCCTACGAGTGAAATCGCGTCGTTGAACTTGGTCAGCGCACCAAGTACCTTGGCCATCAGGGGCAGCCTACCCAACACGCGACCCGTCAGGCGCAGCACAAATGCAAACGTTTGCCCGTGCAGCACCATCAGCCCGCCGACCAATCCGACGAGTGACACCGCCGACGTTACCAGCAGCAATTGACCCGGCACCATCCCCGCGACGAACGGTGCCGCCACCAGCGCAATCGCAAACAGCGCCATCAAGCCCAGCATTCGGTCAAGCAGAACTGTCGCTGCTGACGTAGCGCCATCAACTTCTGTGCCCAGTTCAGCCGCCCGCACCACATCGCCGCCGAAGCCTGTCGGCAGAAACAGGTTAAAAAACATCCCCACATAATAGAGGCGTACCAGCTTCCAGAAGGGGAGGTGGGCCGCGTGCGGGCGCAGCAGCACCCACCAGCGTGCTGCCCGAATCACAATGCCAAGCTGGAAAATCACAACGGCGAGGATAAAGCCCGCCGGATTGACCGATAGCAGGCTGCTAACCGCGTCTTCGATGTTGACCGTCCACACGACCAGCCCAATGCCAATGACCGAGACGGCAATCCGCAGCAGCAGCCCAAGTTGTTGACGTGTCATCCCGGACTAAACCGGTTCCAGGTGGTCTTCATGCTGCGGCGCGGCATCGGCAGGCAGTTCACGGCGCACAAAGTAGGCCGTCGCCCCCTGCGATTCGTAGTACGTCCGCATGAGCATTTCCGCCACCAGCCCGATTGAGAGCATCTGCACACCGACGATAATCAGCAGCGCCGACATTAACAGCAGCGGGCGGTCGCCAATGTCGGCCCCGGTGATGAACTTGACGAGCGCCAGGTAGATACCAATGACGATGCCCGCACCGCTCATCAGCAGGCCAGTGCTGCCAAAGATGTGAATGGGCCGCTGGAAATAATTGAGCAGGAACAGTACCGAAATCAGGTCTAAAACCACGCGGAAGGTGCGCCCGATGCCATACTTGCTTTTGCCGTACTTACGGCGGCGGTCATTGACGGGCACCTCTGCCACGCGGATGCCCACCGGGCTGGCCAGCGCGGGGATGAAGCGGTGTAGTTCGCCGTAAAGCTGCACGTTCTTAATCACCTCGCCGCTGTACGCTTTGAGCGAGCAGCCGTAGTCGTGCAGCGATACGCCTGTTGTGCGCGAAATCAGGCGGTTGGCCAGCATAGACGGCAGCCGCCGTGACAGAAACGGTTCCTTGCGGTCTTTGCGCCAGCCGCTAACCACGTCGTAGTCGCCTTCTTCCATCAGGTTAACCAGCTTGGGGATGTCGTTGGGGTCGTTTTGCAGGTCAGCGTCGATGGTCATCACGATGTTGCCGCGTGCGGCGTCGAACCCGGCCTGCATCCCGGCGGTTTGGCCGAAGTTACGCCGGAACTGGATCACATGCCAGCGGCCATCGCGGTTGTGGATGTCGCTGAGTTTGGCGAAGCTGTCGTCGGTGCTGCCATCGTCCACGATAATCACTTCGTAGGGACGGTTCATGCGCTCCAGGACGGTGGTCAGTTCATTATAGAGATCAGGAATGCTTTCACTCTCGTTATAAAGCGGAATGACGACGGAAATATCTGGGTGCATGGTGGCCCTACCTGTGTATACAACGCTTTGACAAGCAAACGCCGCAGATTATATGAGACGGGGCGTCAAAAGGGAAAGGTAAATCTAGCAAGAGACAATAGGTTATGCGCCGCACAGTCCCCCTGCTGACGCTTTTGCTGGGGTCGTAACCGAAACGTCTTCCCAGTTAACGCCTGTGTCGTTTTCCGCTGATTCATTCGCCCAGGTCACCCGCAACCAACAACAATCACTACCATTAGGGCTATTGCAAAGTCAAGTTTTCACATCGCGGGGACAGCGTCCCCGCACCCCTGCAAAGG
>DAOTTY010000219.1:0-8615 GCA_034437575.1 Anaerolineae bacterium | reverse complement strand
TTCCAGATCCAGGCCCAGCCGGATGCCGATGGCTTGAGCCACCACGGAGAACCGCTGGCGAAACTTGTAGATAAAGCAGAAGATAATGCCGGGGTGATGTACCTGTGGCCCGACCAGAAAGAGCCCCGGCGTGCGTGTCGACTCATCGTCCTCAGTCAACAGTGCATAGTCCTCTTCCGAGTCCCAGTCAAACAGCTCCTCGATGCAGGTCAGGCTGCCGCGAAAGCCGGTGGCCAGCAGGGGCGGGTCGGGGCTCTCCCAGCTGCGCCCATCGGCGCCAAAGACCACGAAGCTGCGCCCGTGCTGTGCCACCCGCTCGACAGAGACCTCGCCGATCAGCTCGATGCGCTGCTGCCGCATGGCGGCTGCCAGGCGCTGCTGGGTGTAGGGCGAAAGCACCCGGCTCGGGTCGCTGCTGTGGTAGTCCCAGATCCCCAGGCGGTCGAGCACACGTGATGACTTTCCGAGCTCGCTCAACTGAATTGCCGCGTCGATCCCGCTCTCGTAGCCGCCAATGATGATCCGTTCTTGGCCGGCCAGCTCGCGCCAGGTTGCCACCTTACTCGTGTGCAGGCAGTGTTCAGCACCGGGAAACGGCGTGAGATGGGGATACTGGAATTCACCACCGGCCCAGATAACAAAACGACTGGTGAGCATGTCGACCGAAGTCTGCAGGGTGAAGCCGCCCTGATCAAGCGGCGTGACTCGCTCCACCGTAACGCCGCTGCGCACCGGCAGCTCATAGTGTTCGGCGACACCCTGCAGGTAGCGGGCGTACTCGACGCCGCTTGGATGTTCGCAGCGCAGGCTAAAGGCTGGTGAGGTGTTGATGGCGACGGCGTTGAGGTCGAGCAGGCCAAAGGCGTTGCTCGGGAACGACGGCGTGAGCAGGCGCAGCTCTTCCGGCCAGCGTAGAAACGAGGCGCCGACCGCCTGCTGATCCAGGATGGTGAACTGCTCAACACCCAGATCGCGCAACACGACGCCACAGCCGACACCGGCAGCGCCTGCGCCGACAATCACAACGTCAAAGGACGAGGTTGGCATCAATAGTTCCTTAACCCTACAATGAAATGACCTGGTCGGGCGGATTGCCCGCCAGCGCGGCGTACAGCTGCGGGAAACAGCCGGCCACGACGCCTGCTGCCAGGCCTTTCGGCTGCACTTCGCCCATGCCGCACTGCGAGAAATCACCCTCCGCCAGACCGCGCTCGATGGCGCAACGGTCACAGACCATCAGCAGGATGTTCTGCTCGCTGGCGATCTTGGCGAGCGCCTCGCCAAGCGGCTCACCCTGACGCAAGACGTACAGATTGTCATCGAAGAACATCATCCCCACTACCTGAGCGCCGTGCATGCCCTGCTCAAGTTGCGGTAGGATCATCTTGCCCAGTTTGTACGTAGCCGACATGTCAGTAGCGAAAACGTAAGCGACCTTCATGAGCGTCTTCCTTTTTTATGCTCACATCCCGTGAATGATAGTTAGTATCATTTGTGATGGTTATTGTACGCGGTTCGTCCACCTGTGTCAATTGTATCCCGGTCACCTGCTGCCCCTGATCACCAATCGTCTCAGGCATAGGGCAGCGGTGGTCTTTTGCGGTGGAGTTTCTGCAACGATTGGATGCGCTGATTACCAAGGAGTGGGAAAGCGGCAGGTGTGTTTGTGCACAGTCCTGGGGCGACAACGCGAACTACCCACAGACCACATGCAGCGACATCGGCTGTTGTGACATCAACAGCAAACAGTGGGGTTGGCACTGCCCGCAAACACTCCAAATAGTCAGTACGCTCGCGGCTTCTACCTTTGGGAAGCTGGTCAAACGTTCTGAGCGTAGCGTTACGCAGGTACTCATCGAGGTGCACCTTCATGCTTGGATCGAGATAGAGTTGGAGCTGGCAAAGCAGATCAGTGACATCACGCCAGTCAGAGCGATAGCTCTGGCTGTAGCAGCGGTCAGCACGCCACGGTTTGAGCGGGCTGTTTGGTATTCTTTGAACGGCTTGTAGCAGTGGACTATTCGGGTCATCGAGTGCATAGGCAAGCATCTGCAGTTGAGCAGCTTCGGCATACGCTTTAAGCATCGCATCAAGCGGATGGGGACGGCAGGCTGTTCCCAGCGTAACAAGAGCTGTCTTTCGGTCGTAGACCAGTGCCCCGAGGACTGGCAACTGATATGGGTTAGGGAAGTAGATGATGGTCGTGTCCAGGCTGGCAGCAGGACCTGCAAAGAGTGCCGCCATCTGATCGGGAATAACAACGCGCTCTAGTTGTTCTCCAGCGAGCCACGCTACCGTCACCGCGTCACGCTCGATCAATTCTTCCAATGCAACACACTCAGCCTCCTCACAGGTTGCGCCTGTTGCGATTCCTGCAGCGATCACGGGATTGGTCAGTGAAGCGTCTCGTGTTGGCCCTTCGGCACGGGGATAGGTGACATACACGAGCGAGGCAGGCACGAGGCAGGGTTCGTTGCTCCGCATATCCCGCGCTTCCGTCCAATGGATGGCGAGATCGTCGGTGAAGGGCGTGAAAGGGAAGCCGCGTTCAGCATATTGAGCCGACGAGAACAGTGGCACTGCCGCAGGTGCCACTGCGGCAACGCCGGCAGCACACCAATCGCTGTGCCGCGCAAAGCTCAGACTGCTCGGAACAAGATTGCCACAGTAGCGTTCGACAGCTTCACCGAGCGCAGCGTTTCTGGCTGTCGGCGCATCCCACCATGTACAGCCTGCTGTACTTAAATCGCTGGGCCACGGACAAAAGCGAGTGGTGTCCGCGACGTGTGCAACCATGCACACAAGTTCTGGTGGTAGGTGTGGATGGAGTGCGCGACGTTCAACCGTGCGAACAATGCCGAGACGCGGATCCAGCATGCGGTCAAATGTGCTGCTACTATCCTGCATTAAGTCTATCCATTGCTGATGTATTATGTGTGCGGCAACGGGACGCGAACAACATCTGTTTCAGCCAGAATGCCTGGCAGCCAACCTTGTTCATATGGTTCGTGGTAGAGCCGCTTGCCGCCAAGGAATGGAAACGCCGCTGGTGCGTTGGGGTAGAGACCTGGTACAACAACACGCACCACGTGCAGTCCTGCTGCTCGAACATCGGGCGTGGTCAGATCAACGGTGTAGGCCCGAAAGCCCCGTGCTGCCAACAAACTTAGATAGGCTTCACGGGGGGGGGCTGTTGAAACGTGCGGAAGGTGTTCCAGGGTTGTGTGCTGCGGTGGTACCGTGATCCGCTCAAGGGCAGCATGCATTCGAGGATCGAGGTAGATTTGCGCCTGGGAACCAAGATCAATCACATCACGGAAGTCTGCCCGAAATGAGTCTCGGTAGCGACGGTCAGCGCGATACGGTTTGTATGATCGTGGGTCGAGGATCCCTGCACGAATGCCCTGCCACACATGACCATTGGGGTCGAGTAACCCCTGGGCGTAGATCCGAAGGTGAATCGCCTCAACGAGTGCTTTTTCTGCTGCTGCCAGTGCCGTTGGGCGACACGCGACACCGAGCGCGGCGATCTGTTGTGCCTGGTCAACGATCAAAGCGCCAATGACTGGTACAGCGAATGCGGTCGGTATTGCAATGAGGTGGTAGGCAACGTCGCCGGGTTCCCGAGCAACCAGCGCAGCTTGCAGCGCGGGGCAGTCATCGAGCGCAATGGCTTGTGCCGGGCTGTTGCTCAGCCACCAGATCATCGTGGCATCGCGCTCAATCAATTCTTCGAGCGCAGAGCGTTCGGCGGCTTCACGCGATGCGCCACAAGCCAGTCCCGAATACATCACGAAATTTGTGTGTGGCTCATCGGCATACGCCCCTGTGTAGAAGTTGACATACACCACCGATGCTGGTACGAGAAGCGCCTCACCAGTATGCATATCGTGGGCTTCGACCCAGCGTACTTGCAAGTCAGGCGCGAAGGGAACAAAGGGAAATCCGCGTTGGGCATACTGGGTAGCTGCGTAAAGTACCAGATCGTCGGGCTTGAGTGCGGGTATGCCCTCCTGTTGAAGATCGCGGTAGCTTGCATGGTGCAACGTGTGGGGAATAATATTCCCACAGTAGCGTTCCACTGCCTCGCCAAGTGCTGCCTTGCGGGCACGCTCAGGATCGCGAAACGCTGCACCGAGTGCGACGCGATCCGCTTGGAATGGCCCCCAACGCTGCGTGTCAGCAACGTCCGCTGAGAACGAAATAAGGGCAGCAGGCAACTCTGGGCCGTGATCGAAACGGATGAGCCGTCTCACCAACCCCAATCGTGCATCAACGAGTTGATCCCAGTGGGGTTCAGCCATCCGGATGCTCCTGGGCAATAGTTGGGAAGGTTATGCCAGTCGGGAATTGTGGGCCGTAGCCAATCTGTTGGTGTGCGGAGCGAGTTGCACTGGTTGTATATCGGTTAACGCCAGTCTGGAGATTGCGTGCGTGCTCAGGAAACGCACTCGATGCGACTTCAAGACAGATGCGGCTGCCCGCCGGCAGCGCAATCGCCTGGGGTTTGAGCGGTATTGTGTGCGACACGAATTCGCCTGGGACACACAATGATTTGGGGCTGGCACGAGCGGCATCCACAAGGCCGTGGCACAGATAGATCAAGCGACCATCGGCTTGTTCTTCGTGCAAGCGTACAACCCAATCGGTTCCGGGCCCATCGGTAGCAGCAACCAGATGGACTGTCGGGCTGCCGATCCAGGAGAGTGGCACGGGCAACGGTGCCGAACGGTACCAAACTGCATCGGTGCGCTCCAGGAGGTCACGCTGATTAACAGGCAATGATCGCGAAGGAAATGGCGTCTCCGGGTCGCTCACGAATGTGTGGGCACCATCCTTTGTTGGGAGCACCGCCTGGAGCGAATAATCTGCTGTCGTGTACCAGTGCGATGACTCTGTTTGCGGCCAGGTCTGCTCATGACGCCACGTGTTCTCCCCCATCACGAACATGCGAACAAGCGCCTCGCTTTCGGTAGGTTGGCCCCCAGTGAGCACCCGCCGCAACCACTGTATCTGGACACGCCCGAGCGGAAGCCGTGACGATGAACCGAAGTCGCGCTCACCAATCGTCGTGCTCACATTGAAGTTGAGCGTGTGCGTCCAGGGTCCGACAATCAGCGTTTGCTCCGGGTGCGGGGACACGGCTGAACCAACAATGGACCACTGATGCACGGTGTGGCACACAAACGGGTCGTGCCAGCCGCCAATGTGCAATGCGGGAATAGCGAGCTCCGTGAGAGTTGCATCCGTAACTGCGTAAGGTGGTTCCGGGTCTGAGCCTTCCAGGAGGCGTTCGCGCCAGCCTGGAAGGTCTGCCCACAGCTGGTCGCTTATTGCGGCGACGGGAAGATGCGCGAGGATCGCTGGCTGGAGATAGTGCATTGCTTCAAAGAGGCGTGGGCGTTCGGTTCGTCCGTCGGCATAGGTCATCCACCACCATGTATGGTCGGCGAGGTTCAAAATGCCAGCAGGATCGAACATTGTATGGTGGCTACCCATTGCAGGCACCAACACAATTGCCGCACGAATCGCCGTGTGCTTGCTTGCTGCGGCGGCCCACGCTGCAAACCCAGCGTATGAGCCGCCCGTGACCACAATGTCCTTCACCCAGGGCTGTTCAGCGAGCCAGCCAACAACGGCCGCACCGTCGGCCTGTTCATCTCGGTAAGGTTGCCAGACACCATCCGACTCATAGCGGCCGCGCACATCTTGTGCCACAAACGCAAAGCCGTGTTTGGCCCAGCCCAGCCCTTCTTCGAGGTGGCGGTCTTTTCCATACGGTGTACGGAGCAACACCACCGTAGCTGGTTCAGTAGCGGGACGCACAATCAGTGTTGCGAGGCGCGTCCCGTCAGAGAGCGGTACCATAACATTCGCTGCTACCGTTGGTGTCATGGTACGCGGGCCTCACGCTGAAAAAGCTGAACTGCTTCTAGCATGGAACTACCCAGGCGATCAAGCTGTTGCAATTGCTGTTGTGCGAAGGATCGGGTTGGATGGGTGAAGATGTCCTGCACGAGTGGCATCGCCACGCCATACGGGAGCACCCATGCGCCCTGGGCCAGACACACGTGTTGGAGACCTGCGAGGGCTCCCTGTGCCGATAAACCTTCTGCGACAGCGAGGAGGCCGACAACTTTGTGCTGTAGCAGTGCCGGACTGAGCCACTCAATCACGTTCTTGATCACAGCGGAATAGGTTCCACAATATTCAGGTGATGCTACGATGAGCGCATGCGCTTGATGAACATGCTCGCGGAGCTGTACCACCGCCGCGTGGCTTTCCGGTGGACTGCCATCGCACAGCGGGAGTTGCAGGGTGGCGTCTGTAAGCATGGTTGTGGCCGTCCCGCCCCGCGCTATAACGTCGAGTGTGCGGCACAAGGCCTGGCGCGTGTATGAACCCGAGCGCAGGCTACCGCAAATCCCGATTATGTTCAGCGGTTCGTTATGCTGCATAGAATATTCCTACTATACGCTATGATCAGCAGGCATATCCGCTTCGGTCATCAGTTGCGTTGGAAGTGGCAAAATGGGATGGCGCTGCCAGAGCATTGTTTGGGGATCGAAGCCGAGTTGGTATCCGGCACTCGGT
The DNA here is from genome assembly GCA_034437575.1 of Anaerolineae bacterium. Taxonomy (GTDB): domain Bacteria; phylum Chloroflexota; class Anaerolineae; order Aggregatilineales; family Phototrophicaceae; genus DAOTTY01. The sequence goes on along the minus strand of DAOTTY010000219.1, from coordinate 2,021 downwards.
GCTGGGTATCCACCAAGGACGGCGAGTGTGTCACTCACCAATACGCCAGCCATCACAGCGATTGCCCCGGCGTGCGGCCAACGTACAGGCCCTGCGCGATCACTTTCCAGGTGTCGCCAACACGCGAGTAACTCGTCGTGAAATGGCGCGGCGGCACGACGGCGTGCCCGTACATCCGCGTACCCAGCGGTTTCACCTGGCACAAACAGGGGTCCGAGATAAAAGCGGGTCTGTTCGGCATAGGCCATATGCCAGATAACCTGATTTTTGCGGCACCACCTGTCGAGGTGTTGCCAACGGGTGTCAGGAAGCCAGCCTTCGCATGAGACGAGCAGCGTGGGAGATTCAGGCGGCGTATCGAGATTGCGGATGTGTTGGTGGTGAATAGCTGCACGGTTCAGCAGATCGGCAATAGCTTCAGCTAATGGATTATCACCCTGGATCACTACGCGATGCTCAGTTTTGGCAGCGGAAGTCGTCTCGTTCACCGCTTCAAGAAAGCCCTGTTGTCCAAAGCGTTCGATGATGGCGGCGAGGGTGCGATCAGCGCAGGCTTCCAGGAGATCGTGTGGTGTTTGGCGACCCTCGAAGACCGGTAGTAGCTTTTCTACATGTTCCGGCGCAAGTTTCAGGCGGATGTATTGCTGATCAGGCGTTAGAAGCAGCCAGCGTCCATCACTGTCGGCGAACAGATGATGCCCATAGCGCAGGGGAACGAGTTGCCGACAAGCTGTCCAATCCATAGAGTCCTCTATCGCGATAGCCTTCTATCACTGCCACGGAACCTCCTCCAGGACAGGATTCGGCATAGCCAAACCTGGATTGACATGTTTGTGGTGTGTTCGCGGCGAAGCCGCGAACACACCACAAACATTGTCAAGTAGAACCTGTCCCAGCAGCGGATGACGTGCCATCCGCACTCTTTCAAACCGTTCTACGCCCACAACGTTATCTGGTGTTGTTCTCCTGCGCGATCTCAATCGGAGTCTTCTCGTTGGCCTCATCCTCCCGCACGACAGGAGCGGTGCTCTCGATCAACACGTCGAAGGTGTCCTCCTCCCACGCGAACGGATTCTGGACAAGCGCATGGTTATGATTGCAGGCTGCGATGTCAGCGGCGCTCTCGATCAACACGTCGAAGATATCCTCCATGCAAAACCTCCTTATGCTTGCTCTCTATATGCTCTAGACTGACACACATGACGAGCGGCACGTCACTCGCCACACGAACGAGCATAGCGAATTTTAGCCGGGTGAGGTTGTGCGAATAAACACCATCGCCTGGTGCTATTTCGCACAACATCGTGGCACTGTTTCGTCTACAGTACAGATTATGTAGGTGTCGCCAGAGAAAGACTCATGCCATGATGCTGCATCCGCGTTTATGGTTACTGCTTGCCCAGGCGCCCGGTCGTGTTGCGCTGCTGGTTGCCATTGGTCTGGCAATCGCTGCAACCTATGTTGGGCAAGGTATCCTCATTGCTCAGACGGTGACCCGTGTTTTTGGTCGCACCGACTGGAACGAGATTGTGCCGCTCCTTGTGGGCGTGCTGGGGTTGATTGTTGTGCGAATGGGGGTGCTGTGGTTGCGCGAGATTGTCGCGATGTCCACTGCTGCAGCGGTCAAGCAGCGCTTGCGTCAACGGCTCTATACCCACCTGCTCGTCCTCGGCCCTGGGTACCTGGAGCGGATGCAGACGGGTACGGTGCGCGCAACTCTGGTCGATGGGGTGGAAGCACTCGAAGGTTATCTAGGCTACTACATCCCCCAGGCCTTTGTCGCATTAGCGACACCCCTGCTGATCCTGGGGGTGTTGGTCGTTGTTGACCCGCTTATCGGTATATTAACGTTAATCTGTGCGCTGCTGGTGCCGCTGGTGCCCCGGATGTGGGACAAGCTTTTGGGCACCTATGGCTCGAGCCATTGGCAGGCTTACTCCGAGCTTGGGGCCGCATTCCTCGATAGTATGCAGGGTATGACCACGCTCAAAGCGTTCAATGCTAGTGTCAGGCGTGGCAAC
>DAOTTY010000218.1:0-8481 GCA_034437575.1 Anaerolineae bacterium | reverse complement strand
TGAAGTTCAACTCGTATGTCGTTTCATCGCTGCCGTTAATAACTCTGGCCGTCATACGGTAGTCACCCAATGGCAGATTGAGCGATTTATTGTCACCTTTGGCATGGTACGGTTCAATATTCTCGCGGAAGTCCTGTTTACCGCTCGGGACGACCCCGCCCCCGCCCGTTGCTTGCAGGGTGAACTGCACGCGGGTGATAAACTTGGGATCGGCCACCACAGCGATGTTCCAGTTGTAGTTCACGTCGTCCAGGTTAATCTCGGTTGTGCCGCCTGTCATCAACCCCGATTTCGTGTTGAGGGCAGAGAGTTCGAACTCGTGATCGTAATTGCCACCCTTAGAGGTATTTTGAACATAGAAGCGGGCCAGCGGGCCTTCTTCGATGATCGGTGCGACAACAACAAAGTTCACTGAAACCGGGTCCCCCGCGATACCGCCTGCGTTGTCCTCGCTGTAAGGTGTGGCGGTCAGGATATAGTTACCCGGTGACAGGTAGTCCCCGTCGTAGTCACCGCCGTTATTAGCGTATAAGGCATAGGGGGGAGTGCTTTCTGGTGAGGATTGGTGGATTTCATTACCATTCTCATCGGTCAGCTCCAAGATTACACTCTGAACGACACCTTCTTCGTCGGCGACGTTGGCAACAAAGCTCACCAGGTCACCACTGCCCGGCGTGCCGTCCAGCACAATGGCGTTGGCCGTGTCAAACGTCGGGTTATCGGTCACAGCTTCAATTTCGGTATCTGTATTGGCATCAATCAGGGTAAAGCCGTTGACAACCAGCTCCAGCGGCGGGGCATCAATGGTGAAGTTAATCGTCATAGTGCCGTCAATAACACCCGTGTCGGCATTGTTATCAATGTCACCTGCCGCATTGCTCAACGTAAACGCCACTTCGTAGTCGCCTGCCACAAAGTCAGAGCCAGCCGGGGCGTACAGCAAATAGGGGGTATTCGGGTCATAAATCAGGGTGCCGCTGTCCTCAACAGTGTCTACCTCGTCGGTTAGCGTGGCCGGGTTATCCAAATAGGTGACGGTATAGCTGAGTTCGTCGTTTGGTTGATTCTGATTGGTGTTGACCTGAATTGTATACAGCGCCTTGGCCATCGTGAAGTCGTTGCTGGTGCGTGTGAAGGTCAGCGGCGGGTCGGGGTTGGCCACATCGCGCATCACAACATTGGTGATGATGGGCGCGGGCGGCTCAGTGACCTCGAACCGTACAATCGGAACGCTATCTGCGGAATTCAGTTCAGTTTGGCTTTGGCCGTCAAGGTGGAACGCCTCGGCACGAATTTCGTACTCACCCGTCAGCGTGATGTCCAGGAACTGCTCTGGCGTTTCCTCAAGGTCGGTCATCAGCCGGAACTGGTCTTCACGCGAGTTGAAGGGGTCTACTTCGTTAGCCGTGCCAGATTGCATGTCACGAGTCTGGTTGAGCGTAGTGAAGCTGGTGGCGGTGCCGTCTGTACCACGCAGGGTAAACTCGACCACTTCGGGTTCTACGTAGGGTTGTTCTTCGTCAACGCCATCCGTCGCCGGGTCATCTGGCACGTAGCGCTTCCACACCGCACGGAAGTCGTACTGGCCCTGCACAATCTGGTTGGACCCATCTAACGTAATCCAAGTATCAGCACCCTGCTCTTTATACTGTATGAATTCAACCGCCGTCCATATCGAATTGTCGCCGCCGCCCGCCCCACCAGAACCATTCTGGCAGGCGACAAACACATCTCCGCTGCCGTCGTCGGGCACAACGGGTGCGGTGTAGTCATCTCCATCCAGCAGGTCCTCGTCGCTTGCCCAGGAATTGCACTGCTTGCGGCTGTTACCGTTGGTGATGCTGGGGAAGCCCACCACATTAAATTCACCGGCATTGGCACAGTCGTCTCGGCTAATGCCCTGAATAACACACTGCACTGGCCGATAGATGCCCTGATAAATCAGGCCATTACGCCAGTCATTTGGGTCTGCAAAGACGGTAATCACCGCCAGCGCGACAATAGCCACAGCCGCAATCATCAGGGCATATTCAACCAACCCCTGACCGCGCTGCAACCGTTTGAACATGGTTTTCATTCGCTTGATGTCCTCGCGACTCTGTTTTTTCACGTTTGGCCTGGGCTGGCAAGGGGCACCACGCCCAGTACATCACATTGGTACTCACATTTTGCCTGAATCGCTGGGGGGCGTCTACCAGATGTAGCCGTTGCTAACAAACCTTTACATTAAAGAACACAATCGCTGCGGCATCACTCGGCCAGTACATCCGCGTAGCGCTGCTGCAATGCCAACCAGTGATCGTCACGAGCTGGCACGCTGTACACCGTAAAACCGGGCAGCAGCAACCCCGTCAGGCTGCCGCCGTACACACAGCGCGTGTCTATCGCGTAAGCGCGATTGCGGTAGTTCAAAAACGGGTAGTCGCGGTGGCCGAAAACCACCGGCTTGTCGTAATCATAGTGGGCGTACCAGGGATCGTGGTCGCCGTCAGCCAGGCGCACTTCGCCCTCCGGGTGGCCCAACAGCACATCACGGTCCTGATATTGGGGGGGCAGCCCCGGCTCGTAGTAACCGTGAATCAGCAGCGCGTCGGCCAGCTCAATGTACAGCGGCAGCGTCCGCATAAAATCAACCGCCTCGTGATACAGCGCGTCGTCCCCAAACTGGCGGCGGGTCACGTCGAGGGTGGGATTGTACGCCATCGTACCATCCACTGTGCGGATGTGTTTATCCTCCCGGTTACCCATCAGGCTGCGGGCGTTGGGCGTCTGTCGAAAGAAAGCAATCACGTCGGCAGGGTTCGGCCCCCGGTCAATCATATCGCCAATGTGGATAATCGAATCGTCCGCCGTTGGCCCCACTTTATCCAACAGTGCTTGCAGTTCGTCGTAGCAACCGTGAATGTCACCAATAACAAGCGTGCGTTGGCTCATTGGCTGCCACTGCCCCCATCGCGGTGCCGCTTCTCAAACGGATTGTTGCGGCTGTAGTCCCAATCTTTAGGGCGCTGATCGCGTTCCTGCACCAACTTATCGAAGTCGTTCGTGCTTTGTTGGGTCTTATCTTGCAGGTAGCGCTCGTGCCACTCATCGCTCAGGTAGTCAACATTTGTCTCCCCCTGGTTTGGTGATTGCGGCGGCGGGGCGAGGCGCTCCCGGTTACGAATGACACGCGGCGCGTCGGTTTGCTGCTGTGTGTTGGGGGTGGTGGTCGCCTGCGCCCCGATCACCTGCTGCTGCGCCTGTAGCTCTTGTTTCTGCTCGTGTTCGGCTTCAAGATGCTTGTTGGCAAAGTACGTGAATACCTGCGCCGCCCCCCAAATAATGCCCAGGTCGTCTGCAAAGCCGAACACCCCCAGCAATCCCTCTGGCAAAAAGTCGATGGGCGAGATGGTATATAACCCGACCACTGCTACCAGGAAGAACTTATAGGAAAACGGTACATCTTCATTCATGAACAGCGCGAAAAATTCTTGCTTGTCGAATTCGTTGCCAGCGGACATGGTGATGGGTTATCCCTGTTTGTCATCTACGGTGGCTTTCATCATAGCAAAGGGTGGGGCTTGCAACAAACGCCGGGATGTATTTCACTTCAGGGCGATTTCACCCTCACCCCCCTCAATCCTTCCTTTTCCGACCGCCGCTGCGCGGCTAGGCGAAGGGGTAAGGGCCAAATAGCCTTGCACCCACTTGAAATGCACCCGGTAACCCGGTTGATGCGGTCAAGTTGCACCCTGCCAACTCTCGTGATACGCTGCTTTGCATGGACGGTTGGGAGCATAAGCATTGTGTTTGCAAGACATTGGTATGTGCCTGCATCATTGCGTCTCCCCTGTAAACCGCCCCGCAACTTGTAGTAAACTGCAAACTTCCCTGTCAGTATAGCAGGTAAAGCCACCTTGACTGAGACCATTGCACATGCTGTCTATGGCGTTTCCAAGCGGGAAGCCAAAGAAGCCGGCGGGCGTCTCGAACTTGTGTCCCGCACAGCAGGGGTCACCTTGCAAACCGCCGAACAGTGGCGCAGCACCGCCCCAATCGAACCGCGCCCGGCCAGCCGCAACGACGACGGGTCCGTGTTAGGCATCTATACCACCCCCAAACGCGATTTTGTGGTGGTGAAAGCCTTCTACAACGGTGCAGACGTTACCGAACCGCGCTACGACTACGCGCTGGTGCCGCGTCAGGTCATGCGTGATCTGCGCGGCAACATCACGATATTCCTGGACGATGCCGACCCGGCCCGCAGCCAGCCCTGGTCAATCGCCCACCGCACCGCCGCACTGAACAACCTGCTGGCCGCGTATAGCGGGGACTTCACCGAAGTGTTGTCCCTGCTCAACGCCGCCAGCAGCGCAAACGGCCTGCTCATCGTCAATCATAGCGGGGCAACGGCAGAGCGGCTGGCTTTGGTGCAGGGTTTGATGAGCCTGCTGCCGCACGTCACCCGTGCTGACCTCACCTTCAGCACACACGTCCCGCGCTTTACCGACCCGGTCACTGCACGGGTGCTGTTTGGCGAAGAACAAACCACCGACCGCGCCATGCTCAACTGGGCAGACCGCCTGGGTGCCCTGGAAGATTTGCCCTGGAACCGCTATGCGGAACTGTTGGCGGGCTTTTGGCCAGGGGATGCAGCCGGACTGTTTAAGGCCATGACCCGGTTAGACTCGCTGGCAGAGCGCCTGCCCATCGAAGAAGATAGCGTGGCTTGCCTGCCGATTATCACCCGGCGTTATCACTTCAACGCCCGCGTCACCACCCAAAACACACCCATCCCGGCTGATGACCTCAAAGAAGCCCTGCAAGACGCCGATCAGGTGCCAACCGACTGGCGACGCACCTACGCGGAACTGCTGCTGAATCATGCGCTGGAAGAGCGCGACAACGAGGCCAACAATCTGGTCGCCGCGCAAATGGACGCCGACCCCACCCTGGACGCCGAACTCCAACAGCGCCTGAGCAACATGCTGGAAGACGCGCCCGACCTGGTGTACGTGTTCATGCGGCAGCGCCTGGCCGATGGCGTAGACGAGCGCTGGCTGCAACGCCTGCACGACGCGGCCAGCCAGTCGCTAGATGTCGCGTTTGACAGCGGCGAAACTGACCTTATTGTGAACTGGCTGCGCCTGATTGCCCGTGAGCCAGAGCGATTCAGACTGCAAGGTCTGCTTTACGACGGTTTGCGTCAGGCTGCGCCCCTTGCACTCAAGTCCGAAAAACTGGCACTCAGTTTGATGGTGATTGCTGCGCGGTTTGCGCCTGGGGTGCTGGTCGAATACTTGGACAACGACGATGTGGTTGCAGCCCTGCCCGACCCGCTGCCAGCAGCCTTCACCGAGTTTGACCCCGACGCCCTTAGTGACCTGCAACAACACAGCGTCAGCCTGTTTCTGGCCGGGTTTATGCGGGCAGCGCAGGCGCAAGCCGGGGGGGCCTTCACCGCCAGCGTGATTGAACGCATCTGGGCCATCAACAAAGAGGGCAAAACATTCCACCCCAACGCGCCCTACAAGCCCACTGACGTGCTGCGCGTGTGCGCCAAAACCGGCGGTGCCTGGCTATCCGACACTGCGCTAGAAACACTGCTTCAGCTTGTCATCAGCGAACGGGACGACGTGCTGTTCCCGGCACTGACAGCGAACCTGGCCGAACAAAACCTGCTGGGCCAACATATGACGGGTGCCCTGCTGCGGGCCGGTGCGCCTATTGACCGCTCCCTGGACATCATGGCCATGCTGCTGTCTTCCGGCAAGCTCGCAGCGACAGAGGCGCTGGAGGTGTACATGGACCTGCTGGAAGCCTGGGATTGGGACGCCGAAGCCCACGACATCATGGAAGCCGCCGCCCGCCTCATGATGCAAAATCAGACGCTCACCGTCGGCGTAGACCGGTTGCAGCGCATGTTGGAAGTCGCCGCGCAGAACAAAGACGAAGCTGCCACCCGCGCCGCCGCCATCTACCTGCTGAACAAGCACGAACACGACGACGATGATGATGACTTCATCCAGGCCACACGCTACGTTTTTAGCTATCTCGCCTGGAGCAGTACCGCACGCAATGCGGTGCTGACGTGGTGGCGGGCGTTTGCCCAGCAGCAGCCCACCCCGCGCCTCACACGGCTGGCACGCGGCCTGGCTGGTACCCGCGTCACAGAAGATGTGGTGGAAATCCTGACGAGTGTCATCGCCATGCGCCGTTTGATGGGCAAACGCGATGTGGCCGCTTTCGCCCGCGATGTAAACACCACCCGCGACGTGCTGGAAACGCTGGCCGAAGCCTTTGAACCGAGCGAAAAGGGCAACGGCACCGGCTTCGACACGGAAACTGTGCGCGAGGTGCTGGCCAAAATGACAGGTGAACTGTCACCACAAAAGCGCCAAATTCTGTCTAACTCGCTGAAGGAGCTGGCCAACCTGATTGCTGCTATGGGCGACAGCCGCAGCAAGGCCGGGCTGGGCCGCCGTCCAGAAAACCTCGATAGGCAGTTCCACATCGGTGAACAGACCCCCCACAGCGCTGTTGATGCGATGAAGTGGATCGCCGGGTATTTTTCCGGTGCGCAGCAAAATGGCGACGAAGACCACTAACCCCATTCCGGCCAACCCTGCCCCCCGCCAGGTTGCCTGGTTATTGGTGCGGTTGGCTATTGTGGTTGGGGTTTTTGTCCTTATCTTCCGCACCCTGGATGTCGATTTTGTGGAACTGCGCCAGCAAGCCGCCCGCATCCGGTGGGGCTATGTGCTGCTGGGGCTGGCCATCTGGCTTGGGGCAGCCTATATCGCCAGCTTCCGCTGGAAGCTGCTGTTAGACGCCGTTGGGGTGCGGGTGAGCGCGGGTGTGCTGTTCGCGTATAATCTTGTAGGAGTGTTTTACGCGCAGTTTTTACCGGGGCTTGTGGGCGGTGAACTAGCCAAAGGGTACTATCTGGCCCGCCAGCAAGACGAAAAGATCAAGCTGATGTCGTCTGCCCTGGTAGACCGCCTGCTGGGGATTGCCGTCAACGGGTTATTTGGCGTGCTGGCCCTGATTGCAACGCCGCTGGTCATGGTGACATTTGCGCTTGACAGTGGGCAGCTAGGGTGGGTGCTGGCCGGGGCCGCTGTCGCATTGGCCGGGGCCTATGGCATGGTTTTTGTGGTGGAGCGCTTTGAGCGCTGGTTGCCAGGGCCGCTGCAAAAGCTGTTTGAACCGATCAAGCTATATGCCCATCACCCACTTCGGTTGGCTGCTGCTGCTGCCGCTAGCCTGGCATACTTTTTGGTGTGGGCGCTGGCGCTGTACGCGCTGGGTGCCGCCATGACCCTGACGCACCTGGGCTACCTGACGTTTGTGATGGTGCTGGTGATCCTCAACGTGGCCCAATTCCTGCCATTGAGTATCAACGGCGCGGGCATCCGGGAGGGGGCGATTGTGCTGCTGCTGGGGGCCTACGGCGTGCCAGAAGCGCAAGCGCTGGTTTACGCCCTGCTAATTCCGTTGTGTAACATCGTGCTGGCGGCAATGGGCGGGCTAATCGTGCTGGTGGACTACCGCCCCGTTCCCACACCAGCAGACGAAGCAAGTCGCGTCCCGACGAAGCATCCACGCCAACTGTAGCAGTCATGTAGGCTTATTTCAGGACAATATCAACCATGCAATTGGGCTGCCACACCTGGGGATTCAATGACAAACCACTTACAGAGGCACTGGCGACAATTGCCCGCCTGGGCTTCCGCTATGTGGACATCGGCAGCGGCCCCCATCTGGACGTGGTCAAAGCGTCGGCAGCGCCAGAAAAGACTGCAAAGGCCATCCGGCATGACCTGGATACCTATAACCTGAAGCTAGCCGACCTGTACTTGATGCTGCCGCGCATTGCAGCGGACGACGCCGAGCGCCGCGAACACGAAATTAAATCATTTGAGGCGCTGGTGCCGTTCGCGGTGGCGCTGGGCACACCGGGCATTACTGTATCGCCGGGGGTGGCGCTAGCCGGGGATAAAGCTGCCGTGCGTGAGCGAGCCGCCGAGGGGCTGCGCCGCTTCACAGAGGTCGCTGTTGAGCACAACCTTGAAGTGAGCATCGAACCGCACATGGACTCCATTGCACAGACGCCCGCCGACGCCATCGCACTGCTGGCCCTGGTGGACGGCCTCAAAATCACGCTGGACTGGTCTCACATGACGACGCAGGGCATCCGGCCCGATGACGCGGTCTCGCTGCTGCCGTACCTGCGCCATGTGCAAATTCGGCAGGCCGCGCCTATGCGGATGCAGACACCGTTCGATCAGGGGGTACTGAACCTGGAACGGGTGGTCACCCTGCTGCTGAGCGCGGGCTTTGATGGTGTGATGACAATAGAACACATGCAAACGGTGGGGTGGCACGGCGCGGCGTGGGTCAACCCGGTGCTAGAGGCCGTGCGCCTGCGGGATGAAGTGCGGGATTTACGAAATCGGTTTGGATAAGCCGAGGAGGGTGCGCTACCGTAAAATGCGT
>DAOTTY010000217.1:0-9647 GCA_034437575.1 Anaerolineae bacterium | reverse complement strand
CAACTCGAACGCCCCCTTGAGCTTTTCGTTTTCAGTGGCCTGCTGCTCCGTCAGGTGATCGCCCTCGTGTGGGCGATAGGGGATGGTATCCAGCGTCCAGCGCACGCCATGATGCTTGTAGATGAGGTCACTGGCGCGGCGCATATACGTCAGCGTAGACAGGCCCAAAAAGTCCACTTTGAGCAGGCCCAGCGACTCACACGTTTCCATCGGGAACTGCGTCACCTGCTGCATGGCGCTGTTGTCGTCCTCACCGCGTGTGAGCCGGTGCAGCGGCAGGTATTCCACCAGCGGCCTGTCTGCAATGATGACCCCAGCGGCGTGCGTGGAGGCGTGGCGGGCAATCCCCTGAACCAGTTTGGCCGTGTCAATCACTTCGCGCAGGCGCGGGTTGGTGTTGTAAAGCTGCTTGAGTTCCGCGTTGGCCTCAACGTATTCCGCAATGGGCTTGACTCGTGCTTCTTGTGGAATCAGGCTGGCGGCGTGGTTGACCTCGTGGGCGGGCAGGTCTAGCGCTTTGCCCACATCACGAATGGCGGCCTTTGCGCCCAGCGTCCCAAACGTGATGATGGCCGCGACTTTATCGGTGCCGTACTTTCGCGCCGTGTACTCGATCATGTCGGCGCGGCGGTCATCCGGGTAGTCCAGGTCGATGTCGGGCATCGTCTGCCGCCCCGGATTTAAGAACCGCTCGAAGATCAGGCTGTTCTGGATGGGGTCAATGTTGGTGATGCCCAGGCAGTAGGCCACCATGCTGCCCGCACCACTGCCGCGCACATTCCACCAGATGTCCGCATGACGGGCGAACTCGCACAGGTCCCACACAATCAGGAAGTACGTGTCAAAGCCCATCGTGTGAATGATGTTCAGTTCGTGTTCCATGCGCTCGATGTACACAGCGTCGTCCGCGCGGTCGCCATAACGCCAGTAGCGCCCCTTATCCACCAGATAGCGCAGGTAGCCGCGTTCGTCAGGGTAGCCCGGTGGCACCGGGAACAGCGGCAGGTGGTAGCCCTCGGTTTCCAGGTCTACATCACACATGGCTGCGACTTTGGCTGTGTTCAGCAGCGCCTCGAAGCGCATTTCATCGGGCAGCCAACTGTACTGCTGCGCCAGTATCGCTTCCATTTCCTCATGCGATGTGACGTGATAGCTCGCATCGGACATCTTCATGCGTTTGCCGTCGGCCTTCAGGTTGCCCGTCTGGATGCACAGCAGCGTGTCGTGCGGGTCGTGGTCTTCCGCCCGGACGTAATGCACATCATTGGTGGCCAGGAACTGGACGGGCGTGTGGCCGCTCTTGCGATAGTCTGCCAGCCAGCGGTTCACATCCTCCAGCACGTCAATGTCATGATATTGCAGCTCTAAGTAGAAGTTCTCCGGCCCGAACGTCTCTTGATACCAGCCGATGAGTTCGCGGGCCTCATCATCATGGCCGCCCATAATGGTCTGCGGAATTTGCGCTGCCAAACAGCCCGACGTTGCAATCAGCCCCTCGGCGTGCTGCGCCAGCAGGTCGCGGTCAATACGTGGCTGGCGGTAGAAGCCGCGCAGTTGGGCCTCACTGGCCAGCTTGAGCAGGTTTTGATAGCCCGTCTGGTTTTTGGCCAGCAGCAGCATGTGATACGGCTTGCTGTCGAGTTTGTGGTCGCGGTCTTCCATGCCGCGCCGCGCCAGGTACGCTTCCACACCAATGATGGGCTTAATCTCGTTCGTGACCGCCGCCCGGAAGAAGTCCACCACACCGAACATCGTGCCATGATCGGTGATGGCCATTGACGGCATGTCAAGCTCTTGGGCGCGGGTCATCAACTGGTCAATCTGGCTCAGGCCGTCCAGCAGCGAGAATTCGGTATGAACGTGTAGATGAACAAATTTCTCGTCGCGGTTCATGGCGCTGGGTTGCCTTTGCGATTGGTATACCTGCGGAATACACCCATCATACACCTGCGCCCTGCATTTTGTGAGGCAGTTTTGGCACGAATATTCTAATTTGTGCGCCGCCCGTGATAGAATGAGGACCTATGCAAAGAGTGGCAAGTAACCGTCCATGACCGACACCAACATAAAAATCCTGCGCCAGCGGCGCAAAAGCATGATGATGCGCCCCGTCCCCGGCGGCGTAGAGGTGTACATCCCGCATTGGATGGACGAAGCCGACCCGCAGGTGAAGAAGTTCATCACCCAGGGCGTGAAGAAGCTGCAACAGCACATCAAGCCGCCCCCAAACGTGCAAACCACTGAAGACCAAATCCGGGCGATGGTGAAGCAGTGGAGCGCCGCCATTGGCGTAAAGGCCACGCGGGTGCAGTTCCGGCAGATGTACCGCAAGTGGGGGTCGTGCAGCAGCAAGGGCACGGTCACGCTTAACCGGGCGCTGACGTGGCTGCCCTACGAGTTGGCCGAGTACGTGGTGGTGCATGAGCTGGTACATCTGATCGAACTTAATCACGGCAAGGGCTTCAAGGCGTTGATGTCCAGGCACTTGCCGGATTGGCGCAAGCGCCAGGCGGAAATGCAAGCCAACTACTCCACGTTTGGGGACTGCTAGCCCTTTACCGCGCCGGATGTTGTTTCTTTGATGGCCTGACGCTGCGTCAGCCCGATGATGACAATCAGCGGCAGGGCAATCACCACACTCATCGCCATCAGTTCGCCCGGCGTAATTTGCCCGGCCAGAAATTTAATGGCCACTGTGATGTTGCGGGCTTCTGGCGTGCTGGAAACAAACGCCAGCGCCAGTAGGTACTCGTTAAACGTGCCGATGAAGGTAATCACGCCGGTTGTTAGCAGCACGGGTGTGGCAATAGGCATCAGAATGCGGTAGAAGACTTGCAAGGTGCTGGCACCGTCCACAAACGCCGCCTGTTCGATGTCCTGGGGTAGCTGCTGGAAAAACACCACCATCGACCACGTAATCGTCGGCAGCGTGAAAATCGGATAGGTCAGCACGAGTGACCACAGCGTGCCCGTCAGGTTGAGGTTGCTCATCGTGTCTAGCAGGCTGGGCAGCACGGCAATCGTCGGGAACAGGTTCATGGTCAGCACGGTATAGCGCATCAGCGAACGCCCCCGAAAGCGGTAGCGTCCCAGCGCATAGGCACTCAGCCCGCCCAATATCAGCGATAGGAACGTGGCCCCAAATGCAATAATGAAGCTGTTGCGGATGGATATGAGAAACTGACAGCCCGTCGAGGTGACAATAGATGTAAGCTGGCTGGGCTGGAACAGAAATTGCAGCGTCTCACCGGGTGTGCCAAATCCCAGCACGGCACAGGACAGTACCGACTCATAGTTGTTGAGTGTGAACTCGTTCGGGACGAAGGTGATAGGCACATTTGCGATTTCGTCTACCGTCTTGAAAGACGTGTTGAGGCCCCACAAAAACGGGAACAACGAGTAAAACGAGAAAAATAGAATCACCACGATAAACAGCGCACGCTGGATGAATCCCCAAATAGAACGGCTGCTTTCACCGACCATCGTCATACCTCGTCAATTCGCAGGGTTCGCATGTAGCCAATCGTGAAGATGATGGCAATGATAAAAATGGTGACGCTCACCGCAGACGCATACCCCAACTGCTGCCGTTGCAGCAGCACGTCATACGCATAGGTAGACATCACATAGCGGGTGCGCCCTACCAGAATCTCGAACAGGTCAAACACGCGGATGAACACCATCGTTCGCAGCACCAGCACCACCCCGATGTGCGGACGCATCATCGGCAGCGTGATTTTGGTGAAGCGCTGCCAGCGGTTAGCTCCGTCAATCGCCGCCGCCTGATACACTTCACGCGGGATGGCCAGCAGCCCCGGCAGCAGCAGCAGGGCCACAACGGGCGCTTCCTTCCACACAATGACGGCAACCAGCGTGGGCACCTGCAACTGTGGGGTGAGCAGCCACTGCTGCGGCGCGTCAATCAGCCCCGCCCCCAGCAGCATGGCGTTGATGAGGCCCGTCTGGTCCGGGCGCAGCATGACATCCCAAAATTGGGTGGCGATCAGCGTTGGGATGGCCATCGGCACCAGCATCATCAAACGCATAAAGCCAATGCCGCGAAGCTGTGATGCCAAGATCAGCGCAATGGCAAAACCAACTGATAGCTGAAAGATCGTGGCCAGAAGGGTGTAGTAAACCGACGTGACAAAGGCTTCCATGAAGTCAGGGTCACGGGCGCTAAGGATGTAGTGTGTGTTGCCCAGGGTGAGGCCAATGGGTAGCTCACGAAAGCGCAGTTCACTGTATTCCGGGTTAATACCCAGGTCGTCATACAAGCGGCGCAAACGGGGATAAACAATCTGTTCCTGGCCGTTTTCATCAAGCATGACCTCGCACGTTACTCCCACCCCGTTACAGTTGATGGTGTCGATGCGTAGGCTCCACAGGCGGGCGTAGTTTTCTAGCCCAACAAAGCTCACCTCGTCTGAACTGGCGAAGCGTTCATCGCTAAGGCTGGTCACCAGTACCCGCTCCAGCGGGCCAATGGCAATCAGTAAAAACGTGATGATCGTCGGTGCCAGCAGGTTCCAGGCGTGGCGGGTGCGCCGGGCGGTGATGTCTTCGTCGCCGCCGAAGTAGGAGCGTGCCTGCACCACCCCACGCCGGATGCCTACCGTTAACACCAACAGCAGCGCCACCGGGAACGCCGCCGCAAAGATGTCGCGGGCGGTTGCGCCGTTGGCGCGGGCGGCATTGATAATGACATACGTCAGGGCCACGCTGCTAATGACAATCAGCCAGTTGCTAATGATGTAGGCCCAGCGAACAGCGCCGATGTCGCCGCGCCGCAGCGAGTGGCTGAGGCGAATAAGGCCCACCCCGGCCATAATCAGCAGCAGGGGCCGCAAAACGCCAACTGTGCGAAGCGTGTTCCAGAGGTGAGCCTGAAAGCCGTTGCTTTCACTGAGGGTGATTTCCTCGGTCATGGCAACCCAGGCGATAAGCGCGGCAAACACCGCCAGCGCCATCAGGAAGAAGACCCCCGCGACGAGTTCGGCTGCCGTGCGGTTCGCCGTCTTGTCGGGGAGCGAGGGGTGTGTTTGAACGGTGGTCATAAGGCACCCAGGGGATATTATGCAAGGTAAATGGGGATGCCACACACGCATCCCCTGCAATGGCGCTGCTAAAAGCCGAGTTCGATAACGATGTCCTCAAGTTCAAACTCAAGGTCGTCCAGCGCAATACGGGCATCCTGTTCACCACGCAGCACGGAGTGAACCGCATT
The DNA here is from genome assembly GCA_034437575.1 of Anaerolineae bacterium. Lineage (GTDB taxonomy): Bacteria > Chloroflexota > Anaerolineae > Aggregatilineales > Phototrophicaceae > DAOTTY01. The sequence goes on along the minus strand of DAOTTY010000217.1, from coordinate 4,420 downwards.
GGCATACTCACGAGACACGTCGTTGTAAAGGTCACCGGCTACGGTGGAGGGGCGCGGGGTGGCGCTGTTGGTGCTGAGCGTGGTAAAAAGCTGCTCAAACAGCGGGCTGGCCGAGTTTTCCTGGATTTCCGGGTCGTCATAAACCGAAAGCGCCGTCGGGGCGAAGCCGCCTTCCAGGGCGCGGAACTTCTGCTGTTCGGCAGAGGTGAGGAACAGGGTGATGGCCATAGCCGCATCCACATTGTTGCTGTACTGCGACACGGCCAGGCTCCAACCGCCCAGGGTAGCAGCCACACCGGCATCACCGGCAGGCAGCGGTGCCACCCCGAAGTTACCCGCCAGCAGTTCGTCCTGGGCCGCCTCGTTGTAAGCGTAGGTCCAGTTACGCATGAAGGCGGCGTTGCCCGCCTGCCAGATTTCGCGTGAGTCTTCTGGCGTAAAGGCGATGACGTTAGACGGGCTGATGTCGCCTACCCAACTGGCAGCCCGCTCAACAGCCTGAATCGTCGGCTCGTTGAACACCTGTACCTCACCCTCCGGGGAGATCACAACACCGCCGCCCTCGGCAGCCTGCCACTCCAGGCCGTTAACCATTGTGGCCTCGCCTAACGCACCCTGCCACACATACCCGTAGAACTCGCTGCTGCCCTCGGCTCGTTCGCCCTCCTGAATGATACGTGCGGACTCGGCCAGTTCGTCCCAGGTTTGCGGCACACCCAGGTCATACTTTTCCAGCAGGTCGGTACGGTAATACAGCAGGCCCAGGTCGGTATACCAGGGCATTGCAATCAGGCGTTCGTCTACGGTGTTGTTTTGGATAAGCGTTTCAGGATGTTGGCTGACGAACTGCGACGATGGCTCAACGTAGTCGTAGTAGTCCACCATATGCTCGGCCACAATCGCTGGCCAAATCACATCTACCGAGTAGATGTCTACCGCGTCACTGCGGGCACCCAAAAACTGGATATACAGGCCCAGGCGGTCTGTCACCAGGTCGGGCGTTTCTAGCGCAGTGACGGTAACGTTGGGGCACAGTTCCATGTACTGCTGCAACGAGCGGTTTAGCAGTTCAAGCTCCCCCCCCAGTGCGCCAGCGGCAATGACCAGTTCGGGCTGGCCTTCAGGGCAGCTTAGTTCATCAGTTTGAGCATTGATGGTGGTTACAGGCAAGGCCAGCACACCCAGCAAAATAGCCACGCTGGCCAGTAAACGGTTAAAAACGGTCGTCATGATTATTGCTCCTGTTGAAATAATAAGTCCGGCATGGCGTAACCCAGCCGCTCGGCAGTCCGTCTGAGGTCGGGCTGCGTAATGAGCAGGTATTCTTCGGCAGACAGGTCATCCCAGGTGATGTGGCGGCGCTCCTCTTGTTCAGGCTGGTGGCCGTTGCCGCGATGCGGGTTGTCTCGATCTGTAAAGCGCCGATGCTGGAACACGTCCCGGTCAAAGTCGCTGAGGGGTAGGCCCAACCACTTTGCGATGTGCGCGGTGGTGGTGTACATGTCCCCGGTGAGGGTTTCATACGTCAGCCGCAGCACCCAGTCGTCGTTAATTGCAGGGTGATTAAGGAAACTCTCGTTAATCTTCGTCCAGTATTGCAGCCACTTGACGGTTTTGGGGCGCATCCACGTTTCCTGAATGGGGATGTTGACTTCGTGCGGTTTGAGGCGCTCCTCGTGCAATAGAGAGACGAAGCAATCAAACGGGTGGCGGGTGATGTACAGCACCCGCATTCCTGGGAAGAGTTCGCGCAGGCGCACAGCCATGTTTGCGTCGTAGAGGACTTCTTTAAAGCCCCAGATGTCGCGCCCCATTTGCTGTGCCGTTTGCTTGTACAGCACTTCCAGCATGGCCCGTTGGCTGTTGGCGATGACATCTGGGGGCGGGACCATGTTGGGAATGAAGGTGTTGTAGCCGTAGTCCATGAAGGTTTCTAGCTGGTGGCCAAACATGCTTTCCCACTCGTAAAGCCGATCAAACCGGCGATAAATATCAGATAGGACGCCGTCGTGCTCGCCCCAGATCATGATGCGCGGGTTAGACAGCAAAAAGCGTTGCAGCAGCGTGCTGCCTGTGCGCTGTCCGCTGGAAAAGATCACAAGTGGGTTGGGTGTGGACATACTTCCTCGTTTGAACGGCTTTGGGATGGTCGTGGGCCGTGGACTGCAATGTGCTGCAATGAAATGATAATGTGAGGTTGGGGGGGATGCAACCAAACCGTGCCGTGCATGAATGAAAATTCACAGCTCGCTTGTGGACTGCGTGCGGTTTTCAAGCATGAATTTGCCGCAAAAATTAGTGGGGTGTTGGTCAGGCCGGCGGGATGGGCAGCGTCATGAAGGCAAAAGTCATCGTAAACAGCAGCGCAAAGATAAGCATCCACATGGCGGCAAAGGCCGCATCCCGATAGAACAGGTAGCGGCCCCGTTTGCGTTGTGTTTCCATTTCCTGCTCCCGGATGCGGTAAAGTGCCCCGGCGGCATACTGGTTAGAGGGGTTCACGCGCAGCACGTTGTCCAGGCAAATCGCACTCTGGTCGAGGGAGTCTACGGCCACACTCATCCAAAGCCACGCATCCTCAAAGTTGCCATCTTCGCTGATGAGGTCGCGCAGCAGTGCCCGCGCCGCCTCCCGTTGGTCTTCCCGAACGAGGTCGATGGCGTCTAGCAGGCGATCAATACGGTGGGTGGCCTCTTCGGTAGTGTTCATGCGTCAGGTAACAGATTCGGTTTCTTCAGTGAGTGACACGTTTTCAAACAAGTCTCTCTCGATGATACCCGCCTGTTGGACTGGCGGAAAGACGCGAGTGAAACTTTGCGTGGGGAACAGCTTACGACGTGCCCAGCGTGGCAGGCCCAAAAAGCTGCCGCCCCCGCCACCCTGCGACGCATGACAGGCACTGGCGCGATCCCACTCGTCCCAATACTGGCTGATGTCAATGCGGGTTGTGGGGGCGTCGATGTGTTCCAGAATGGCGACAATGTCAATGTCCTGGTTGCGGCCCAGTTGACGCGGGTTTTTACCCTTGAGGCGGGTCATGGCAATGCCGATTTGCACGGGCAGCTTTTGAATGCCGGAGTAGTACACTTTTTGCGGCTGGTAGGGGGGCAGGCCATCGGTGACATAATCCGGGTCGTTGGCGATGCTCACTGCGGCCATTGTCGCCTTCTGGATGGCGATGTGATCCGGGTGACCGTAACCGCCGTACTCGTTAAACGTGAGGATGACGTGGGGGCGCACCTGACGCATGACCTCGACGACCTCCCGCGTGACTTTGTTCGGGTCGTGATTCCAGGTGTACCACAGGCTGCCAGCCAGGTCGTTTTCCGGGTTGCCCATCATGCCACTATCGTGATAACCCAGCATGAACACATCCTTGAACTGCAAAATCTCGCTGGCGCGGGCCAGTTCCTCCAGCCGCACATCCTTGATCGTCCTGTCGCCCGTCAAAAATTCTTCGTCCATTGACCCGGCGTCGCCGTTGGTCGCGCAGATGAGATACACATCAACGCCTTCGTCAACGTACTTGGCGATGAGCGCACCCAGGCCAAAGCTCTCGTCGTCCGGGTGGGCATAGCAAATCAGTAAGCGGCGCTTTTCCATGATGGGAGATTGCTCCAGTTTTCTGCAATATACTCAGTATAAGCAGACGCGGCGTGGCCCCCAAGCATTACACAGCGGCGGTTAAGCATCGGTTTGTAACGGGGGAATCCCCCTGTCATTTGTGTGCGCTGGCGCTATACTGTGCCGTCCGTGATGTGAGATGAGCAAGGAATGAGTTCATGCGCCGAGTTGTTTTCGCCACTGTGTTGAGTGTTCTGGCGGCGGTTGCCATCAGTATTGCGCCTGTGATGGGCCAAACCGATGATGACCCCACCCCAACGTTGTTTATCAACCTGTCTACCAATACCCCACGCCCCACGCTGCCCCGTTCGCTTGATCTGGTGACCAATACGCCGCAAAACAGCCCGACGCCTTCCAGCACGCCCACTGAAACATTTACGCCCTCGCCCACTGCGACAAATACACCCACCCTGACGCCTACCCCCATCGGGCCAATCTTCTACCCGGAAGGCACCAACCCGCTGACAGGATTACCGTACCCAAGTGCCGAGGCCCTCGGACGGCGTAACCTGATTGTTAAGGTGAGCAACTATCCGCCCGTGGTGCGCCCGCAGACGGGCCTCAATGCCGCAGACGTCGTGTATGAATACGAGGTTGAGGGCGGCGTCACACGCTTCGCAGCCATCTACCGCAGCAACGCGCCAGAAGTCGTCGGGCCGGTTCGCAGTGGCCGCCTGATGGACCTGGAACTGGTGCCCATGCACCAGGCGCTGCTGGCTTATTCCGGGGCCAGTGGGCCAGTGCAGGAACTCATTCTGAGCCAGGATTGGCGCTTTCAGGCGATTTCACCGTCCAT
>DAOTTY010000216.1:0-2824 GCA_034437575.1 Anaerolineae bacterium | reverse complement strand
TGATCACGTTGATTTCGATGATCCAACACCTCCCTATCCAACGACGCGATTTTGCGCCGTATGAACAGGGCCTTTGGGGACTACAATTAAAAACCTACCCCTGACAGCCCCCCTCTCCCGACCGCCGCTGCGCGGCTAGGCGAGGGGTTGGGGTGAGGGCTGAGCAGTTACTCACCATCACCCCGTCCCTACAGGTCACATGGGTTGGATAGGGGCCACCCAGGGTGGCGGCCCACCCATGTGTGATCTACTTTTCACACGTCGCACGGCAAGCTGACTAGATACGCTACCCCACCGACCCGGCGGGCAGCACCAGCACCAGCGCATAATACACCAGCGGCATCACCACAATCAGGCTGTTGAGCCGGTCCAGCACGCCGCCGTGACCCGGCACAATGCTCCCCCAGTCTTTGATGTCGTTGCGCCGCTTGACCATCGAACTGATGATGTCTCCCCACGAACTGCCCACGCCAATCAGCACGACCAGCAGCAGCAGCGTGGGCCAGTCGTAAACTGGGATGATATACCGGAACAGCAGCACCGCAATCACCGCGCCGAGCAAATCGCCCAGAATGCCCTCATACGCCTTGCGCGGATTAATGGCCGGGGCAATCACGGTGCGGCCAATCTGCTTGCCGACCACATACGCGCCGATGTCCGCAAGGGCGCAGCCCACAATGACGACCAGCAGCAGCCCGCGCCCGTCCGGCAGGTCGAGCATCAACACGGCGTGGGCCAGCGACCAGATGATGTACATGTAGCCATACGCCATCACCCGCACATCCCCAGACAGGCGCTCAAGGTCGTTGGCCAAGATGGGCACCAGCGTCAGCACGAAGAACACCAGCACGGGCATGGCCGCGAACAGCGTGGGCTTGAACAGCACCACCAACAGCGTCACCGCGCCGGTGATGTGCAGGAATACTCGCTGGCCGCTAAACAGTTTCGTGGCCCGGCTGAACTCGAAGTTGCACAGCATCATGCTGATGAGGACCATCGCCGCGCCCACACGGATGTCTGTAAACAGCGCCAGCAGATAAATGGGCGTAAGCACCAGCCAGCCGATATACCGCGCCCCCAGTTCGCCGCCTGCAATCCGCTTGAGGTTGAAGCGGCCCAACATCAGCACCAACAGCGCCCCCGCCCCAAACATGATGCTTACGGTCAGCAGGGTGCGCTGCAAAATCTCAGCTTCGTTCACGGATGGCCTCCAAGCGCCGGTAAAAAGTGATTAATCCCAGGGCAATCAGCACACTAAGTGCCCCGGTAAACAACCGCCACTCCCCGGTGAGCGCGACCAGCACACACCCGGCAGCGATCACGGCCATGCGGTCCGGCTTGGCCATGCCGCCGCCGTACTCGCGCACCCCGGTGATGGCCTTGCTCAGCACGCCGATATACGGGATCAGCAGCGTCATCGCCAGCGCCCCCGCACTCACGATGCGCGGCACCTGCGGCACCAAACACAATGAGCCAACAATCAGCACATCGGCCAGGCGGTCACCGATCTCGTTTTTGACCTCGCCAATCGGCCCGGCCACGCCCAACCCCCGCGCTACCTGGCCGTCCAGCGCGTTGAAGGCCAGCCGCACCGGGGCCGCCGCTGCAACGACGATCAGCCACCACCTCGAAGCGCCCCCGCTCACCGCGACAATGCCAAAGCCCATCAACAGGGCGGTGAGGATCGCGCCGTAGGTCAGCACGTCCGGGGAGATGCGGTTGCGGATAAAGGCGTCTGTGATGGGTTGTAGCACACGCTGGAACCAGGGTTTAATGCGGTAGATGCCCATAGGGTTAGCCTTTCGCCATATCTGGCGTGACGCGGTGCGTGAATGGGTCGGTGGTGTAGGGTTCACGGCGGGCGTTTTCGCTAAAGCAGCCGTGCGCGTAAAAGTGACGCAGTTCGCCTGTGAACACGTCGTAGTGCTTGTACATCTGTTCATGGCCCAGCGGCACATAACAGTGATCGACGTGCGGCTGGGTGTACTGGTCAGTATCCCAGGTTAGCGGGCGCTGCGCCAGCACCCAGCGCCGGAAGGGCCACATCGTCGCGGCCACGCCGTTTTCGATCATCAGGCCGATGGTGACCCCGGCCTGTTGCAGCGGTTCGTAGGGCGTGTAGGCGAAATCCGCCAGAATGCGCCCGGCCACAAGGCGCGGCACCAGCGGAATGTTTTCCACGACGGCCCGCGCCGCTAAATCCTGAATGGGGCTGCGGTCATAGACGATGTGCGTCAGGTTGGGCAGCGGGTTCGCGTTGGCGTAGCGATTGAACACCCACGCGCCCAGAATGTACGAAAACACATGCACAGCCCGGTAGCGTTCGACCTGGTGCTGGCGCAGGAAGTGCGCGAGGGCGGTCACGCACGCATCAATGGAGCGCCGCTGGAAGATGTCCGGCAGCAGCACGTCAACATCACCGACGGCGGCGTAGGCGTGGGCCATATCGTGCCAGTCGGTTTCAAACGTGCCGAACCCCGGCATTATCAGCAGGGCGGTATCGTGCCCAGGTTGGGTCAGCGCTACGGATTTATCCCCGTGCAGGATGTTTTTGGCAATCGTCAGCATAGCAGGTCGATTCAGGTCGATTCATTCCGGTTTTAGCTATTGAAACACGCTTCTGAATCGGGTGTTGCGTCAAAATGTTGGAAAAAACTCACCGAGCTACCGCTCCCCCCACAGATTAACGCGCAGGGCTTTTGCAAAGTTGCATTAACTGCTCAGGCACTCGGCTGAATTCCCCTAGCCCCTTACCCCCAAAATGAGGGAAGGGGAACACCGCCGAAGGCGGCACAAACCCCTCCCTCCCGCCGCGTAGCGGCGA
>DAOTTY010000215.1:0-4415 GCA_034437575.1 Anaerolineae bacterium | reverse complement strand
GTGCGGTGCGTGGCACAGATAATGTAGGTTTTCGTTGTCTCCATGAAGGGTATTCTCCCGCGTTGCGCCTGTTTTACCGGCTAGCTCGCCTGGGGCAGCACCGTGCGATACTTGAAGATCACATGGCACTTCTCATATAATCGGCGAGATAGCACAGCATGAAATAGTGCCCTGCATCTTACCAGACCGAATTTTAACCGGGGGCAAGCTGGCCTGTATTCGGCGTAGTATAGCCCCCGAAACAAACACGAACAAGAGGAACCAACCCTATGATAGACAAACTCGCGGGCATCGAAGACCGCTACAACGAACTGGAACGCCTGATGGGTGACCCGGAAGTAGCCCAGGACTACGAAATAGTGGCTAAATACGCCAAAGAACGCAGCGACCTGGAACTCATTGTGACCAAGTACAGAGTATACAAAGAGAAGTACACCGCCTTCGAGCAGGCCAAAGAGATGCTGCGCGACCCGGAAATGCACGAACTGGCCCAGATGGAAGTCGATGAACTGGAAGACGTCATCCCGGCGATAGAAGAAGACCTCAAAATGCTGCTGCTGCCCAAAGACCCCCGCGACGACAAGAGTGTGATTATCGAAATCCGGGCCGGGGCAGGCGGTGACGAAGCGGGCATCTTCGCGGCAGACCTGTACCGGTTGTACACACGCTACGCCGAGCAAAACGGCTACAAATACGAACTCCTCACCGAAAACGAGTCCGGTGTAGGCGGCTACAACCGGATCAAGTTCATGATTAAGGGCGCAGGGGCCTACAGCCGCCTTAAATACGAAAGTGGGGTGCATCGTGTGCAGCGCGTGCCCGCCACCGAGTCGCAGGGGCGCATTCACACCAGCACCGCCACCGTCGCCGTCCTCGCAGAGCTAGAGGACGTAGACGTGGAACTGAACTTGAACGACGTGCGTGTGGACGTGTTCCGCAGCCAGGGCGCGGGCGGCCAAAGCGTGAACACTACTGACAGCGCCGTCCGCCTGACGCACGAGCCGACGGGCATTGTGGTGGAAATGCAAGACGAGCGCAGCCAGCTTCAGAACAAGCTGCGGGCCTTTACTGTGCTGCGGAACCGCCTGTACGAAGCCGAAGTCGAGCGCCAGCGCAGCGAACAGGAAGCCGAGCGGCGCGGGCAAGTCGGCACTGGCGACCGCTCCGAGAAGATTCGCACCTACAACTACCCGCAAAGCCGCGTGACCGACCACCGCATCAACTACAGCAGCTACAACCTGCAAGGCGTCATGGACGGCAAGCTGGACGAGTTTATTGACGAACTGGCCACCCGCGCCCAGGCCGAAAAGCTGGCCGCTGTCAGTGTGGGCGACGAGTAAGTGACCCCCATCCGTGAGGCGTGGACGACTGCTCGTGACCGCCTCGCGGCTGTGTCGCCGTCGGCCTCGCTGGACGCGCAGCTACTGCTGACTGACACGCTGGGCGCAGATGACCGCGCCTATCTGCTGGCCCACCCGGAGCGTGTGCTGACCCCGGACGAACTCAGCACGTATGAGGCGTTAGTCGCCCGCCGCCATGCCGGGGAACCCGTCGCCTACATACGCGGCTTCAAAGACTGGTACGACCGTCGCATTATCGTCACGCCAGATGTCCTCATCCCGCGCCCGGAAACGGAACTGCTGCTAGAAGCGGCGTTAGCGCGGGTGCAATTGCAACCGGGGGCCGTCGTCGCGGATGTGTGTACGGGCAGTGGGGCGATTGCCGTCACGCTGAAGGCGAACGCCCGCCACGCCACCGTCTATGCCACCGACATCAGCGGGGCGGCGCTGCGGGTGACAGCACAGAATGCCGCCGCCGCCGGGGTGGATGTCACACTGCATCAGGGGGATTTGCTGGCCCCGCTGCTTGAGCGCGGCATACACGTTGATGTGCTGGCCGCAAACCCGCCCTACATCGCCACCGCTGACCTGACCACGCTGGATGTTAGCCAGTACGAACCCGGCCTCGCCCTCGATGGCGGTGCCGACGGCCTTGACCTGGTGCGCCGCCTGCTGGCCGATGCGCCCCGTGTGTGCAAGCCGGGGGCACTGGTGCTGGTCGAAATCGGCGCGGACCAGGGCGAACGGGTGCTGCAACTGGCCCACGACCTGCTCAAGCCGTCTCACGCCGTCATCATGAGGGACTACGCGGGGTTAGATCGCTTTTTGCAAGCTGAGCTATAGCCCCGCCAACCATTCCTGAATCACGGCGCGGGTGGCGTCGGGCGCTTCCATCGGGAACAGGTGGCTCTGCCCCTTCAGTTCGGCATACGTCATGGACGGCACGCGCTGCTGCATGAGCTTCGCGGACGGCTCAAGAAAGATGTTGGTATCCGTGCCGCGTATCGTCAGCACAGGCAGCAGGTTGTCCAATTTGGCTATCATGCGCCAGCTTGCCGCATAAATCGTTGCATAAATTCGCGCCTCCCACGCCGGTGACCACGCCAGTTCCAGCCCGCCTGCCCCATCGGGCTGTGTGAGGCCGTCCACGTAGCGCCACAACTGCTCATCTGGCCAGCGGGTAAACAGCTTCTTGGGCCGCCAGTAGTCAAAGGCTTCTTTACGGCTGGCAAACTGAGCGCGGCGGCGCAGCGCCCGCTGCACCAGCGGTAAGCGCCCCTGCAACCCCACCTGTCGCATCAGCCACAGTGTCCGCAGCATATTGGGCGGGAGGATCGTCGGGTCTAGCAGCACAATGCCTTTGAACCGCCCCGGCTGCTTGACCGCCGCCAGCAGGGTTGTTACGCTGCCCAGGCTGTGCCCGATGGCAATCACATCCGTCAGCTTGTGCGCGTTGAACGCGGCCAGCAGGTCATAGGCGGTCACTTCCCAATCTGTGAGCGTGGTCGGGGCGGGCGGGTCGCGCCACAGCGGGCGCGGCGGCAGGCTCAGCACACGGTAATCGGTCGTGAACGGCTCCAGCAGCGGCGTATACACCTCCGGCGGGAAGCCGTTGGCCAGGGCAATGTGCATGGGCGGGCCATCCCCACCGAACTCGTACAGCGTTTGCGGCATGGGCGCTAGTCCAACTCGCTCAGGATGGCGTCGGTGGTGGTCACGGTGGCGAACTCGTTGTGCAGGTGGGCCAGCGCCGCTTCATGGACCTGCTGCCCGGTGAAGTGTTGGCCGTTGTAGCCTGTTGCCGGGTGGGCGGCGGTGGCATCTGCTGGCAGATAGACGCTATAGCGGTAGTCGCTCGCCATCCGCACCGATGTTGAAACACAGTGCGGCGTGGTGAGGCCGCACATCACCAGCGTATCAATGTCCATGTCGCTCAGGCGCTTATCTAAATCCGTGCCGACGAACGCGCTGTTGCCGTGTTTGATAATCACCGGCTCCCCGTCCAGGGGCGCGGCCCCTGGCTTGACGGCCACACCGGGCCGCTCTGGGCGCAGCGGGCTGTCTGGCTCTATAGAGTGATGCTGCACATGAAACAGCGGGCGTCCCGCTGCCCGCCACGCGGCCAGCAAGCGGCTGATGTGTGCTTCGGCGTCGGGGTTGTTGCGCTCGCCGTATTTGGGGTCATCCAGGCCCTGCTGCACGTCAATCACGATGAGGGCCGTGTTTTGCGGCAGCGTCACGCAGGGTAACCAATCGCTTCAACGGCTTTGGCGGCGTCCACATCCTTTTGCGTGACTACGTTACCGTCGTCGTGGGTGGTGAAGGCAACGGTCACTTTCTTGTAGCCGATGGCCATATCCGGGTGGTGGCCCAGCGCCTCGGCTACCGTGCCGACGGCAGCAGCAAACATGATGCCCGCCGGGTAGGACGGCAGGTCGTAGGTTTTGTGGATCATGCCGTTGCTGTGTTGCCAGCCGTTCAGGTCAGTCAGGGCGGTTTGGATGTCTGCTTCTGAGAGTGCCATATTGGGGGACGGCTCCTTGTGTATGCGTGTGTGCGTATGTTTGAACAAGGCTTACATCATAGCGCGTCTGACTGAGTTTGGCATTAATTGACGAGTGTATTTCAGGGCTTTTGCAAAGTTGCATAGCTGGTCATTGAGCGCTGCCCAAACCCGTCACTTTTGTAACGACTCAGCCCTCACCCCAACCCCTCTCCCGAACGGGCCTGTAGCCCTGGGAGAGGGGCTTAAACAGCGTCACCCGGTGGCCTCCCCCCTCGCCTAGCCGCGCAGCGGCGGTCGGGAGAGGGGGGTGAGGGCGAGGGCGTTATGCCCACATACACCCGGTGCCTGAGCAGTTACTCACTTTTTTCAAAAAGTGAACAAAAACTTACCTTTTCGGACGCTGTCCCCGCGATGTGAAAACTTGACTTTGCAATAGCCCTAACCCTTCATTGACCGCCTCATTGCCATCAACGCAGCCAGCCCTTATGATAATACTCTCAATTTATCAACATACGACGAGGAATTGACGATGGCGGAAGCCGTACCAGAGCGCCAAACAGGTGCCGAAA
>DAOTTY010000214.1:0-3652 GCA_034437575.1 Anaerolineae bacterium | reverse complement strand
GTCAACGTTTTCACTGGCGAACAGGTCGCCCGCCTGTTTCGCGCCGGGGGCATCATCTACCAGCCCTGCCGATACGACCTGCCCGCCCATCTCGCGGATTTTCGCCTCTACGTCGCGCTGATACCCCTCCAGGCGTTCTCTCAGCCCGTCAAACTGCGGCCAGTACGCAGCCAACCCGATACCGAAAACACCAATTTTCGCTTTTGCATAGGTCTGAGTCATCGAATCATAGTCCCTTTATGAATAAGTCTAGGTGGCTGGCCCACTTACGAGCGTGCAGCCAGCCAACGCCGAACCCTTCCGATACCGACATCTACGTTGCCAAGCCGTACCTGGTCAAGCAGCACCGCGATCAGTAGCACCAGCCCCTGGGCAATGTTTTGATACTCCGTAGACACACTCTGTAAGTTCAGGCCATTGAGCAAGGTACTCAAAATCAGCACGCCCAGCAGGGTGCCCACCAGGCTGCCTTTGCCCCCGGCCAGGCTCGTACCGCCCAGCACCACCGCCGTGATAACGGTTAGCTCGACTGACGGCGCAGCGCGTGGATCAGCCGCATAAAGCCGCGCCGTCAGGAACATTCCGGCCACCGCCGCGCTCAGGCCAGACAGCATAAAGGCCAGCATACGGTAACGCCGCACGGCCAGCCCGGCCAACCGGCTTGCTTCTGCGTTGCCACCAATGGCGTACATCGCCCGCCCATAAGTGGTGAAGCGCAGCACGTAAATCGCACCCACAAACAGCAATAAGGTGAATACAATCGGGAATGGAACCTCGCCCAACAGGGGTAACGGCACCCGCCCCTCGCTGAGGCTGGCAAACCGCGCATAGACCGCCATTTTGTCTTCTTCAACGGAGAACACAGGAATCGTGAGCGCGTCCGATAAAACAAATGCAAATCCCCGCGCCACCGAGAGCATCCCCAACGTGGTAATAAGTGAATTGATGCCGACATACGTCACCAGGAACCCATTGAGCAGCCCTACCGCAGCCCCCGCTGCCAGCGCCACCAACGATGCCCCCATCAGGCCGAGCGGCTCTTGCAGCACGCCGATAACAACCCCACACAGCGCCGCTGTGGAGGCCACCGACAGGTCCAGGCCCCCACTTATCATCAGCATGGTTGTGAAAACCGCGATGATGCCAATTGTGGAACTGAACAGCAGCAGGTTGTTAAAATTGCGCGGCGTCAAGAACACATCCGAGAGTGACGACATGGCCCCAACGATGAGGGCCAGCATGATGATAAGGCCAATCAACTCCTGTAAATTAGCGGAGCGCAGCAGCCCGCCCAAATTAGACCCGCTTGTGGCTGATGGGTTATTCCGTGCCTTCGGCTTCGATGTGTTCGCGGTCATCCACCCCTCCTGCTGCTGCTGCCAATACACGTTCTTCAGTTGCGTCCATCTGCATAAATTCTCCCGTCATGCGTCCGTCGTGGATTGTTAAAATCCGATGACTGACGGACAGCACTTCCTGCATATCCGAGGACACCATCAAAATCGCTAATCCCTGGCCAGCCAACAGTTCCAGTTGATCGTAAATGTCGGAACGGGCACCCACATCAACGCCCCATGTCGGTTCGTTGAGTACCAGCACTTTGACGTTGGCTTCCAGCCAGCGGGCCAAAACGACCTTTTGCTGATTGCCACCACTCAGGAATCGGGTTTCGACTTCCATGCCCCCCGCCATTCGGATGCCAAGATTGTCTATCCACTGCTGGGTGTGCTGTTTTTCTAGCCCCTGCCGAAAGACCCCCAGCGTTTCCAGGTTGCGCCAGTTAGAAAGCGTGACGTTTTTGCGAACGCTCATCCCCAGCACCAGCCCGTTCACCTTACGGTCAGTCGGCACAAAGCCAATCCCGGCCTTTTTACCGTGCCGGGGCGATTTAACCTCCATAAGCTGCCCCATGACTTCGATAGTCCCGCTGTCGGCAGTATCGGCACCGAAGATGCAGCGGGTCAGGTCGGCATGGCCCGCGCCCAGCAGCCCAAACAAGCCGACGATCTCGCCAGCATGTACGTCAATGTCGATGTTCTCAAAAACACCCGTTTTAGTGAGTTGAGAAACGCGCAGCGCCACATCGCCTAATTTTGCGCTGGCCGCATTGCGCCGCACTTCAAGGCGGTCTTCAATGGTGCGGCCCACCATCATCTCCACCAGGTCATCATGCTTGACCGCTGCAACAGGGCGCGTGCCCACATGCTGGCCATCTCGCAGGACAGTCACGCGCTGGGCGACATCGAATATCTCGTCAAGCCGGTGCGAAATGTAAATAATACCTACGCCCTGTGCCCGAAGATTTTCGATAATGCTAAACAGGTGCTTGACTTCCGGTGGGGTTAGCGCTGCCGTCGGTTCATCCATGACGATGATGCTGGCTTGCTGCGATGTTGCCTTCACAATCTCTACAATTTCACGCTGAACAACCGTCAGGTCGCGCATGAGGGTACGCGGGTCAATTTGAACATTGAGCAGGTTCAGGTAATCTGCCGCAATTTTATAGGCACGCGGCCAATCAATCAGAAAGCCAGCCCGCTTGGGCAGGTGACCAATCAGCATGTTCTCCGCGACGGACAGGTCGGGCGCGTAGTGAAGTTCCTGGTAGATCATGCGTATCCCGGCGGCCTCGGCATCGCGGGGTTGGTTGAAGTAAACCGGCTGGCCGTGAATCAGCACTGCGCCGCTGTCGCGCTGGTAATCGCCATTGAGGATTTTGATGAGGGTTGATTTACCGGCCCCGTTTTCGCCAAGCAGTGCCAGCACCTCGCCGCTGTGCAGGGTCAGCGAAACGTTGTCCAACACGTTCACGTCGAAAAAACTTTTGCAGATGTCCTTCATCTGCAAGAGGGGAACGTCGTTTTCCGCACTCATGATGCTGACCTCCGCGACGACTCGGCACTGAGCCGGATGCGAATTTGATCGAAGCCAACCGCCAGGATCAAGGCGGTGCCGCTGGCCACATCCTGCCACCAGGACTCCACATTGGTGATCGTCATGCCGTTGCTCAACGTTCGTAGGATAATTACCCCCACCAGCGTGCCTACCAGCGTGCCTTTACCCCCGGCTAAGCTGGTTCCACCAAGAATCACGGCGGTAATCACGGTGAATTCCAGGCCCGTGGCCGCACGGGGGGCGCTGCTGGCAAGCTGCGAGGCGATAATCAACCCGCTAAGCGCCGCCAGGGTGCCACACAGCGTATAGGCAATCAGCAAATGGCGGGTAACCGCGATCCCCGCGAGGCGTGCGGCATCTGGGCTGCCGCCGAGGGCGTACAGATTACGCCCGAACTGCGTGTAACGCATCATGACGAAAAACAGCGCGTAAAGCGCCAGCATCAACAAAAGCGATGCCGACACACCGAAAACCTCGCCACGCCCCAAAAACTGAAAGACTTCATTGCTTAGCTGGTTGGTTTGCCCGGCACTCAGCACAAAAGCCAGGCCGCGCACAATAGAAAACGTGCCAAGCGTGGTAATCAGTGGGTTGATCTTCATGAATGTGACCATGAAGCCGTTTAGAAAGCCAACAAGCGTCCCGCTCAGCAGGCCACATACCGCAGCAATCCAAAGCGGAATACCCGTTTCGATCCACAATAAGCTGGTCACCACGCCAGACAATGCCGCCACAGACCCCACTGACAGATCGACGC
>DAOTTY010000213.1:0-1668 GCA_034437575.1 Anaerolineae bacterium | reverse complement strand
AGGCCGTTGGGGTTATCGCTCATTGTTAATTTCTGTGTTGATCCGTAAAAGCCATCAGGACAAAGCGCATTATAGCACGCCCACCCAAATTTGCTTATAGCAACTGCGCCTTGACTGGGGCTATTGCAAAGTCGAGTTTTCACATCGCGGGGACAGCGTCCCCGCACCCCTGCAAAGGATTGGCATCCTTTGAACCCATATTTTCAGGCGCTTTGCGTCCGAAAGGGTAAGTTTTTGTTCACTTTTTGAAAAAAGTGATGGATTTGGGCAGCGCCCAATGATTAGCCATACAACTTTGCAAAAGCCCTGCCCGCCGATGACCCAAATTCGCACAATCCACGTAAATCTGGCATAGTTGTGCCCCACAACAGCGCTTTATTGCACAAACTAAACTTCACTTACGGAGACTTTGTTATGAACATTGATTTCACAGGCAAGCGCATCCTGGTGACGGGCGCGGGTAAGGGCATCGGGCGGGTGATGGTCAAGCACCTGCACGAGCTAAACGGTGAAATTATCGCGCTCAGCCGCACGGCGGCGGACCTGGAATCGCTGAAGGAGGAGGTACCGTGCGAAACCATCGTGGCGGATTTAGGCGATGCCGCCGCCACCCGCAAGGCTATAGAAGCGGCAGGGCGGGTTGATCTGCTGGTGAACAACGCGGGCGTAGCCATTTTACAGCCGTTCATGGAGATGACGGTGGAGGCGCTGGACACGACATACGCGGTGAACCTGCGGGCAGTGGTAGTTGTGTCGCAGGTGGTGGCCCAGGGGATGATTGAGCGCGGCACGGGCGGCAGCATTGTCAACCTGAGCAGTCAGGCGTCGCTGCGGGCACTGCAAGACCACGCGGCGTATTGTGCCTCTAAGGCGGGGTTGGATCACCTGACGCGGGTGATGGCCCTGGAGTTAGGCCAGCACAACATCCGGGTGAACTGTGTAAATCCAACGGTAGTGATGACGCCGATGGGCAAGCGGGTGTGGGGTGAGCCAGAAAAGAGCGGCCCAATGCTGGCCCGGATTCCGTTGGATCGCTTTGCTGAGCCGATTGAAGTCAGTGAGGCGGTGGCGTACCTGCTTAGTGATTACTCTGCGATGATTCACGGGGCAGTGCTGCCGATTGACGGCGGCTTCCTGGTGGGTTAAGCGCAGCAGTAGGGCCGGGAGGGCCTTTTCAGGAAGCGTGAATTTTCCGCTACAATGTAACTGCTTAGCTTGCCCCCCACCCCGGCGCTAAAGCGCCACCCCTCCCCCACTATCGCCGCTACGCGGCGGGAGGGAGGGGTTTGTGCCGCCTTCGGCGGTGTTCCCCTTCCCTCATTTTGGGGGAAGGGGCTAGGGGATGGGGGAATTCAGCCGAGTGCCTGAGCAGTTACCTCTGCGTCCGAAAAGGCAAGTTTCTGTTCGCTTTTTTCAAAAAGTGACGGATTTGGGCAGCGCCCAATGACCAGCCATACAATTTTGCAAAAGCCCTGCCAGCGTTAAGCGCCTGTGCTGGCCCGGTTCGCGTGGATGTGGCGCAGGGCGTCGTCCACTGTTTCAGCATAAGTGTAGTGCGCGGCAATCGTGGAGGAAAGACGCCCGGCCACATTGAGCAGGCTGCGTGCAACGACGTTGTTGCTAACGAGTACCGTCTTGTGCAGGTTTTCGGGCTGTTTGCGGGCGATA
>DAOTTY010000212.1:0-10562 GCA_034437575.1 Anaerolineae bacterium | reverse complement strand
GGATGCAGCGCCGGGTCTTCTGCGCTGGCAATGATCGTTTTCAGGCGCTCTTCGCGCTCTGCGGTGAACTTGCCAGAACGCAGCGCTTTCGTGGCCAGTTCGGCAATCGCTTTGGCCGGGTTCAAGCCCTTCGGGCAGGCGTCGATGCAGTTAATCACCTGATGGCACCGGAACGCGCCGCTCTCGGTGGCAATCTGGTCCAGGCGCTCGTCAATGGCCGTGTCACGCGGGTCCATCACGCGCATAAACGCCTTCAGCATGGCGTGCGGGCCGATGTATTCCTTGTTACCGGCAACCACCGGGCAGGATGAGAAGCACGCACCACACATGATGCACGTCTCGGCCTGTTCCATCGCGTTCACTTCCTGCTGGCTCATGCGGTATTCCTTGTCCGGCACGGCATCTGGCCCGATGAGCCACGGGCGCACCGCCTGATACTGCTCCCAGAACACGGTGCGGTCTACCACCAAATCCTTGATGATGGGCAGGTAGGGCAGCGGCTCAATCATCACCACACCTTCCTGGCTGAACAGCCCGCCCTTGCTCACCACATCCTTGAGCGGCTTGGTGCAAACAAGTGTGTTCTGGCGGTTGACCATCATCGCGCACGAGCCGCAAATGGCATGGCGGCAACTGCGGCGGAAGGTCAGGCTGCCGTCTTGCACGCCCTTGATCTCTTCCAGCGCGTCAAGGACGGTTTTTTCTGACGTGAGTTCAATCGGATAGTCCTGGTAATACGGTTTGCGGTCTATATCGGGGTTAAAGCGCTTGACCCGTACTGTAATGGTTGTGTTCTCGCTCATGATGTTTGCTCTCTTGTCTTCTCAGGTAGCCTGCGGTTTGCGTGTTCTGGTTATTGTGGGCTGCCCAATGTGGCGGCCCACACATCACGTCTAGTATTTCCGTTCCTGCGGCGGGTAGCGGTCGTAGTCGATGCACACGTCCTTGTAGCTCAGGTCGATGTCACCGTCTTCGCCCCTGGTTGCAACCGTGTGCTTCAGCCAGTCTTCGTCGTCACGCTTCTTGTAGTCTGTGCGGGAGTGGGCACCCCGGCTTTCGGTGCGGGCCAGTGCCCCCCTGACCACCACCTCACTGAAGGTGAGCAGGTTCTCGGTTTCCAGGGCCATCAGCACATCCGTGTTGAAGCGGCTGCTCTTATCCATCACCTCAGCATAGCTAAAGCGGTCTTGCAGTTCCTTGATTTTCTCCAGGCCGCACGTCAGCTTCTCGTCATCGCGGAAGATGCCGCAGTTGTCGGTCATATTCCACTTGAGTTCTTCTGCCAGTGCAGAGATATTCTCCCGGTGACCATTGACCTTCGGGTTGTTCATCACCCGGTTGATACGTTCTTGCTGGCGCTTCGTTGGGTCACCGCTGTTGAAGGACGGCACCTTCACGCCGCTGCGAACGTAGCGAGCCATTTCGTAGCCAGCCCGCCGCCCAAATACAGACGCTTCTAGCAGGCTGTTGGTGCCCAGGCGGTTGGCCCCATGCACACTCACGCAGGCGCATTCACCCGCCGCGAACAATCCTGTGAACGGCTCGCCAGATGCGTCGCGGATGACCTGGCCGTTTACGTCTGTGGGGATGCCGCCCATGCTGTAGTGGGCTGTGGGCTGAATCTTCGCCGGGGCGTTGATAATGTCTACGCCCAGGAAGTTCATAGCAATTTCGCGTACCTGTGGCAGCCGCGACATGATGGCTTCTGCGCCTAAATGCCGCATGTCCAGGTAGATGCCTTTGGCATCGTCACCCACGCCGCGCCCTTCGTCAATTTCCGTCTGTTCACTGCGGCTAACGAGGTCACGCGGGGCCAGTTCCATCTTGTCTGGCGCGTAATTTTCCATAAAGCGATCACCGCTGGCGTTCGTCAAATAGCCGCCCTCACCCCGGCACGCTTCACTCATCAAAATGCCGTGCTTGTAGATGCCCGTCGGGTGGAACTGTACAAACTCCATATCCATGAGCGGGGCACCGGCTTCATAGGCAATGGCAACGCCGTCGCCGGTATTTGCCGTCGCATTGGAGGTGATCTTCCAGGCGCGGCCATACCCGCCCGTGCCGAACATCACAGCCTTGCCAATCAGCGTGTATAACTTGCCGGTGATGATGTCCATCGCCACCACGCCGTAAGCTGCGCCGTCCTTAACCAGCAGTTCCATCACGTACCACTCCGCATAGAACTTGACGCCGTGCTTCAAGCACTGCTCATGAACGGTGTGCAGCAGCACATGGCCCGTCCAGTCGGCGGCGAAGTTGGCACGCGGCGCACTATGACCGCCAAAACGGCGCTGGTTGATGCGCCCGTCGTCCGTGCGGCTAAACACACAGCCCAGGTTTTCATATTCGTAAACAATGTCGATGGCATCGTTGACCAGCACTTCGATTTTGTCCTGGTCGCCCAGCCAGTCAGACCCCTTAATGGTGTCAAACATGTGCAGTTCAGGGCTGTCTACCGGGTCACCGTCTGCCGGAACTTGCTCTAGTGGGCCGCGTGGGCCTGTGCCTTCCACCGGGCGAACGTTGCTCAGTGCAGCCGCAATGCCGCCCTGGGCAGCACCGCTGTGGCTTCGCAGCGGGTGAACCTTACTTAATACACCAATATCTGTAACGCCTTCACGCGCTGCGACCATTGCGGCCCAGCTACCCGCCAGGCCAGCACCAATAATAATTACATCGTGGGTGATGATTTCGTTCATAGTGATATAGCACCCCTAAATCCATCTCATAGACTGTTCATATTATGCCTGACTGCTCACGAGATACTTAGTGATGAATGTCACCTATGTGTCATGTCGTGGAAAAACCCGCCTGTGTTTTGTGATAAATTTCACAAAAGATGTCATTTGACAATGTGCAACGTGAAAAATGTCACTTCTTGGGCGTGTAAAACGGACGTAAATTGAATATGAAACACAATTATTTTTTATCGAAAGGAGTCGCTCCACATGGCAACTGTCAGTCGTCAAAACCAAGCTAGTTCTGGAAACGAGCCTAAGCCAACTGTCCCCCTATTTGAGGAAGTGCGCTTCATTCCACTACTCATCACTATCGGTGTTGGTGTGATTTTATGGTTTACACCGGCCCCGCAAGGCGTCGCAGCGCTAGAAAATGGCCCGGCTGTATGGAATCTACTGGCAATCTTCGTTGCTACTATCGTTGGTCTCATCACCAAGCCGCTGCCCATTGGGGCCGTCGCCATCTTTGGCATGACCCTGACCGCGCTTACGGGCACGCTCACCATCCAGCAAACGCTGAGCGGCTTTGGCAACACGACCATCTGGTTGATCGTGTTGGCGTTCTTCATTTCGCGTGGCTTTATCAAAACCGGGTTAGGTGCCCGCATTGCTTATGTGTTTATGCGCCTGCTCGGTAAAAAGACGCTTGGCCTGAGCTACGGCATGGTCGCCACTGACCTCGTACTAGCCCCGGCGATTCCGTCGAATACCGCCCGTGCCGGCGGTGTCGTCTTCCCGATTTTGCTCTCTGTGGCAAACGCCTACGGCAGTGATCCTAAAGACGGTACCGAACGTAAAATCGGTTCCTTCCTCACGTTAGCCGCGTTCCAGGGGACTATCATTACCAGCGCTATGTTCCTGACAGCAATGGCCGCCAATCCGTTGGCTGCCGAACTTGCTGGTGAGATGGGCATCGAGATTACGTGGGGCAGTTGGGCATTGGCCGCGTCCGTGCCGGGCATCATCAGCCTGGCGCTGATTCCATACATCGTTTATCGCCTTCACAAGCCAGAAATCACCGAAACCCCGCAGGCCGCACAGATCGCCAAAGACAAACTGGCCGAAATGGGTCGCATCAAGGCTACTGAATGGGTGATGCTTGGTTCATTCATTACCCTGATTACCCTATGGATTTTCGGTAAGACGTTGGGCATCCACAGCACGGTTGCGGCCCTGGTTGGCCTGTCCATTCTGCTGCTGACAAGCGTGCTGACCTGGGATGACGTGCTAAACGAAACAGGTGCCTGGAGTACCCTGATCTGGTTCTCTGCACTCGTCATGATGGCTTCCTTCCTCAACAGCCTGGGCCTCATCCCCTGGTTTAGCGAGGCGGTCGGTGCCAGTGTTGTAGGTATCTCCTGGGTTCCGGCCTTCCTCATCCTGAGCCTGGTGTACTTCTACAGCCACTACATGTTTGCCAGCAACACGGCCCACGTCAGTGCGATGTACGCCGCCTTCCTGGCTATCGCTGTGGCCGTTGGAACCCCGGCGGTGCTGGCAGCGCTGGTGCTGGCTTTCTTCAGCAACCTGTTCAGCAGCATGACGCACTACGGCACCGGCCCGGCTCCGGTCCTGTTCTCCGCCGGGTTCGTCACCCTGCCGACATGGTGGCGCATCGGTCTGATTGTCAGCTTCATCAACATCGCCATCTGGCTGGTTATCGGTGGTGCATGGTGGAAGGTCATCGGGCTGTGGTAACGCCAAACCGCTAGCAAGCCCCTGCTAGCAATCACCGGGGTGGGTTGTGAGCCTATCACAGCCCACCCCTTTTGGGTTTAATCGATTGCCTCACGGATTGCCGCGACCATTTCCATTGCGCGGGCGGGCGCATCACCCACGTAGTCGTCCGCGTTCAGGTAATAACGCACATTGACCTCATCTAGCAGCGCAAGGATTCGCTCATCTTCCGCCAGCATGTTCACCAGCGGATTCGCCTCCCCGCGCTGAATCGCTGCCCACGCCCCCATACTGTGTTCGCGGATGATCTCGTGCAGGTCCTGGCGGTTGCCCCCCTGGCGCACCAACGCCATGAGCAGGCGCTCTGTGGCCGCAAACACACCGTAAACAGCCATGTTGTGCTGGATGGCGCGTTCGTCCACCGTGAAGCCCTTTACCAGCCGCATCGCCCGCTTCAGCAGTTCATCCGTAATCAGGAATGCTTCGGGCAGCACAGTGCGGCGGTTGCCGCTGTCGTCTAATGTGCGCTCAAGCAAGCTGTTGGCGGCGTTATCCCACATGACGCGGGGCATAGCTGCTAGCAGCCGAGCCAGACTGTCCATATTTTCCGCATTGACCGGGTTGCGCTTAAACGGCATAGCAGAAGACCCCACCTGCTGCGCCCCGAACGGCTCTGCCCACTCGCCAAACAGCGGCGATTGCAGCAGGCGCAGGTCAAACGCGAACTTGTGCAGCGCCAGGGCGATATTGGCAAGGCCGCTCACAACATTGTAGTCCTGGCGGCGGGTGTACGTTTGGTGGGCAACAGTGAACGTCTTCAGGTCGAGCTTATCCATCACACGGGCTTCTAAGTCACGCGCCGTCATCGGGTTGTCTGCCAGAAGCTGCTTATACGATGCTGCCGTCCCTACCGCGCCCTTTAAGCCCTTGCCATGCAGGTTATCTCGCAGCACCCACATATCGTGATAGTCGGCCAGCAAATCCTGCGCCGTGAATGCCAACCGGTAGCCCAGGGTGGTTGGCTCTGCGGGTTGCAAATGCGTAAACCCGATGCACACTGTCTCCGCGCTTTGCTCAATGCGTACCGCTAGTTCGCGCAGCACCTCGGCCAACCGCGCAATCACCAGGTCGCACGCCTGCCGCATCCGCAGCACATCGGCGTTGTCTTCAACATCCATGCTGGTGGCCCCCAGGTGAATAATGCCCCCGCCCACACTGCACTGCTCTGCATAAGTACGCACCTCGGCCATCAGGTCATGCTTGAGGGCGGCTTCGAGTTCGTGGGCGCGGGGGATGTCCACATTGTGTTGGTGGGCACGCAGGTCTTCAACCTGTTCGCGTGTCACCAACCCCGCTTCAAACTGGGCTTCTGCCAGGGCAACCCACACCCGCCGCCACACAAGCCGCTGATTTTCCAGCGACCAAACCCGGCGCATGGCATCGGTACCATAGCGCCACGTATACGGGCTGAGGTAGGTGCTGTGGGTGAAGTTGTCTGGCATAATGGCCCCTCAATGTGATGTATGAGCGTAATATGACACATCAACTGTGTGCGTGCCAGTCTGCATACTGGCATGGGGGGGTGGGTGCCTGCTTATTGTGAGTGAGGCACCCTGGTATTGATTTTTACTTGACGGGGGTTGGTTTGGGTTTCGTAACGACGCGGAAGGCCGTAATGGCGTCGTCTTCTTCCATGTACACAGTGAAGTCCATGCCTTTAGGGGTGAAACGACGGGCAATGCCCCACACGTAGCCATAGGCCGCATAGGGTTCATATGGCGAGTTAAAGTAAACTTTCAATTCCTCGTCGCTGGTGCGCTCAAGGCCCCACCCCTCATCTTCGGGGACGTTCTGGTGAATCATCTGGTAGATGTCGTGCAGCATCCCTAGCGCGGTTTCAACAGTGTTGACCTCTTCCGGGAAACCAATCGCGTCAATCGACTTAATGCCGATGTCTACGAGGTCACCGCTGAACAGGCCCGCCTCTTGCACAATTTCAGACTGCATACTGCACACGATGGACTGCGGGTAGAACTGCTGCGGGTCCACATCGCGGATGTCGTGCTTCTCGATGAGGTATTCTAGCTTACTGCCTGCCAGCACCGTGAGGTAAGGCATAATGACCTGCCCGTTGGCAAGTGCGTTTTGGGAAGCGGGTTGAAAACGGGTTGCAACGTACACAGATGAGTCCCTTTCTAATAGACCAAAATAGAATCACGTTTACATTCTACCATCTGTCAGAGCTGAATTTCAACATATTATGATATATATCTGCGTAAATTTACCATCTTTATGTGTTTATGGAGGGTAATTACCAGTTAAATGCAAATGAACACGGCTTGGGGGGCCGTGCTCACTCATTGCATTATTCTGCTTTCGATTCCGCCTCAGCGTCTGTTGGTTCTGCGTCGGTGTCTGCATCTGTGCTGTCGCTAGACGCTGCGTCCGCTGGCGTGGGGGGCTTAGCCAAGGATCCAGCGTCAGAAGCACCGGCTTCGGGCTGCTGAACTGCATTGTCATTGGCTTTGGTGTGGGTTTCTGGCCGTGATACAGCGTCTGTTGTGGTGGACGTTACTTCTGGCGTGATCTCTGCTTCAGTAGTCATAGTGTGGCTTGCAGCGATGTCTTGCTGCTGGCCTTCCGCGCTGATGCTTGTGTCACGTTCGCTGCGTTGGCGCACACTGTAGTCTTTGTCCGCTTTGGCAATGGCGTGCGAGGTCACCGGTGCCGCGACCGCAATGAAAAAGCCCAGCACAACCAGCTTCAATGCCGATTCTGGCGTCGCAAAGCCCACCCCCAAAAGCACGCCAAGCAACCCCATTGTCGCAACTTTACCAGACGCGTGCAGGCGGGAGTAGGCATCTGGCAGGCGGATGATGCCCAGCACACCCACAGCGAAAAAGAAGATGCCGAACAACAACCAGAAAATGGTAATGCCCTCAAAGATCGTCATAACTAAAACACCCGCCCTTCACCTACGAACCGGGCAATGGCCAGCGTGGCAATGAAGCTCAGCGCAGCCACCGCCAACGCCACATCTACCAGGATGGCCTGACCGGCAATCACCGCCAACAGCACCACACTCCCAATGAGCAGCGTTGTAATCATATCTACACCTAGCAGGCGGTCGGCCACGCGGGGGCCTTTAATCACGCGGTAAAACGCCGGAATCAGCAACCCCACCACAATGACCAACGTCAGGTTCATAAAAAACAGCACAACTTCGTTTGTCATGATCGATACCCAAGGATTCCTTTGATGAGTCTTAAACGCTTGGTTTGCTCCTGCTCGATTGTCGGAGCAGATTGTTCTAGATTCAGGTTATGGACGTGCATCATCGCCTGCCCGTCCTCATTGGTGATGTCTATCACAAGCTGGCCGGGCGTAATCGTAATGCCGTGCGAACTGAGCGCCGTCACAATTTCGTTATTTGTCTCGTCTTGCGTGCTAATTTTGACCACACCGGGGTCAATCACATCATCAATGTTCGGGCTTAGCACCATCTGCGCCACCTGCGCCGAGGACACAAAAATATCCCAAACAAGGCGCACACCGTACACTGCCAGCCAGAACAGTTGCAGTGGGGCGCGTACCGGGTTCAAGTTGAGTGTATGAGCGCGGCCCGCATACAAAACCAGCACACCCAGTAAATACCCCACGATGAATCCATCCAGGCCAAGCTCGCCGCTGATGGCCATGAACACAAGGGCAATCGGGATTGCCAGCGTTAAAAGCGTTATCATTCACCTACTCCTATAGCAACTTCAGGCACATCAGCCGGGTCAACCGCACTGATGTAAATCGACGGTTCACTAATCTGCTCAACTGTGCGGTTGGCCGCATCGAACAGCGGCCCGGCCCACACGCCCAGCACCAGCGACGTTGCAATCAACAGCGTTGGTGCCAGCGGATTATCAAACACGCCGGGGTCTTTCAACTTGACGGTACTGTCATTCGGCTTCTGCTGGAAGACCGTTTGCCAGGTACGAAACATGTAAATCGTCGTCAGCAGGCCGCCGCCAATCGCCAGCCCCACCAGCCACCACGATGCAGCGTCTATACCACTTCGCATCAATGCAAACTTGCTTACGAAGCCGTTCATGGGGGGCAGCCCTGCCAGGGACATGCCCCCGGCCAGATACAACAGCCCCACATAAACGGGCAGTGCCTTGCCCACGCCCACCACCTCAGATAGTTTGGCGGTTTTGGTTTTGGTTCTACTCGCCACGATGCCAAACAGCATTAGCAGCGCGGACTTAACAAAGGCATGGTTGAACGCATAGATGATGGCCGCGGCCAGCGCCAGCGGGGTGCCCCAACCAATGCCAAGCAAGATGAAGCCAATTTGCCCCAGCGTAGAGTATGCCAGCATCCGCTTGCCGTTGTAGGTCCCAATGGCGGCAAACCCGCCAAAAAACACGCTCACAATGCCTAAAACCAACAACCAACCTCGAATAAAGTCCGCTTCAGCCACAAATAATAGCGTCACCATGCGGATGATGCCATAAATACCGATCTTCACCACCACCGATGATAATACAGCACTCACCGGGGTAGGTGCTGTTGTGTGGAAATCTGGCTGCCAGAAGTGAAACGGAAACACCGCCCCCTTGAGCAAAAACGCGCACAGCAGCATCACCGCGCTCATGCTGGCCAGCAGCGGCCTTTGATCGGTGCCCAACTGGCGGGCAATATCCGCCATGTTGAGCGTGCCAAACGTCGCATAAATCGAGCCGATGCCCAGCAACAAAAACAGCGACCCCATCCCGCTGATAAACACATACTTCATCGCTGCTTCCAGCCCCAGGCGATTATCTGACATGGCCGTGAGCGAGACCGAGCTAATCACCATCAACTCAATAAACACATACATCGTGAAGATGTCGCCCGTGTAAAAGCCGCCCAGCAAGCCCACCTGCATCGCTAAAAACAACGGTACAAACGCCCGTTGGCCCACCGCTTTGTCGTGGCAGGTGACGGTATACAGCACGCCCGCCGTCATAATCGTAGACGCCATCATCCCAAACAACGCAGACAGCATATCCGCCACAAACACGATGCCGAATGGCGGTTCATAGCCGCCCATCACGTAGATTTGCGGCTGCCCGGTGGTGAGGTTTTGGCGCAGCACCGCAATGCTGCACAACCAACCCAATACAGACACGGCTAATCCCACATAGCGCTGCGCTGTGTTGTCTGAAATCAGCAGGGTTAGCACAATGCCCGTAAACGGCAGCAGCACCACCCCCAGTACCAGAAGATTGTTTTCCATCTGTGCAATTAGCCTGTCAGGTTATCCACTTCATCGGAGTCAATCGACTCAAAGCGGCGCGAAATTACATTGACAATGGCCAGCAGCAGTGCATACGTGCCAAAGCCGATCACAATGGCGGTCAGCACAAGTGCCTGCACCAGTGGGTCGCTCACCTGCACCTCCGCTGCCAGGTTGGTGTAAGGCGCGGCCTCGCCGTCATAGGCACCCATCGCCATTAAAAACAGGTTCACACCCGTAAACAGGATGCTGTAGCCCATCGCCGCCTTAATCAGGTCGCGGCGCAGCAGTTGGAAAACCCCCATGCCGAAAAACAGTCCCACGGCCAGGGCAAAGATAATATCCATAGGTCAGTTAAGTATCTCCGTTATTGCGTCGGGCTAATCGCCAGCGGGCTGACGAGAAACACTGCCGTCCAGCGAGCGGCGCGGCGGCGGTGCGCCGTAGGTCGGGTCGTAGGCTTCATCCCCGGCCAGCACATTAATGTCACGCGGGTGGGCCACCGCTTCCATGATGATATTCACCGCGCCAAACACAGTCAGCGCAATCGCCAGCTCAAACACTGTGGAGGATGCAATATGTAAGTGAGCAAAGTCGAAGCCCTTCAGCGTCCAGTGATACATCCAGGGCCGCCCGAACAGCACGGGTGCGCCCGCGTTCAACAGCGCAATCAGCAAGCCCACGCTCACCAGCATCACCGGGCTGCGCCACGCCAGCCGCTGCCGCGTTTCGTAGTAGCCAAACACCACATAGCCCAACGTCACCACCAGCCCGGCCACAACACCCGCCGTGAACCCGTCGCCGGGGCCTTCACCTCCATATAGCAGATGCACAAGCGCCAGCATCATTGCCACTGGATACACAAGGTAAGCCAC
>DAOTTY010000211.1:0-2813 GCA_034437575.1 Anaerolineae bacterium | reverse complement strand
GGCTAAAGGCTCAAGGCTGCGTGTGCGGCAAACCGCATGACACACGAAAGGATAACGACCACGACCTTTGACAAAGGCAAGTAGGCAAGACCGCTGATAATCCAGGTAGAGAGCTGTGGGATTGTGAATGGCGAAAATAAGCGTCAGTTGGTCTTCGCGGGTGTTTGCAGTCCACGTCACCAGCGTGTCCCAGCTTCGCAGCAGTGCCTCATGTGTGACCTCCAGGTAGGCCCTCACCCCCGGCACGCCTTGCGACCGTGCTACCCCCTCTCCCGAACGCTTCGCTGGAAGAGGGGAGCTATCATCGCGCCCGGTTTGCAAAAGGCGTGCTTTCACAAACGCATCCACCAGCGTTTTCGCGTCCGGGTCCGCGACCACATCCGCCAGCGGTGCGCGGCGGCGGGTCGGTTCCCCTGTCTCCTCGTCGATGTTCACCAGCGGCAAAAACACCTGTCCGAGCATGTCCTGCGCGGCTTCCGGCAGCGATTGGTAGACGGCTTCGCTGTGCGTGCCAATCGCACCGCCCACACCGCCCATGCGCTCGTAGGCTTCACGGGTGAGCGTGCTGCCGTCGCGTTCTTCGTACAGCCGTTCCAGCGTGAATTGCAGCAGTGGCAGCGCCCCGGCGAGGGCCTTGTCCTGCCCACGCAGCGCGAACACGATGTCTGCCACCAGCCCATCATCGAAGGTCAGCCCGGATTGCCGTGCCGGTTTCTGGATGGCATCGCGTAATTCGGGGATGCTCATGGGCTGGACGAGTTCGGTATAGTTGTTGAACAACATCCCCAACTGCGGGTAATTCAGCGGATAATCGAGGAAGTCCGCCCGCATACTCAACAGCACGATCAGCTTGCCGTTCGGTTCGGTCGCGGCACCACTCAACAGGCTGATGAACGCCTGCCGTTCGCCGTCGTCCTTCGCCAGCGTGAACAGCTCCTCGAACTGGTCGATATACAGCACCACGCGCTCCGCCAGGATCATATCAAAGGCGAAGTTCAGGGCTTCTATGCCCATCATATACAGCCGCCGCAGGACCGTTTCGGGGTCTGCGGCTGACATCAGCGTGGCAAACGCTCCGGCAAGGCTCTCCATCGGGTGTGTTCCCGGTGTGATGGTCGGCAGGTAGTGCCAGTTTTCGCTACTGGGGATGGCATCCTTGTTCTTGAGCGCAGGCAGCAAACCCGCCATGACCACGCTCGACTTGCCCGCACCGGATGGCCCCAGCACCGCCAGAAACCGCGCTCTGTCCTCATCAATTTGCGTCTGCAATCGCTCCGCTAATGACGATACCAGTGCCTCCCGCCCGAAAAAGTCGTCCACGTCGTCTTCGTGGAACGCTTCCAGTCCTTTATAGGGGTTACGTGGGGGTGCGTCTGGCGGCAAAGCGGGTGTTTCCTCCGGCGGGACGACCAATTCCGAGTCGGCTTTGCCCAATGCGGCAAGAAGCTGCTCCAACCCGGCAGGATAGTCGCTACCGCGCATATCGACAAATTGTATGTTGTGCTTGCCGAGCGGCACACAGGCAATCCAGTTGTCGCCGTTCGCCCATACCGGGTAGATTTTGCGTTTATACATCTCAGCAACAGCAAGCTCACTGCTGACATACTCGGATTCGTAAGCAGCAGGCGACACAATCCACAACACCGCACTACTGGTTTCAATCGCGGCACGAATCGCCCGTTCCCAGTTGGGCGTGCCGGGGGATAAGCCTTCCTGGTCGATCCAGTAGGGAACGCCACGCGCTTTCAGGTCGCCACGCAGTTTGTCCACGAAGGCAATATCTTTGCGCGAGTATGAAATAAACAGCGGTGCATCCAGTTGTGGGATCGTTGCATCGGGTGGTGTTTCTGTTGTTGGACTGGCAACAGTGGCGGTTTTACCATCTATCTCTACCAACAGCGCGTTGATCTGCGCCTGCACATCCACACCGACATAGTAATCGCGCAGCGTTTCCAACAACTGCACGACTGCCGCATCGGTATTGTACTTCTTCAGGTGCAGCACGCAGTTCATGGCGAAGGTCACAGCCTGGCCGCTGTACGTCAGTTGATCGACCACCGGCTCCCCGAAAAACGCCCGCTGGATCAATGCGCGGCGGTCTTCGTCCGGGACGTTGACGTGCGGGACAAGCAGTTCGATAATCTGGTTGAGTTGATCGCGTGTTAATGACATTCTATCGTCCTTCGTTCACTACGCTATTAGTATAGCGTCAGATGCAAATCAGGGCGACCGCTTCACAGGGATGTCTGCCGCCGCCACCCACCAAGCAGCCGCCCGATTTCCTCAATCATCAAGCGGCTGGCACGCCTGCGCCTGACCGCCCACGAGCGCGAAGCGCAGGTCACACCGACAAAAGACGGCATCCCCTGGTTGGGTTTCGTCGTCTACCCGACGCATCGCAAGCTGAAGAAGCGCAATGCCGTGAACTTCACGCGCCGTTTGGAGCGCAACATTGACGCCTACGAAAATGGCGCGATCACCTTCGCCGAATTGGATGCCAGCGTACAGGGGTGGGTGAACCATGTCCGTTACGCCGATACGTGGGGCTTACGTGGGCACATTTTTGACAGCCATCCGATCAAGATCCACCCCGCCCCATCGGAACCGCGCAAACCGCGCATTCTACGAAAAAATCGCCGAAAAAGGCGAAAATAACGTAGGGGCGGATCGACGTGTCCACCCGTTTTGTTCAGTCAAAAAATGTGTCCTGTGCCCACAATGCCGGATTGCTAAGGATGTATTGCCGAATGCGTCCCAATTCAGCTTCGTTACGCACAATACGATCATGATAGCTGCGCTGCCATAAGCGACCG
>DAOTTY010000210.1:0-2585 GCA_034437575.1 Anaerolineae bacterium | reverse complement strand
CTGATTGATGTGCTGAATGTAATTGAAGAGGACCGCGTGACCATCGAAAGCAACGGCGCAGCCAATCCGGGGGTGGTGCGTCCCGAAGGGCGCGAGGACTTCATCCATGTGATTATGCCGATGAGCACAACACGCTAAACTGGAATCGCTTGCCTGTCGCATCTGTAGCGAAGGCCGTTATAATCGTGGCGGAATGGACACGATAGCATACGGACGGCCAATGTGGGACGGAAGAAAACAAATTTGCTGTGGGGGTTGATGCTGGTGGGGCTGGCAGGCTGCGCGGCGCAAGCCACACCGCCCCCACCGACGGCTTTTTCGTATTATCCGACGGTGGCCTTCTTTGAAGAAGGCCAGGGGGAAACGCCTGCACAGGCAGCGGGTGCGTCCACCGTCACGCTAGAAGCCACGCCAACCCCGGTCACACCCACCCAAACGGACACCCCTCAAACAGAAAGCACTGGTATTGCGATTGCGACGGCGGCCCCCATCACAGATACGCCCACCCAAACCGATACCCCTACCGCCACCAACACCCTGAACGTGACCTTAACGCCCAGCCCGTCGATTACGTTCACGCCCACCCGCACCCCCACCGTCACCAACACACCTGCTCCCACCGAGCGCCAGCTAAGCGGCCTGGAACAACTGGCCGAGAGTGCCCGCAACGCCACGATTTTGCCGCCCGATTTCACTGTAGGCGGCACGCCTGTCGTTCCGACGGTGGGCACGTTTGTGCCGGGCGGTACGCCTAGCGACCTCGTGGACATCTTCACGTTTTTGGACATTACCCCACCCGCGCCAAGTGGCTCATCTACGGGGGCAGCGGGCGGGTTTTCATCAGCGGCCAACTGTGCCGGAACCGCGCCCGGTGGCTTTGCCAACCTTGAACTGGCTGACCCATCCGTGCGTGGGCTGATTGGCTGCCCAACAGGTGCGCCACCGCAAGCCCGGACGGTCACCGGGGCCTACCAGACGTTCCAGAGCGGGTTTATGCTGTGGGTCGATGGCCTCAGTACCATCTACACGGCCAGCGCCGATGGCACCCTGACGAGTTATCCTGACACCTGGAACGCGGCTACCGACCCTGAATCTACTGGCCAAACGCCCCCCGCAGACAATCTGGCGGAGCCGGGGCGCGGCTTTGGCAAGGTGTGGCGAGAGAATCCTGGGGTGGCGGAGCGCCTGGGGTGGGCCACTGGCCCGGAGCGGGGCGATGTGGTGACGTTTGTGGTGTATGAGCGCGGCCTGCTGGTGTACGCACCGCAGCGCGGTGATGTGCTGGCGCTATCGGATGATGGGCAGTGGAAGGGCTACGCCGGGTCGTTTTAAGTGGGTAGATTGCCGCTGTTGAAGCGGATGAGCGCTTCCCAGTTGATGGTGCCGCCTGGATTGGCGAAGTCGGCGGCAAACTCTGCTGACATCTGCTCAACCAGATTGGCCCGCCCCTTACGAAAGGCGTCATTGTGTGCGGCGGCACGGTGGCCGATTGGTTCAACGATGGTGATGAAGAAGTCTGGGTCTTCTGATATAAAGTGCCAGAAGCTTTGCCCGGTGACCTTGAGGTATAAACCGTTATCCGAGGTGCGCGTGCGCCCGTAGCAAATGCCAAGCACCGGTTGGATAGCTTTGTTGCCTGCTGCTTGCCGCTGCACACGAATGGCCCGCTGAAAGTTGTTTTTGAGAGCTTGATACTGCGCACTGTTGCCCCAGTTTGGCCCGGACTTGATGCTTACAAGATAAAGTGTATTGTCGCGCTCAAATTCCAGATCAATCCCTGGTGCAGACGATTTTCGCCCGCCGCTGACTTGTTCGCTGATATAAATCGCCAGTCGCTCAAGGAAATCCCCAAACATCTTTTCCTCAGATGACGACAAGAGCGCGTCTAACATGGATGCGACCAATTCTGAGGCCGTTTGTATGTTTTTAGCACGGAACAGGTAGGGATTTTTGCGCCTCAGCACGCTATGTAAATCAATGCGTTCAAGCGCCGCAAGGCGGCTCGCGTGGAACTGCTGGATTTCGCGGTTGGCAAATGCCAGTCCGAAGTTCATGCCCTAATAAAAAGAGATTTAGAGCACTTTCTCGGATTTTTGAAGGCGATTTGAGGGAAACTAAGCTGGTCAAACAGTTTTCCAAGGGCATCTTAGTAAATCTATCGGATCCTCCTGTACACAGGACGCAGGGCCGAACAGCAGCCAAAGGCTACGACCAGGCTCATTAAGTACAGGCGGCAATGCTTAGAGAGTGCCCCCGATCGTGGGGACAAAAACCGCGAAATCAGGCCGCCGCATACCGAGGGTACCACGGGACCTCCTCCTTCAAGGGCGTTGCGTAACACCTGTACCAGGAATACCATTCCGGCTCGCTCAAATCCAGGTGACTCACGAAGAAACGGCGTGTAAAGAACCGCTTCCATAATCTTGTGATCGATCCAGTTGCTATTCCCGCCCGTTCCGCATGGGTCTGCCTGTCCTCTGCCGTCAGCCGAATCCGATAAGGTTTGACATAGTTGTGATACGCACTGTACATCCAGAGGCGGTCCATCGCATTGTTCACGTCCCGGGAAAACTCCACCGTTTCCC
>DAOTTY010000209.1:0-2237 GCA_034437575.1 Anaerolineae bacterium | reverse complement strand
GGCAGACGACTACGAACGGGTTGCCAACTTTGAATACGGCAAAGCCTACCCGCGTGAAGATCGAAGCTCCCCGGTTGGGAATGCGCGGAAGTGTCACTTCTGCCAGCATCGTATTGTTGAGGGGTCATTACCGGCTTGTGTCACCACCTGTATTGGGCGGGCCACACTGTTTGGCGATGCCAACAACCCGGACAGCCTGGTTGCTGAAATGATCGCCAGTCCGAATGTGATGCGGCTCCGGGAAGAACTCGGTACCGAGCCGCGTGTTTATTACCTGACCTAGAAGGAGGTCATCATGGCACAGGCGGTAACATCTGCACAGAAGGTATCATCAACGGGCGGCGGGCGCTTTCAGTTTCGCTGGACAGACGGTTTCATTGTATTGGGTGTGGTCATGCTCTTGGTCGGCGCTAGCGGTATGTTCCAACGTTTAACACAGGGCTTAGCGCCAACGGGCCTCACCAGTTACGTTCCCTGGGGGTTGTGGGTCGGGTTTTACGATTACCTGGTCTGGCTAGAAGTCGGTAGTTTGCTGGTTTTTACCACGCTGTATTACCTGAATGGGTTCAAGAAGTTAGGCCCGGTCAAGCCGTATGTGTTGTTTACTGGCTTCACGGTTGTGCTGATCGCGCTCATTATCGTGCTGCTAGACCTGGGCCACCCGGAGCGATTCTGGCACGTGCTGGTCTACGCGGACTTTGGCTCCATGATTACCTGGATGGTCTGGCTGCACTCGGCTTATCTGCTGTTGCTCACGGCTGAATTGGGGCTGGTATTGTTCCTACCTGACCGCAGCGACACGGTACTCAAGTACCTCTCGTACCTGGGCTTACCGATGGGCCTGGCGTTGATTATCGTCAGCGGGTCAATCTTCGGTGTGGTGGCCGCCCGCCCGCTGTGGAACACCAGTAGCTTACCACTGATGTTCTTGATTTCATCACTGGCAGCGGGTAGCGGGCTACTCACCTTGTTGGTCGTCGTGTTCTGGCCCAATAAACAAGACCCTGATTACCGTGACATCATCCAACGGTTATCACGGCTGACCAGTATTCTGCTTGCAAGCGGCGTCTTTGCCGCCGGGGTGATTGGCTTCACCATTTTGTACCAGGGTACGGGTAATCCCATCCGTGCCGAGGGCATCAACCTGATTTTGACAGGCCCCTATGCCTGGAGCTTCTGGATTCTCCATATTCTATTGGGCGTATTGGTCCCGTTGGCGCTAATGGTCACCATGCCGCGCAACCCGTTATCT
Source organism: Anaerolineae bacterium (assembly GCA_034437575.1). Lineage (GTDB taxonomy): Bacteria > Chloroflexota > Anaerolineae > Aggregatilineales > Phototrophicaceae > DAOTTY01. The sequence continues at coordinate 985 of DAOTTY010000209.1, read as the reverse complement.
GTGGGTATTGCCACCTTCTTGAGTACGGTAACGTTTGTGGTGGTGACACTCAATATTGTTATCCCGGTCTTGGTCACACCAGAACTTGAGGGGCTAGCAACCGCCTTTGTTGATCCAAAACTCGATTTGAATTACGTACCCAACCTGATGGAATGGCTCATGATCGTCTTTATCTTCGGTCTGGGTAGCCTGATTTACGGGTTAGGTTTGCGCTTCTTACCACTTCAATCCACCCATGCGGAGGTTAATCATGGCTAAAGAACCAAAACAACAAGTACCCGAAACCCAACCAGCCGGTTGTGGCCTGAGTCGTCGAGACTTCATCAAGTTCAGCACGATTGCCGGGGGTACAACAGCCGCCTTCCTGGGTGCTTTGCCAGGCTTCAATCAGCTTACCGAACTTCGCGCCCAGTCAAACGAGGGCGGTAACTTCGATTACACGCTGCTAGACCCGGCTAACCAGCTTTACTCCGTGTGTTTGCAGTGTAACAGTGGTTGCGGCATCAAGGTAAAGTTATCGGATGGCGTCGCCGCGAAGATCGAAGGCAACCCGTTCCACCCGACGACGATGTACCCCCATATTCCCTACGAAACGCCTGTTTCTGAGCTAGGGACCGTCGAAGGGGCGATCTGCCCGAAGGGGCAGGCGGGGATGCAATCAATCTACGACCCGTACCGGCTCGCCAGCGTCCTCAAGCGTAAGCCAGGGACCAATCGCGGCGAGAACCAATGGGAAACCATCTCGTTTGAGCAGGCCATTGAGGAAGTCGTCGAAGGTGGCGACCTGTTCGGAGAGGGGCCGGTACCGGGGCTGCGCGAATCGTATGCGCTGACAGACAAAGCCCTCTCACAAGAGATGATCGCGGCGATCAAAGCGATTCAGGCTGAAACAGACCGTGATGCCAAGCTGGCGCTTGTTGAGGACTTCAAAGCAACTTTTGCGGATTACCTGGATGTGATGATTGACCCAAATCACCCGGACCTT
>DAOTTY010000208.1:0-2177 GCA_034437575.1 Anaerolineae bacterium | reverse complement strand
GTGAGTCTGACGTAATGCCACTGCTGTTCGGTGGGTTCGCTTTCCGTGATGACTTTGTAGCGCAGGTCGTGTGGGAGGGAATGCACGCTGCACATTTTGTGCTGCCAGGGGTGATGTTGCGTCGAGATGGCGACCAATCGCACCTGATACTGAGCGAGTACCTGCCTGCTGGTACCGATGTTGACGCCGCACGGCAAGAGATCAAGGCGCGGTTTGAAATGCTTTTTGATGACCTTTTCTGGAACTTCGCAGGAGATGTGTGGAACCCGGAATGGCAAGAGGCATCAGACATTGAATATCCTATGTCTTATGACGCATGGGAGCGGATGATTACTAACGCCACCACACAGATGAAGCGTGGTAACCTGGATAAAGTTGTGCTGTCACGCATGTGCCAGATTCGCTTCAGCAACCCGGTGAATGTGGTGCGAGCGTTGGAGTACCTGCGCGGGGCGTATGGGTCGAGCTATCGCTTTCTGTTTGAGCCGCAGCCGAACAACGCATTTTATGGTGCCACGCCGGAAACGCTGGTCAAGGTGCAGGGTCGTGACGTATACGCAGATGCGTTGGCAGGAACCATCCGGCGGGGTGAGACAGCCGAAGAGGATGGACTATTGGCCCAGCAAATCCTGAGTGACCCCAAAGAGCGGCGCGAACACGATCTCGTGGTGCGGGGTTTACGCCAGCACCTTGCCCCCTATGTGAATACCCTACACGCGGACGACGAACCGGGCATCTTGCAACTGAGTAATGTGCAGCACCTGCACACGCCTGTGAGCGGCCAACTCAAAGACGATTATGGCATCCTCAAGATGGTGGAAGCGCTGCACCCCACCCCTGCGCTGGGCGGCTCTCCGCGTGCAGTGGCTGAATTGCTCATCAGCGATTTGGAGCCGATTACACGTGGCTGGTACGCTGCGCCGATTGGCTGGCTGGATCACGAGCGCAACGGGCACTTTGGCGTGGGCATCCGGGCGGCAGTGAGCCGCAAAGGAACGCTGTGGTGTTATGCTGGTGGCGGTGTCGTCGCAGAAAGCGAACCCGAACGCGAGTGGCGCGAAACAGACCTGAAATTCCGCCCGATGCTGAATGCGGTAGGTATTCAAACACGATGAATCCGAACATGTTCTATGCGGAGACGTTTGTTGGTGCGCTGGTCCAGTCTGGACTCCAGGCTGTGTGCATTGCGCCGGGGTCACGGTCTACGCTGCTGACGCTGGCGTTTGCCAAGCATGATGGCATCAAGAAGTACACACACCTGGATGAGCGGTCAGCAGCGTTTTTTGCGCTAGGTATAGCGATGGCGAGTGACGAGCCTGTGGCAATGGTCTGCACATCGGGGACGGCGGTGGCGAACTTCTTCCCGGCGATCATTGAGGCGAATATGTCGCGGGTGCCGCTGCTCATACTCACTGCGGACCGTCCGCATGAACTGCGACACAGCGGTGCTAATCAGACCATCGACCAGATTAAGATGTACGGTGACCATGTGCTGTGGTCGGTGGATATGCCGCTGCCAGAGCCGAATCCGCCAGAGGTAGCGGTGCGGAATCTGCGGACGATGGCAGCGCGGGCATTGGCAACGGCTGACGGGCGCATGGGGTTCCGGCGGAAGGGGGTTGTGCATCTGAACTTCCCGTTTCGGAAGCCGTTGGAGCCGACTTTGCAAGCTCTACCCGCTGTCGCAGAAGCTGAACCCGTCCAGATTTTCCGCAGCGACGCCCATCTAGCAAGTGAAGATCAGGATTGGATCGCCCATCAGTTGTGGTCGCATACCGGGATCATTGTTTGTGGGCCGAACTGTCCTGGCGATGAATTCCGCCGCAGCATCTTTGAGCTAGCAGCAAAGTACGATTTGCCCATCTTCGCTGACCCGCTATCTGGGATTCGCTATGGTTATGGTGAAGTCGTGAGTGCTTATGAAAACGACCTTGAGCTGGATTCCACTGTTGGAACGCCGCAGCTTGTGGTGCGCTTTGGTGGCGTTCCGACCTCAAAGGTTTTGAACACGTACCTGAATCAACTCAATCCAGATTATTATTTTCAGTTCAGCCATGATGGCACCTGGGCTGACGACAGCCATCGCGTGACACATCTTATTGGGTCGAACCCCAATGCTGCTTTGCGTGGCCTTATCCAACACGCAGAGGAAGGGAAAGCCCGTGAACAATGCGAGC
>DAOTTY010000207.1:0-47715 GCA_034437575.1 Anaerolineae bacterium | reverse complement strand
GGGGCGTTAAGCGCGACTTATGCGCTGGAGCATGTAGGCACGCAGAATCATCACTACGCGCTGGCAGAATTTGTTGAGCGCTTCCGCACACAATATGACGATGAGGGTGTGCTAGATGCGCTGCTGGCAGCGGATGATTCTGTAATGGCATGAAATGTGCCTGGAAAAGCATGGCGACATTGTGCCTGACCTGTGCTAAAATGCGCCGCGCTTTTGCGAAATGACGCTGTAACAATCTAAAAGAGCCGTATCAGGAGACGAGATGGCTGTTGAACACGACGTAAAAGATTTGAGTCAGGCCACAGGCGGGCGCTACCGCATCGAGTGGGCTGAACTGGAAATGCCCGTTTTGCGGAAGATTCGTGAGCGGTTTGAGAAAGAAAAGCCGCTTTCTGGGATGCGTGTGGCTGCTTGCCTACACGTCACGACGGAAACGGCTAACCTGATGCACACGCTGCAAATGGGTGGTGCTGATGTGGTGCTGTGCGCGTCCAACCCGCTGTCTACGCAAGACGACGTGGCTGCATCGCTGGTGGCCAACTACGAAATCCCGGTGTATGCCATCAAGGGTGAAGACGACGCCACGTACTACGATCACATCAAGGCGGCGCTGGACTTCAAGCCGCACATCACCATGGACGACGGTGCTGACCTTGTTAGCACCATTCACAAGAGCCGCACCGAACTGCTGGACGACCTGGTGGGCGGCACGGAAGAAACCACAACGGGTGTCATCCGCCTGCGGGCGATGGCGGCTGAGGGTGCGCTCAAGTTCCCGGTAATGGCTATCAATGACAGCGATACCAAGCACCTGTTCGACAACCGCTATGGCACGGGCCAGTCCACAATGGACGGTATCATCCGCGCCACAAACATCCTGATCGCCGGGCGTGTGATCGTCGTCGCCGGGTATGGTTGGTGCAGCCGGGGCATTGCTTCCCGCGCTCGTGGCCTGGGTGCTAACGTCATCGTGACGGAAGTGGACCCGCTCAAGGCATTGGAGGCCGTGATGGACGGCTACCGCGTGATGCCGATGATAGAAGCGGCCCCCATTGGTGACATTTTCGTGAGCGCAACGGGTGACATTAACGTGATTGACACGCACCACTTTGCCGCCATGAAGAGCGGCGCTATGGTGGCCAACAGCGGTCACTTTAATGTGGAACTCAACCTGAAGGGCCTACGTGAGATGGCCGACGGTGAGCCGAAACGGGTGCGCCCGTTTGTTGACGAGTACAACATTGAAGGCAAAAAGGTTTATCTGTTGGGCGAGGGCCGCCTGATTAACCTGGCGGCGGCAGAAGGCCACCCGGCGAGCGTAATGGATATGAGCTTTGCTAACCAGGCATTGGGGGCAGAGTTCATGATTAAGAACGCGACCACGATGGCCCCCAACGTGTACAAGATTCCGAACGAAGTGGATCACGAAATTGCCCGCCTCAAGCTAGAAGCAATGGGCGTCAACATTGACATGCTGACCGAGGAACAGGATCGTTACCTGAACCAGTGGCAGGAAGGCACCTAAACCGCAGATCATCTGGCGGGTGGTGCTTACATCACGAGTAGAATGAACGAACCGACGAGGGCAACGGTGTAACCGCTTGCCCTCGTCTTGAGAGAGGAGTTGCTATGCAGTTTGTACTGAAGACAACACAGCGCGTTGCGGTTATGGTCATGGTTGCGGCGCTGCTGGCGGTGGTTGCCGTCGGCGCGGCCCAGGGCGAGGGCCAGTTGCGGTTCGTCCATGCGTTTGTGGATGCCCCCGACGTGGACATCTATGCAAACGGTAGCCTGACGGCTGAGGGCGTGCCTTATGGCGCGGCTTCAGATTTTGTGCCGGTTAACGTGGGTGATGTGAACATTCAGGTTACCCAGGCAGGCACCAATGACACCCTGTTCCAGCAGACGGTGACGACAGGGACCGACCCTATCACGCTGGTGGTGGCCGACGAAAGCGGTTTTGTGCCGTTCGTGGATAACGTTGATCCGCTGGCAGTGGGTGAAACGCGCATCACGGCGATTCACGCTATCCCGGATGGGCCAGTTGTGGATGTGGTGCTGACTGACGGACGCCCGGTGATTAGCGAGTTAGGCTATGCTGTGCCGTTTGGCACGCTGGACCTGCCCGTGATTAAGCTGCCGCTTAATGTGGTTCCAACAGGGACAGACCTGACTAACGCCCTGTTCCCGGAGCCAATCGTGTTTGCGCCTGTCACCAACACAACTTACACAGTGGTGGTTTACGGTGAGGTGACCGCGCCAGAGATAATGGTGTTGGCGGCTCCCGTACTGCCCAACCCTGGCGATGGCTTTGTGCAAATAACGCACGCCGTCTCAGGTGCCCCGGCAGTGGATGTTTATGCGGGTGAGACGTTGATCGTGGCCGGGCTGGAACCCGATGCCAGCACACCATTGTTCCCGGTTCCGGCGGCGGAGTATATGGTGGATGTCTTTGCTACAGACACCAGCGACGAGATCATCAGTGCGACGTTGGTTGTTGAGCGCGGCGCAGACACACGGGTGACGGTTGAAGAAGGCGCTGATGGCATCGAAGTTGTAGTCGATGCAGCCGAAACAGATGGCGCAGTGGCAGAGATGGCGGAGGCTGTAGAAGACGCCTCGCTGGATGCTGAAGTCGAAGTCGCTGATGCAGATACGGTCACTGATGCCGAAGTCGTGCCTCAAGAAGCCGAAGCGCCCCAGGATGACGCCCCCGAAATCGTGGTCGTGACGCCAACGCCAACCCCGGCTGAGGTGGTCGCTGCCCAGCCAACCGCCGCGCCCGTCACGGCAGATGCCACTGGCCCAACCGGGCGTGTGATTATTGACCCCGGTGCTAACCTACAACTGCGTCAGTTTCCCGATACCGACGCATTGTCGTTGGGGCTGGCCCCGTCTGGCGCAACACTGGTAATCAATGGCCGCGAGGGCGCTCCGGTGCAGGTGGAAGGGTTGTTCAGCGAAGAAGTGCAGCGTGAGATCGACACTTTTGTTGACCCCGCCGAAGACCTGGACGAAAACCAGGACATTGACCTAGACACGACATGGCTCAATGTGACCTATAATACGCCCGATGGTGGTCAGATTACGGCCTGGGTGCTGGCGCAGTTCCTGGCAGTGAGTGAGCCGGACGGCAGCTCAACGCGCCTGGCAGACCTGCCGACGATTCCAAGCAATCAGTTTGGCGAGACGGCTGGCACCGAAGCCACCCCACCGCCCATTGACGAGGATGTGGTTGTGGCGGTTGTGTTCAACCTGGACCCAGGCGTGAATCTGAAAATCCGGCGCACATCAAGCCAACAGGGCGAAACCCTGGCACTCATCCAGGCGGGCACGGTGCTAGAACTGCTTGGGTTTGGCATCAGCGGGGCTGAACTGCCCAGCGTAGGCGCGGCTGAAGATGCAGACTGGGCTTACATCGAATACACCACCGATGAGGGCGGCCAGATTACAGGTTGGGTGTCTACGTTGTACTTGCAGTATCAGTGGCGCGGCGGTTCGATTGAGTTCCAGGAAATGGAAGACCGCGATTTGCTGCTGTTTGAGGATGAAACCACACGCGGCGAAGTGGGGGGTGGGGTTGCACCGCTGGCCCGCGCCACAGTTGATCCGTTCCGTAATCAGGCAGTGGCGACGGTGACCATTGACCCAGGGGCCAACTTGCAGTTGCGCCGCAACCCGGAATCCAATTCAGAGTCGCTTGGGCTGATTCCCAGTGGCACACAGTTGATCGTGACGGCGCGGAATGCCGGAGGTGACTGGCTGTTTGTCGAGTTTGAAGGGGTGACGGGGTGGATTTCAATCGACTTTGTGAACCTGACATTTAACGATGAGCCGCTGGACATTGATGAATTGGTGATTGACGACGAGGTTTAGGTCGTCGGCCAGTGTTGTTCACTGGGCCGCACAGTGTCGTGCGGCCCAGTTTGTTTTTAGGAGGCTGCGGTGTGAACCGTCAATTGAGCGCGGTAGCGGGTTGGTGGTGGATGGTATTTGTGCTGCTGGGTGTGGCGCTTTTGGCTGTGCCGGGGCTGGATGCTGATGCGTTGTGGTATGACGAGGTGAAAACCTACCAGCACGCCGGGGGCGCACACTACGGACCCCGGTCACCGGGGGCGGTGTGGGCTGCCCTATATGAGAACGCGCCAGATCAGGCACCGGGATACTTTGTGCTGCTAAATCTGTGGGCACGCGCTGTGGGCTGGTCGGAGTTTGCGGTGCGGGCGCTGTCGCTTTTGGCAGGGCTGTTGGCGGTGGCGGTTGTGTATCGCGCAGGCCGGGACTTTTTCGGCGGGGTGGGGGGGTATGCGGCTGCCCTGCTGCTGGGGGCAAATGCGTATTACATCCACTTTTTACATGAGGCCCGTGCCTTTGGGTTGGGGATGCTGGCGACGGCAGTGGCGATATGGGCTTATTGGTACCTGATGAAAGTGCGCTTGTCCTGGCGGGTTGCGGTGCTGTTTGCATTGGGTGCGTTGGGCATGTTGTATTCGCACTATTTTATTGCGCTCAGTTTGCTGGCTTTGGCGCTTTACCATTTGCTGTTGGGGCCAGAAACGGGGCGATGGTGGCTGCCCGTCGGGTTGGCGGTGCCTGTGACACTGGCCTTTACGCCTGCGCTGTTGATGTTGCAGGGCGGCATTGCCAAAAACACGGAAAATGCCCGTTTGCAGGCGCTTGCGATGAATCCGCCTGCTATCTTGTGGGAGATGCTGCGTTACTTTGGGAACGGCTTGCCGCTGGCGGCGGCGCTGCTGTTGGGGCTGGGTGTCTTGTTCGTCTTGCAGGATGTGCGCCGCAGTGAGCGCTACGTTGCGTTTGTGGCGATTGCGGCTGTGCTGCTGGTACTTTTCGTTAACAGCAGCGTCCCCGTGCTGATGCCGGGCCGCGAGCGTTACCTGGCTGGGCTGTGGGTGCTGTTGGCCTTATTGGCGACGGCGACTGTTATGGCCGTTTGGCGGTTGCAGCACTGGGCGGCAATTGGCTTTATAGCCGCCTGGGTGGTGTGTGGCGGTGTCGTCACGGTGACTGACCAGGTTGTAACGATGGATGGGAAGAGCGTCGTGGCGTGGCGCGAGATGGTTGGACAGATTAGCGATGAGCTGGCCCCGACAGATGTTTTGGCGTTCCATGCGCCGCTGTTCCCCTGGGGGACGCGGGTGCCCTTCGAGTTCTACAAAGCACCGCTGCCGATTCGTGCGGAATTGGTCGAGACGCTTGAGGTGGAACCTGTGATGCAAAGCTACGTCGAAAGTGCGGACCGCGTTTGGCTGGGGGTCGATCAGCGCTATCCCAGTGAGGCGCAGTATGACACGTTCCGGGGTGTGCTTGCGGCTGATTTTACGGTGTGTGAAGAATGGCAGTGGGCCGCGATAACGTCCCTCAGCCTGTACGCCCGCTCTGAGGTGTACTGCCCTACAGATAGCGCCCTCGCGCAGTTTGGCGGCCACGTCATGCTGGCGAATCATACCCCGGTACAGGTCAGTGATGACGGGATTGGCGTTAGTGTACAGTGGAACCGCGTACCGGGCAGCCTGGGGGAACCGTATTCAGTTGGGTTCCAGTTGATGAGCGGCGGGGAGCTTGTGGCGCAGCAGGATATTGGCCTGCCGCCCCACCTGACATTTATCAGTCATGCTGCCCTGGCCCCGAATGAGGTTTCGACAGGAACGTATCAGCTTAATGTGGTGGTGTATAACTGGCAAACGGGGGGGCTTTTGCCGCTTGCCACCGAAGAAACCGTCTATACACTGGAAGTGATTGACGTTGTGACTGATTGAGGGGTTGAGCCATGCGCGGGTTGTGGTTAAGTGTTGCTTTGTTGGGGCTGCTGGCAGGATGTGGCCCGCAGCCTGCCCCACCGACCGTTACGCCGGTGCCATCGCCAACAGTGCTGCAAGTGACACCGACAGATAGCAACCAACAGCCCCCGACCCCCACACCGCCCCCAACATTGACCCCACAGCCCACGCCTGCGGGTCGTGCCAGCGTTCGCACGGTGCATTTGATGCCCGGTTTACCGGCGGTTGATGCGTACATTGACAACACGGCGGTTGCTTTTGGGGTGGAGTATGGCGAAGTGGTAGGCCAGGCAGAGCTTGACGCGGGCGCGGGAATGTTTCGGTTGGTGGGGGCAGGGGGTCGTGTTGATGCTGCTGCACTGGTGGCGTCCCCGGTGACGCTGACAGCGGATGCGGCAGTGGTTGCGCTGGCGCTGCCTGACGGGCAGGTTGCGTTTGTGAATGAAGATATGGCACCGTTGGGGGCTGGAATGGGCCGCGTGCGTTTTGTTCATGCGGTAGATGGGGCACCGCCTGTTCGCTTTGCCCTGGATGGCCAGGCACTGCCGTCCACACCGCCCGTGGGCTATGGCGAGCAGTCAGGGGTTTGGGAACGGGCTGCGGGCGATTACGTCGTCAGCGCAGATGGGTGGATTGACCCGTTTACGGTGACGTTGGCGGCGGGCAAGTCGCAGACGGTAGTGGTTCACGGCGCTGCGGACGCTCCGCAGATCATGACTTTTGACGCAGACGTGCCGCAGCGCGTGACCCTGCAAGTGCTCAATCTATCTGAGCAGGCGGGGCCAGTAGACGTTTACCTGAACGACGCCCTCGCGCTCGAAGCGCTGGATGTCGTCGCCACGGCTGGGCGAGTAGACCTGTCGGCTGAGACGTACACCGTCACGTTTTATCAGGCGGGCGTTGACCCTGATGAGGTTGAGCCGCTGCTTACCGGGCGGGTGGTGATGAACCCCGATGATGTGGTGTTTGCAATGCTCATCGGCCCGGCGTTTGATTTGCAGTTGGTGACGTACCAACCCGATGAACGCCCGACGCCGTTCGACCGGACGCGCATCACCTTTGTGAATGCCATCAGCGAAACCCCACGGCTTGAGGAAGTTCGTAACGATGCGGTGCAAATTGCGCTGGCCTATGCCCAACCCACTCAAATTGAGCTTCCGGCGGGTCGCCTGGAGTTCGAGTTTGTAACGGACCTGACGGAGAATGACTACACGTTCGTGGAGTTGGTTGCTGTTCAGGAGTTTGAGCCGGGGGTGAGCTATCTGATTCCGCTGCTGGGTGAGCAGACAGACGGACGAGCCGAGCGCGTCATGTTTGAGCAGGTTGTGGGGGCAGAAGAAGCACCCGTGACGGAGACGCCACAGCCGCCGCAGGTGTATGTGGTCAATGCGACAGATCGGGCGCTGCAAGTTGTGCTGGACGGCGTGTTGGTCGAGAGTGAGTTGGTGCCGGGGGCGGCAACTCAGTTTGTAGAACTGGCCGCTGGACGGCGTCCGCTGGCGATAACCGAATCACAGTCAAGAGAGGTCGTCTTCAGTACCGAGCGTCTGTTTGAGCAGGATCGGCGCTACACGTTGCTGGTGTATGGCGAGATTGCGGCGAATAACTTCACGGTGGGCCAGTTTGAAGGCGGCGATTTGCTGACAGCAGCGCTGGCTGAGGGGGCAGCGGCGGTGCGCTTGGTCAATGGTAGCCTGCTACGGGATCAACAACTGGCGGTGGCGCGGTCACCCGTCGCGCAGGGGCAGCCGCCTTTGCGTGCAACCGCGACGGCAGCAGCAGCGGCGGGGGGTGCGGTTGTTGGTGAGCAACTGCCAGGGAACGCGATTCGACTGCCAGAAACGGCTGTAGGCGATGGTTTGGCGGGGCCGTGGTTGGCAGTGCCACAGGGCATTCACAATTTGTATGTGTATGACGTGGACAGCGGCGAGGTGATGGGGGTTGCACGCGGTGCCACACTGGGTGAGGGGGCGTTTTATGAGGTTTTTGTGGCGCAGCCGGGCGGCGGCACAGCAGACGGCGTGTTCGTAGCGGCGTATACCCTGCACGAGTAAGCCCTGGCATGGGTGAGGTTATTGTTTATAATGCGTGCCGCTTTCTCGTCAACTGCCATAGGACTATACTAACGTGCGGATTCTCATCACGGGCATCAGTGGTTTTGTCGGGCGGCATCTGGCCCGGCACTTGTTAGATGCCAACCCGGATGCTGAGATTCACGGCACGGTACGATCTACAGTGCCCACGCCCGATCAGGCTGCGTGCCATGAAATCGACCTGCGGGATACTGACCATGTGCGTCAACTTATTGCAGATTTGCGCCCACAGCAGGTTTACCATCTGGCAGCGCAGGCGTTCGTCCCTCGTTCTTTTGACGACCCCTGGGAAACGCTGGAGAACAACATCCGTGCCCAGTTGAACATCATTTTGGCGTGCTTAGCGTTGGACCCCATGCCACGTATGCTGGCAGTGAGTTCGGCGGAGGTGTACGGCGCAGTATCGCCCGATCAGGTACCGATGCACGAAAACCTGGCTTCGCACCCGACCAGCCCTTACAGTGTGAGCAAGGTCACGCAGGAGATGATGGCCTTGCAGTACCACCATAGCCACCAATTGCCCATCATGTGTGCGCGGCCCTTTAATCACTTTGGCCCTGGCCAGGATGAGCGGTTTGTGACGCCTGCTTTTGCGATGCAGGTGGCCCGAATCACGGCAGGATTGCAGTCACCCGTGATTGAAGTGGGCGACCTGACGGCCAAGCGCGATTTTACCGATGTGCGCGACATCGTGCGGGCCTATCGACTTATCATTGAGCGGGGCACCCCCGGCACGATTTACAACGTGGCCTCTGGGCAAGCGCGCAGCATCCGGCACTTGTTGGATACATTGGTGGGCTTTGCAGGTGCAGAAATAGAAGTCAAAACAGTGCCAGAACGGCTGCGGCCTGTGGCGGTGCCCATTTTGCTAGGGGATGCCTCACGGCTGCGCGATGCAACGGGTTGGGTACCAGAACGGACGTTTGAAGCGTCTTTGCGAGACATTTATGCGGACTGCCAGGCGCGGGTGGCCCAGGCCGAAGCCGAAGCGCGGGCACAGTCTTCTGAGTCGGAGGTTTGATTTGCTTAGCCATGCAGATATGCCAGTCGTGAATAGGGCGGTGGAGTAACTCATGACGAAACGGGCGTTAATTACAGGTGTTACAGGTCAGGACGGGTCTTATCTGGCAGAGTTTTTGCTGGAGATGGGCTACGAAGTGTTCGGGCTGGTACGACGCAGCAGCACGGTGAATTACGAACGCATTCGCCACATTCAAGATGACATTCATCTGGTACCGGGGGATATGCTGGACTCCGCCAGTTTGATGAAGGCCCTGCAACGCTCTAAGCCAGATGAGGTGTATAACCTGGCAGCGCAGAGTTTCGTGCAAACGTCATGGAACCAGGCTGTGTTTACAGGTGACGTGACCGCGCTTGGTGTCACACGGATATTGGACGCGATTTTGCAGGTTAACCCGGAAACCCGCTTCTATCAGGCCTCCAGCAGTGAGATGTTTGGCAAAGTGCAAGAGGTGCCGCAGCGCGAGGCGACCCCGTTCTATCCGCGCAGCCCATATGGGGTGGCCAAGGTGTATGGTCATTGGATTACCGTTAACTACCGCGAGAGCTACAACATGCACGCCACCAGCGGCATTCTGTTCAATCACGAGTCGCCCCGGCGCGGGTTGGAGTTTGTCACGCGCAAGGTGACGTACAACGCGGCGAAGATCAAGCTGGGCCTGGAAAAGACGCTGCCGCTGGGCAACCTGGACGCCAAGCGCGATTGGGGCTTTGCTGGCGACTATGTTAAGGCCATGTGGTTGATGCTTCAACAGGACACTGCCGAGGATTATGTGATTGCCACCGGGCGCACCCACACGGTTGAACGGCTGGTGGAGATTGCGTTTGCGTGCCTGGATTTGAATTGGCGTGACTATGTTACGCAGGACCCGCGTTTTATGCGCCCGGCGGAAGTTGATTTGTTGGTGGGCGATGCCAGCAAAGCGGGTAAGAACCTGGGTTGGGAGCCGCAGGTCACGTTTGAGCAGCTTGTGCAAATGATGGTTGAAGCCGACATGCAGCAGCTCAAGGAGCAGTACAATCTGTAGGCGATTGCGTGTAGTCACAAAGGGAAAACGGTGCTGGTCGATACACACTGCCATCTGAACTTTGAGCGTTACGATGATGACCGTAATGAGGTTATCCAGCGAGCGGCGGACGCGGGGGTAACCCGTGTGATTAACCCCGGCATTGACCTTGACACGAGCCAACAGGCCCTCGCCCTGGCGAAGCAGTATGATGGCGTTTATGCAGCGGTTGGTTTTCATCCGAACGACACGGCGGCGTTTACCCCAGCGATGCTTGCGTCAATCCGGGAGATGGCTTCTGAGGCGAAGGTTGTTTCGATTGGTGAGATTGGACTGGATTACCACTGGGACAAATCACCGAAGGCGAAGCAGGCCGAGGCATTTGAGGCCCAGCTTGAACTGGCGGCTGAACTGGAACTGCCGGTGATTATCCACAACCGCGAGGCCAGCGAGGATGTGATCCCGATATTAGAAAACTGGGCCAAAACGCTGCCAGATTCGCTCAAGGGGCGGGCGGGGGTGCTGCACTCGTTCAGTGCGCCGCAGGCTGTTGCTGACCGGGTACTGGCGGCGGGCTTCTACCTGGGCTTTACCGGGCCGCTCACGTTCAAAAAGTCGGAAGATTTGCGGCACATTGCGGCGGGCCTGCCGCTTGACCGCATCTTGGTTGAAACCGACGGGCCGTTCCTGACGCCGCACCCACACCGGGGTAAACGCAACGAACCTGCTTACATCCCGTTGATTGTAGACCGGTTGGCGGCACTCCACCAGATTTCCACAAACAATATGGCTGAACATACCACCGCCAATGCAGAGCGCCTGTTCCGGCTGCCAGCGCTCTAATCGTGTAACCTTGTTTCCGTGACTGACCTCTCGATCATCATTGTCAATTGGAATGTGGCTGACCTGCTGGCCGCCTGCCTGGACAGCATATCTAACACGCGGGCTGACCTGTCACTTGAGGTGATTGTTGTTGACTCCGCAAGTGGTGATAACAGCGTTGCGGTGGTGCGTGAGCATTACCCCTGGGTGAAACTGCTGGCCCAATCGCAGAATGTGGGTTTTACGCGGGGGAACAATATCGGGCTGGCAGCAGCGGAAGGGCGGCACCTGCTGCTGCTCAACCCGGACACCGAAGTTGTTGCCGGTATGCTGCACCAGATGGTCACCTATCTGGATGTGAACCCGGACGTGGGCATTGTGGGGCCGCACACGCTTAATACGGATGGCAGCACACAGTCCTCGCGGCGGCGCTTCCCAACGGTGGGGACGGCGTTTTTTGAGAGTACATGGCTGCAACCGCTGGCCCCGGTGGGGATGATGCAGCGTTACTACGTCACGGAGGCGGGTGACGGTGACACGCTTAATGTGGATTGGATACAGGGGCACGCATTGATGGCGCGGCGCGAGGTCTATGAGCAGGTGGGCCAACTGGACCCCGGCTATGTGATGTACTTCGAGGAACTGGACTGGTGTAAGCGGGCTAAAGCTGCCGGGTGGCGGGTCGTCTATTTGGGGGCGGCGCAAGTGGTACATCACGGCGGCAAAAGCACCGATCAGGCGTCGGCACGCAAGCACATCTACTTTAACCAGAGCAAAATTCGCTATCTGCGTAAACATCACGGGGCGGGGGTGGCTGGGCTGCTGCGCGTGTTCCTGCTCACGATGTTCGGGTGGCAACTTGCGGTTGAGTCAGTCAAGTGGGGGCTGCGTCATAAGCCGAGTATGCGCCGGGAGCGTGTGAACGTCTACTGGCAGGTGATGCGGCACGGGTTGCGGCCTGCCGGAAGTGAGTAAGGTCATGCGGATTGGGCTGATTAGCGGTGAATACCCGCCGATGCAGGGCGGCATCAGTACGCAGACGCGGGTGCTGGCCGAATATCTGGCGCGGCGCGGGCACAGTGTACATGTGTTGACCAACACACAGGCCAGTGAGCAAGTCGTGGGGGTTGAACTGGCGGCGGCGGTTACACGCTGGCGATGGGGTGCGATGCAGCTTGTAGCAGATTGGGCGCGTACAAACCGGCTGGATGTGGTCAACATGCACTATCAGACGGCGGCCTATGGCATGTCGCCGTGGATTCACTACATGCCGGAGTTGCTGCGGAAGACTGCGCCGTTGGTGACGACATTCCATGACCTGCGCTTTCCGTACTTGTTCCCCAAGGCGGGGCCGCTGCGCGACTGGATTGTGATGCGGTTGGCGCGGGCGTCGGCGGGGGTCGTGCCCACCAATCAAGAGGACGCGGCGCGGCTGGCGTTTCACAAGCACTGTGCGCTGATTCCGATAGGCAGCAACGTGACGGTAGAGGCTGCGTCTAATGTAGATGCGCGGGCGTTCGTCGGGGCGGGGCGGGATGACACGGTGCTGGCGTTTTTCGGGTTTGTGAACCGTGTGAAGGGCCTGGAGGATTTGCTGGCGGCAATGGTCGGGCTGCGTGAGCGCGGCATCACGGCGCGGTTGCTGATGGTTGGGGATCGCATCGGCACGAGTGACCCCACCAACATCCCGTATGCGAAGCAAATCGACATGCTGATTGCCGACTACGGCCTGACGAACCGTATTCACTGGACGGGGTTTGTGGGTGAGGCCGACGTGCGCGGTTACCTGACCACAGCGGACGCAGTGGTGATGCCGTTTCGGGATGGGGCGTCTTACCGGCGCAGCAGCATGATCGTGGCGATTCATCACGGGGCGGCGGTTGTCACCACGCAGCCGGGTGTGGATGTACCTGCGTTTATCAACGGTGAAAACCTGCTGCTAGTGCCGCCGAACGATGTTCTGGCCTTGACCGCCGCTCTGGCTGAGCTTTATAACAACCCGGCCCTCAATCAGAAGCTGCGTGAGGGGGCGCTGGCACTCAGCCGTGAATTTAGCTGGGGACGCATCGTCAGCGCGTATGAAACCATATACCAACAGGTCACTGAGGATTTCGCTTGAGCGTCTACCGTTTGCTGCTAGCCATCATCGTGATTGCTTACACTGTTTTGGCAAGTATTTACAGCGTCACATCACCGTTGTTCGAGGTGAGTGATGAGCTGTGGCACTACCCGATGGTGAAATACATTGCGGATAATGGCAGCTTGCCCGTGCAAAATCCGCAGAACCCCGGCCCCTGGCGTCAGGAAGGCAGCCAACCGCCGCTGTATTACATGCTGGGGGCGGCGCTCACCTTCTGGATTGACACGTCGGATATGGACCAGGTGCGGCGCGTGAACCCCCACGCGGACATCGGCGTGGTGCGGCCTGATGGCAACGTCAACATGATAGTGCATCGCCCGGAGTTAGAGGCGTTTCCCTGGCAGGGCACGGCGTTGGCGGTGCATCTGGTGCGGTTTATGTCCGTGTTGATGGGCACTGGCACGGTGATCGTCACGTATGCGCTGGCACGGCAGGTATTTGACGACTGGCCGGAGGTCGCGCTGGTGGCGGCGGCACTGGTCGCGTTTTTACCGATGTTCCTGTTTATTCACGGGTCGGTGAACAATGACGCGCTGAGCAATTTGCTTGGCAACAGTATCACGTTGGTGCTGGTGTGGCTGCTCAAGCGTGACAACGCGCCTGGGCTGCGTGATTATGTGTTGGTGGGTGTGTTGATGGGCTGCGGGCTGCTGGCTAAGGGCAACATCGCGTTTTTAATCCTGGTGGTGGCAGCGGTGCTGGCGCTGTTGAGCGTGCGCTACCGTGACTGGAAGCCGTTTGTGATGGGTGGCTTGGTCAGTGGTGGGCTGACAAACCTGATTGCGGCGTGGTGGTACATCCGCAACTGGCAGCTTTATGGCGACCCCACCGGGCTGACAACCTTCCTGGATACGGTCGGGCGGCGGCTCGTCCCGGCGAATGCGGCGCAGCTATGGGCAGAGCGGCACAGCTTTTTGCAGGCATACTGGGGCTTTTTTGGTGGGGTCAATGTGCCGCTGGCCGATTGGGTGTACATCACGTTTAACACGATTGGCGGGCTGGCCCTGCTGAGTGCGCTGGTTTACATCGCCTACCTGATTGCCACACGGCGGCAGTCCTGGCGCTGGTGGCTGGCGGCGGCAGTGCCGCTGGTGTGGGTGGTTATCACGTTTGTGTCCTATCTGCGCTGGACGGCGATCACCCCGGCATCACAGGGGCGGCTGGTGTTTGGGGCGCTGAGCAGCCTCTCCTTGTGGATGGCGGTTGGGCTGTGCTGGCCGCTGCGCAGCCAGGGCCGCTACTTCATTGCGAGTGGGGCGGTGGGCTTTTTCGCGGCGGTGGCCGTGATGACGCCGCATGTACTCATTGCGCCCACGTATGAGCCGCCGCCGCTGCCTGAGTACATCGGGCGACTGCTGACAGTTTTTCGGTCGGACGAAGACGGTCAAATCGGCAGGGTGGCGATGATAGATGTTGGGGTGCAGCGGGCACCAGCCCGGCCCGGTGAGTATGTGCTGCTGAACGTGGATTGGCAGGTTATTGAGGAATTCAACCTGGACTGGAGCATGTATGTGCATCTCGTGTCGCCAGATGGCGTAATTGTGGCGCAGCGTGACGTTTACCCGGGGCGCGGGTTGTTTGCCACGACTGACTTGCCACTGCGCCAGGCATGGCACAACCCGGTTGCGATCTACGTGCCAGACACCGCCTACGCGCCGATGACGTTGGATGTGATGATGGGGTGGTATTATCTTGAAACGGGCAAGCGAATGGAGCACCGTGAGGATGGGGACAGCCCGGTGCGAACCCGCGACGACCGTAGACGGGTGCGGATTGGGCAGGTGCAGCTCCTTCCGAATGCCAGTGACCTGGATGTACCCAACCCCGTCAGTGTGAACTTTGCAAACCTGATCGAACTGGTGGGGTACGAGTACAGCACACTCACCCCGCAGCAGGGTGAAGAAATGCAGGTCACGTTGTATTGGCGGGCACTGCGCCCGGTGGATGAAGACTATGTGGTGTTCGCGCACATTATTGACGCGGCGACGTTCACGATTGTGGGCGGGTCTGACGCGCAGCCCGTTGAATGGACGCGGCCTACATCCGGTTGGGCAGTGGGTGACATCATCAAAGACACGCACACATTCACCGTATCCGATGAGGCGAACCCGATGCCCTACGAGTTTGAGGTGGGCCTGTATACCGCTGACGACGACGGGGGCTTCTCGCGGCTGCGTGTGGTCACGCCAGATGGCGGCATGGCCAATAACTTCAAGTATTTAAGCCGGGTGCTGGTGCTGCCCGATGAGTAAACGCATCTCGCCGGATGCCATCGCGGTTGCAGTGTTGGTGCTGCTGTGGGGGCTGTTCTTCTGGCGCGTGCTGACGCCAATTGACGCCGACAAAGCGTCGTTCAAGCAGGGGGATTTTAGCGGGCAGTTTGTGGCGTTTGGCGCGTACCAGTACGAGCGCTTCATGGGGGGTGAGGTGCCGCTGTGGAACCCATATAACAACAGTGGCCTCCCCTTTATTGCGGATACGCAAGCGGCTGTGTTTTATCCGCCGCGCCTGCTGACGATTGCGCTGGCGTCGGCAGCAGGCGGTTGGAGCTATCACGCGCTGGAATTGGAAGCTATCGCGCATGTGCTGCTGTATACGCTGGGCATGTTCGCGCTCGTCCGGCGGATGACAGGCCGTGTGTTGGGGGGGCTGGTGGCGGCAATCGTAGGTGGCTACAGTGGGTATCTGGCCGGGTACCCGCCGCTGCAACTCGCGCTGCTCGAAGCGGGTGTGTGGCTCCCGTTGGCGGTGATGGGTGTGCATGAAGCGACACAGGATAATCGGGTAAGGGGTTTGCCACTTACGCTGACCGGAACGGCGCTGGGCCTGAGTTGGCTGGCGGGGCACCCGCAAACATCGTGGTTTTTGACGTATCTGGTGGTAGCGTATCTGGCGTGGCGGTGTGCCCTGCTGGGCGATGGGTGGCGGGTGGCGCTACGCCGTGTTGCATTGGGAACGGTGCTGGTTGGTGTCATTACATTTGGCGCAACAGCGGTGACGTTCATCCCCGGCGTGGAGTACCTGGCACACACCGCCCGTGCTGGGCTTGGTTACACAGCCAAGAGCAACGGCTTCCCGATTCAGGACATAATCCAGTTTGTGTATCCCGGTGTGGTGAGCTTGTTCTCACCGTTGTATGTGGGAGTTGTGGGGCTGCTGTTGGCAATCACGGCGCTGCGGCTGCCCTTTCGCCGGACGGGGTTCTGGTTTGTGGTGGCCGGTGCGGGCCTGCTGTTGAGTTTTGGCGGCAACAGCGCGTTCTTCCCGTCGCTGTACAACTTACTGCCTGGACTGCGCTTTTTTCGGGGGCAGGAGCGGGCAGCATACCTTGTAGCGAACAGTCTGGCGATTTTGGCAGGGATGGGGTTGGCCGGGCTGCTGCGCGATGAGGTTCACCGGGGTGGGCTGCTGTTTCGGCGGCTGCTGCTGGCCACTGTGATGTTAACGGGGGCGGCGTTCTTTTTTGTTGCAATACTGTGGCTTGGCTTCCGGGAGCAGTACGGCGAGGTCATCGGCCCGGTGGCGTTTGCGTTTATCGTGGCGGCGGCGGCGTATGCGGCGGGGGTGTGGCTGCTTAGCCAGCAGGTGAAACGATTAATGGCGGTGCTGCCGCTTTTGGTCGTGCTGATGTTTGACCTGTTCAGCGTGAACATGGATGCTAATAGCAACTATGACGACATCCCACCAGCGCAGCAGCTATCTATCGCCGCGCCGCCGCTGGTTCAACCCGTGCAGCCGGATAGCGAAACGGATGTGGCGCGTGTGGACGGCTTTCGAGGGCTGACAGATAATTATGGTAGCCTGTACGGGGTGTATGATGCGCGGGGCATCAGTCCGCTGTTTTTGGATGGGCTGTATCAGTTGCAGCAGCCGCCTTTCGCCACGCCTGCGGACTTTGAAACCAATCCCCTGTTTTGGGAGCTGAACGCGGTTGAATACGTCTACAGTGGGCGCGATGTGCTGCCAGTGGCCAGTAACGTCGTCACCACAGGCGCAGACCGGTTTGGGCCTGTGTTTTTGCACAGGCTGGATGACCCGCGCCCGTTTGCGCTGCTGGTCTATCAGGCGGATGTGGTGGACAGCGACGCATTCGCACGGTCACTGCTGGCCGACCCGCGCTACGACCCGCGAGCGTCGGTGATTGTGGCGGGGGTGCCCTCGCGGACACTGCCGGGCGACCCACCGCCAGGCGGCGCGGTTGAAATTATCGCGTTTGCCCCGGAGCGCATCCAGATTCAGGTGGACGCGCCTGAAAACGCGGTGCTGTCACTGGCGCACCCGCACTATCCGGGGTGGCAGGCGCATTTGGACGGGAACCCCGTAGACCTGCTGCGGGCCTATGGTGGTTTTACGGCGGTGGTGGTTCCGGCGGGTGAGCATACCCTGGCGCTGATGTATCGCCCGCTGACGTTTATCATTGGGGCAGTGCTGAGCAGCATCACATGGGCGCTGCTTGGCATCGTCGGCATCGTAGAAGTTGCGGGGGGAGTGAGGCGGAATGCAAACGACAACAAATCCGGTACATGATTGGCTGTTGAACCTTGATCGGCGCTGGTACGCGGTGGGCGTAGGGGCTGCGGTGGGCGTGATTGGCGCATTGTTGGGGCTGATGCTGGCGTACATCGGGCCGGTGCTGACGGTGGCCGCGCTGGTGGGTGGATTCGGGGCGGTGTATGTGCTCACGGAGGCCCGCGCCGCGCTATATGGCACGTTGGTTACGCTGATGCTGCTGCCCTTTGGCACGTTCCCCTTCAAGATTATTCTTACGCCGACGCTGCTAGATGCGGCCCTGGGTGTGTTCGTGCTGGTCTATCTGCTCCAGTGGATTACGGGCCGCCGCCATGACTTTCAATCGTCCCCGGTGCATTTGATGGTGCTGGTCTATACGGCTTACTTCGTGTTGGCGTTCATTTTGGGGCTGCGCTACGGCTCATTGACCAACAACATCCTGCGCCAATTTACCGAAACACTGCTGGCAATCGGTCTTGTGGTCATCCTCGTGGACATCTGCCGGGATGCGGCCACGCTGCGGCGGCTGGTGCTGCTGGTGATTTTGCTGGTGGGGGCGCAAGCGGCACTGGCGATTTTTTTGTGGCTGCTGCCAGATAACCTTGTAGAGCGGCTGCTGGTGCGGCTGGCCCGGATTGGCTATCCCAACGGCGGGGTCATCCGCTATGTGGAGGATAACCCGGCGCTGGCGGAGCGGGCGATTGGCACCTGGGTTGACCCGAATGTGTTGGGTGGGTCTTTGGCGCTGCTTGCGGCGATGATTACGCCGCAAATCTTTGCCAGGCGGCCTGTGCTGCCATATCGCTGGCTGACGTTCGCGGTGTGGAGTGTGGTCGTGGTCGCTATGATCTTAACGTTTAGCCGGGCGGCGCTGGTGGGCTTTGGTGCGGGGCTGGTGTTGATTGCCGCGCTGCGCTACCGGCAGTTGTTTATCGTGATGGGCATTGGGGTGGCGCTGCTGCTCTCGCTGCCACAAACGCGCTTTTACGTGGAGCGGTTCGCGTCTGCATTTGCCGGGCGCGAGGCTGACCCGGCCACGTTGATGCGGCTGGGCGAGTATGGCGACTCGCTGCGGTTGATTCAGCAGTACCCGTTTTTTGGGGTGGGGTTTACCGGCACGCCAACGGCTGATGTGTATACCAGTGTGGCCAGCATGTACCTGATTATGGCAAACCAGATGGGTTTGATCGGGTTGGGGCTGTTTTTGCTGACGATGGCGTTTGTGTTTGGGTATGGCTGGCGGGCGTGGCAGCGTGCCCGTGACGATGACGAGTTAAATTCGATTTTGTTGGGTTATCATGCGGCCTTGTTCACGGTATTGACCACCAGCATTGCGGACCTGTACTTCTTCCGATTGGACTTTCAGGCACCGATTACGCTGTTCTGGCTGACGGTGGCACTGGCGCTGGCCAGTTCGCGCCTAGCATTTTCGGATGAAATTCTGGTTAGAAGTCGGTGAGTTGACGTGGTATAATGGGCGTTTGTGCTTATTGGTCGTTAATTTACTGGGGCTATCTTCTTCATTTTCCAACTGTAATGACGAGAGCGGCACCACCGTCCCTTGAATGACGCTAGGACTTTTTGTAGTATGCTTATCGCCTAAAGCCTATCGCTCTTTCCGCTCTGTATTCACACCCATGATTTGTGCAGGGCAAACCCGAGGAAAGGACTCCAATACCATGCAGAGAGCATACGAACTGGCGTTCATCGTTAAGATGGACCCAAACCAGGCTGTGATTGACGAGGCCGTTGACCAGGTGCAAACCTGGGTCGAGGCTGACGATTACGGTAAAGTCAGCGCTATCAACCGTTGGGGCCAACGCCGCCTCGCCTACGAAATTGATGGGCAGCGGGATGGCTACTATGTGTTTATGTACGCTGATATTGACCCGGCGGGCCTGTCGGAAATCGAGCAGAACCTGAAGCTGTCATCGTCGATTTTGCGGTATATGGTGGTGCGCCAGGATGAAGAAGGAACCCCTACTAAAACAACGTAGGAGTTGAAATGACACGTGGTCTGAATAAGGTGACGATTATTGGTAACGTAGGCCGCGAGCCAGAAATGCGCTATACCCCCAATGGGAGGCCCGTTGCTAGTTTTAACGTGGCCGTCAGCCGTAGTTGGCAAAACCCTGATGGCGGACATCGCGAAGAAATCGAATGGTTCAACATCGTGGCATGGGGCGACATTGCAGAATGGTGCAAAGCACGGCTTCATCGCAACCACACGGTATACATCGAAGGCCGGCTGCAAACACGCGGTTGGGAAGACGCCGACGGCACCCGGCATGTCCGCACGGAAATCGTCGCTAACGACGTGATTCCCTTCGATGCCCAAGACACGCCCGCCGTTGATTATGACGGTGGCTATGAGCGAGACGAAGATGACTACGCTTTCTAGTAGAAAATAATACACCCGAAGATAGTCAGGAGGTTACTGATGAGTGACAACGACCGTGATAACAGAGGGTTTGGTGGCCGGGATCGTGACGATAACCGCTCGTCGCGCCGCCCCAGTGACGGGGGTGCGGGACGGCGCGGACGCCGGGGGCGCTCTTACTGCCCCAAAGGCCGCTGCTTCGATTACAAGGATGTGGATGCGCTGAAGCGCTACATCACCGAAATGGGCAAGATTAAGCCGCGCCGCCAGACGGGTAACTGTGCCCGCTGCCAGCGTCAGTTGGGCCAAGAAGTTAAGCGGGCGCGGCACATGGCGCTGCTGCCTTTCGTAGCAGACGACGAATAACCCACAAGGGCGAATTAGGGCGATAGAGATAGTCAGGGGCATGGATTTCATGCCCCTTTGTGCGAACACAAAAGGGATTCTATGGCAAAGCGAAACACGACGGGCTTACCAAAGCCCAAGAAGAAGCAAACACGCCAGCAGGACGAAGCCCAACAGCAAGGGGAGGGCCAGGAAGACGGCCCTTTGAGGCGTATTGCCAACCCGCTTGGTGACTATAAAGACCCCAAACAACGTGAGCAGCACATTCAGCGGCTTATCGTGTTTGGGGGGGGGGCAGTGTTGGTGCTGCTGGCTGTTTCGATTGTTGCAGGCATTGTGTGGGAACAGGTGATTGTGCCCCGGCAGGCGGTGGCCTTCGTGAATGGTGAGGCCATTAGTGTGTCAGAATTCCAGGAGCGGGTGCGCCTGGAGCGGTTGATTATCAACCAGCGTTTTTACAACGACATTCCGTTTTTGCAGGGGCTGGGCCTCATCTCTGACCCCAATCAGATTTTGCAGCAGGAACCGTACAGCACGCAGTTTAATGAGATCACACAACAGCCCGAACTGCTGGGCAGCCGTGTGCTGAACGACATGATTGATGAGCGGATCATCCGGCAGGCGGCGGCTGACCTGGGGGTGACGGCTGACGCTGAAGCCGTGGACGAGCGCGTGGAGGAGTTCTTCAATTTCGTTGTGGTAACTGAAGAACCAGACACCACCGAGGAAGCAACGGAAGAAGCAGCTACCAACACCCCAACGCCGTTTGTCTCTCCCACGCCGTCTTCGACACCCACACAAACCCCGCCACCCAGCGCAACCCCCACCCCACTGGAAGCAACCGAAGAAGTTGTAGCGGCTGCCACGGCTGATGTCACCGAAGATGCGGTGGTGCCAACATCTACGCCGCGCCCGACAAACACGCCAACGGCAACGCCGTCCAATGAGGAGCGGCGCGACCAGTTCACTGAGCAGATTGACCTGTTCTATCAGGATGCACGGCAAGCGGCGAGCTTGAGTGAAGATGTGGTGCGCTCTTACTTTGAGTTTGAGGTGCTGCTGCAAGCGCTGCGTGATGAGGTCACGACAGATGTTGACCCGATGGCACCATTTGTGAATGCGCGGCACATTCTGGTCGGGACGCAGGCTGAAGCCGATGAGGTCATCGCGGCTTTAGAAGCGGGGGAGTCGTTTGCTGATTTGGCGCAGGCGGTATCTATTGACAATGGGGACGGCACGGGCGGCTCTGCCGCACGCGGCGGTGAGTTGGGCTGGTCGCCTGCGGTGAACTATGTTGACGCCTTCCGCGATGCGGTGGTCGATGCGGAAATCGGGGCCGTTGTGGGGCCGGTTGAATCCGACTTTGGGTTCCACATCATTCAGGTGCGTGCCCGTGAAGAACGCGAACTGAGTGAAAACGAGTTTGAGCGGGCCAAGAACAGTGCGTTTAACGATTGGCTGGAAGAAACGACCAATGACGAGGCCAATGAGATTGAGCGGCGCGATAACTGGCCAGCACACGTCCCGCTAGACCCGCCGTTTGACCCGCTGCGCGTGGTTGACCCTGCGGAGGGGGCTGCGTAGCCGCCTTTAATATGTGTTAATGGTGAAGACGCAGGGGTACCCGAATTGGTGGGGTGCCCCTTTTCAGCTTTTTTTGGGGTGGGCTATAATGTCAATCATGAAAGACACACACATTGCAAAGCTGGAAGCACACTTAGAAAAGGTCATCGAGGGGGTTTTCGCCCGCTTTTTTGGGCGTAAAATCCGCGCTCAGGATGTTGCACTACAGCTTGCCCGGTCAATGGAAGACGAGCTGCGCGTTCCTGGCGATGATGACATCCGCCGCATTGCTCCAGACAGCTATCAAATACGGTTAAGTACAGAAACACAGGCCCATCTGTCACACCAGGCCGGGTTGGCCGCACTTTTAAGCGATCACATCGTGGGCCTGGCAACACAGGCGGGGTACCGGCTAGATGCGTCACCGATTATCGAACTGCTGCCGGATGCCACCCTGAACAACGGGGAAATCCGGGTGACAGCAAGTCATATGGTAGACGCGCAGAATTCAACGGCGGTTTTGGTGCCAGTTTCCATGCCTGCAACGCGGGATGACCTGAAAGCGCCGCAGCTTGTGGTGGGCAACCGCACGATTTTGCTGGAGGAGCCGTTGATTACGATTGGTCGCCACCCGGAGAATCTTATCGTGTTGGATGACCCGCGTGTGTCGCGTTACCATGTGCAAATTCGGCTGCGCTTCGGCAGTTATACCCTGTTCGATGTGCAGAGCCGCAGCGGGACGTTTGTTAACGATGTGGTGACCCAGGAACACACCTTGCAGTCAGGGGATGTCATCCGGGTGGGCCAGACCCGCTTACTGTACCTGGAAGATGATGAAGATGAGCAGACGAATCGCGGAGCGCCGCCCCACCCGAAAGACCCTGCCTGATGACCCTGGCCGTTGCCCTGTTTGTGCTGCGGGTACTGTCAGCAGTGGTGCTGCTGGCGATTATTGGCGTGTTGTTTGTGGTCATGTGGCGAGATTATCGCAGTGCCATTATGGAGGTGGAGGCATCGCGGCGGGTGTACGGCCAGTTGGTGGGGATGCGCGAGTTTGATGGCAACTATGCGGCAACTGGGAATGTCTTCCCGTTAATGGCGGTGACAAGCATCGGGCGTGCGCCTACGAATACGATCCAGCTTAATGACCAGTTTGCCAGCAGCGAACACTGCGTCGTCTTACTGCGGGATGGGGTGTGGTGGTTGGAAGATCGCAACAGCCGCAACGGTACAAACCTGAACGGCATCCCGGTGGCACAGCCTGTCATTATTACGGATAGTGATGTCATCAACATCGGCACGCGCCACTTTCGTGTTGAGATGAAGCAGATTTAATTCGCCAATTGAAAACAGGGATAAACTGCCCATGACAGAAAATGTCCAGATCGGCGTCATTGGAGGCTCCGGGTTGTATGCTATGCCTGAAATTGAAGGCAAGCGCACCCTGGACGTAGATACACCGTTTGGTAAACCGTCGGCACCGCTGATGATGGGTACGATTCACGGCAAACAAGTTGCTTTCATTCCCCGGCACGGTGAGGGGCACTACTACACGCCCAGCACGGTGCCGTATCGTGCCAACATCTACGCGCTCAAGCAGATGGGTGTGCGCTTTGTTGTGGCGGTGAGTGCGTGTGGGTCGCTGCGTGAGGACTATGAACCGGGGCACATCGCTGTGCCAGACCAGCTTTATGACAATACCAAGCTGGACCGGGGCCGCACCTTTTTTGAGGAAGGGCTGGTGGGTCATACGCCGGTAGCCGAACCGTTTGATGGTTATTTGCGCGGGCTGCTGCTGGATGGCCTGCGGGCTGCGGGGGCAAGCACCCACGACGGCGGACTGTTCATTACGATTGAGGGGCCGCGCTTTAGCACGAAGGGCGAAAGCAATGTGTTCAGGGGCTGGGGCTGCGACCTTATCGGGATGACGACCAGCCCGGAGGCATTCCTGGCGGCAGAGGCGGAGATGGCTTACGCTGTAATGGCGCACATCACAGATTACGATGTGTGGCACGACACTGAGGAGGCCGTCACGGTGGATGTGGTGATGAAAACAGTACAGCACAACATTGACCTGGCGAAAAAGGCGCTGGCCCACGCTGTGCAGCACATTGACGTTACGACACAGCGCCCGGTTCACAATGCGCTGGCCTCCGCGATTATGACGCGCCCGGATCGCATCCCGGCGGAGAAGCGCGAGAACACATTGGCCATCACAGGTAGGTACTTCAGCGACGATGCGTAACCCTGCCCGCCTGCGCGTGATCTTCAGTATTCACCGGGAGCCTGCGTCTGCACAGATGCAAACCGAACGCCTGATGCTTGGCTTGGGTGGCGTGTTTATAGCGTTGAGCTTGCTGGGGCTGGCGTTGACGCGCGGGGTAAGGCTGGGTGACTGGATTATGCTGGCGGTGTGGGTGTTGTGCAGCCTGTTTGGGATGTGGGTGCTAGAAACGCGACTGCCCCGGCGTGACCCGTTGTTGTTTTCTCTGCCGATGCTGCTAACGGGTTGGGGCCTGGTGGTGATTGACCGCCTGTCTGACGGGCTGATCTACAACTTTGCTGACCGGCAAACGCTGTGGATGATTCTGTCAGTAACCGTAATGCTAATCATCGCCATCCGGCCAGAGCCGCTGCGTTGGCTGCGCGAATATCGCTACATTATGCTGGTGTTTGGGCTGCTGCTGCTGGTCAGTACGATTTTGTTTGGCACCAATCCGTCGGGGCTGTCGTTTGCGCCGCAGTTGTGGCTGGGCGGCGGGCGGGTGTTTTTTCAGCCGTCAGAGCTGCTCAAGATCATCTTAGTGGCGTTTTTGGCCAGCTACCTTGCAGAGCAGTACCCGGCGTTACGGGCTGAGGGACTTGACCTGGGCGAGCGTGACCTGTTCTTGCTGTCGCCACGCATCATCGGCCCGGTGATCTTGATGTGGGCCATGTCGATTATTATCCTGGTGTGGCAGCGCGACCTGGGCACGGCGACCCTATTCTTTGGCGTGTTTGTGGTGCTGCTCTATGTGGCCAGCAGCAACTTGATTGTGGTTATCGGTGGGGCTGTGCTGACGGCGTTAGCGAGTGTGGTAGGCTACTACAGTTTTGCAGTGGTGCGGGTACGCTTTGACATCTGGTTTGATCCCTGGTCGCTGTCCGACTCGCAGGGCTTCCAGATTGTGCAGAGCTTGCTGGCATTCGCCGCCGGGGGGGTGTTCGGCCAGGGGGCCGGGCAGGGTACGCCCACCTACATTCCGGTTGCCCACTCGGACTTTGCGTTTGCGGCACTGGCCGAAGAGTGGGGCCTGTTGGGTGTTACAGTGGTTGTTGGCATGATGCTGGCGTTGGTGGTGCGTGGCTTTCGGATTGCGGTGTTGCAGCAAGAGCGCCCGTTTTACGCTTTGCTGACGGTGGGCATCAGCACGATGTTGGGGCTGCAAAGCCTGCTTATCATGGGGGGGACGCTGCGCGTGCTGCCGCTGACGGGGGTCACGCTGCCCTTTTTGAGCTATGGCGGCAGTTCGCTTTTGGTCAATTACATGATGATCGGGCTGCTGCTGCGCTTGTCGCATCGGGAGACGTGACGGAGGTAGACCATGAGTGGCTTTGCCCGCGAGATCAACCGAGTTGTTTTGTTCATGTTTGGTGCCTTTGGGTTGATCCTGGTCGCGGCGGCGTATTACAGTGTGGTTGCGCGGCAGCCGCTTATGGCCCGCGAAGACAACCCCCGCCGTGTGGAGGCGCAGCAGTCTGTGCTGCGCGGCACCTTATATGACCGGAGCAATATCCTGCTGGCGTCTACGATGCTGCCCCCCGGCGGTTTTGCACAACGTACCTATTTGCATCCGTCTACGTATAGTGCGGTGGGCTACTACAGCTACCGGTATGGCGCGGCTGGGGCAGAGGGCGCTTATGATGTGCCTTTGAGCGGTGCGGAAACCCCACCGACGTTTGAGCAGTTGGTATTGGGCCAACCGGTAGAAGGCGTGGACGTGCGCCTGACCATTGACTTCAATGTGCAGCGGCGGGTTGCAGCCGCGATGGACGGGCAACCTGGGGCTGTTTTGGTGATGACTGTCCCTAATGGTGAAGTTATGGGGCTGGTGAGTGCCCCGACCTTCAACCCAAACACGTTGGACGTAGATTGGGACGCGCTGGTAGACGCGCCAGGGAAGCCATTTTTCAATCGGCCTTTGCAGGGCCAGTACCAGCCGGGGGGCATTATGCAGCTCCCCGTGGTAATTGAGGCGGTTTCGAGGGGGCAGCCACTTGATGCACAGTTCCCTAGCGGTAGGTCTGTAGTTCAGGTAGATGATATTGACCTGCGCTGTGCTAAATGGCCCCCGCAGCGGGAACTTATTTTGCGCGGGGCGTTCTTGTTCGGATGCCCGAATCCGTTTGCTCAGCTTGCGCCTGTACTGGACGCCGCGTCCCTACAGACCACGTTCGATAACCTGCAACTGCAATCCCCGCCCACATTGGATGGCTTTGTGCCGGACGACGATGAGGCCAACAGGGTCGTGCTTCGTGACGATACGCTGCGCCGCAATGTGTTGGGGCAGGGTGAGCTTAATTTGTCACCGTTGGCGATCAATGCGGTGACGGCTGCCATCGTTAACAATGGCAACACGCCCATCCCACACGTCTTGCAGGCCACCCGCCCGCCACAGGCCACTGCATGGCGCTCAGAGGCGACTTATCAAGCCTCGGTGCCCTATATGACTTCCCAGACCGCGCAGCAAATTCGGGCGCTAATGCGCGAATCTGCTGCGACGGGGACGGCCAGCGGCGTCACCTGGGGGGAGTTGAACGTGGGCGGTCATGCAGCGGTGGCCTACAGTGGCAACAGCAGCCTGGTATGGTTTACCGGATTTCTTATCCTGGAACAACGCCCGAACGTCATCGTAACGGTGGTTCTGGAAGACACCGAGGACATCAACCACGCGCTGCGGGTGGCGCGAGAAGCGATGCTGGCGGCGCGGTTTATCCTTACGCTGGAAAGCAACGCAAACCCGCTAACGCCGCAGCCTACCCCTGTTGCCCAGGGTTAACGCGGCTGCCTGATGAAGCCCCGGTCGCGGGTCCACTTGGCGAACTTGCTGCCAAAATGCACATAAAATGGGCTGAGGGCGGTGAGGGGTTGGGCCTGTGCTAAAGCCTGCCGGAACTCGTCGGCATTGGTGAAGGGCGTCATGCGCTGGGTTGCCGTTCCATACTCCATTGGCGTGTGCGCGTCAGAGCCGACGGTGCCGCACAGGTTATTGGCCTTAGCGTATTTGAGGGCGGCCTCGTTTTCGGCAGCGCTAAGGCAGCGGGCATTGAACGTTTCGATGGCGTCTACCTGGTCAATGATGGCGTCGAGGTCTTCTTGCTTCCAGGCACCTTTGCGATTGCGGTCGAACGGGTGCGAGACGCTGATGATGGCCCCCTGATCGCGCAGGCGCTTAATGGTTTCTTCTGGTGTAAGCCCCTGTGGGATGGTTTCCGTTACGAAGTAGGCCAGCAGTTCGCCTTTTGTGGTAAAAATTTCTTCCCCGGCGATGACCAACTGTGGTGCTATTTGCTGGAAGGCCAGCGCCCCGTCAGCGGTGTTGTGGTCGGTAATGGCGATTTTGTCCACGCCGCGCCGCTGGCAAATGGTAATGATCTCTTCAAAGCGGGTCAGGCAGTCGGTTGACCAGTGGGTGTGGCTGTGCAGTTCGACGTTCCAGGTGGTTTGAGTCATTGGGGTTCTTGGGTCCGGTTAGCGGGATGGGATAGGTTCTGGGGCGGCTGGTGCGTCTGTGTTGGCTTCGGCGGTGGCCAGTTCGATTTGCAGAGACGGCATGAATAAACGCTTGCGGAAGATGACCCCGACGATCATGCCGAAGAAGACGCGGAACCACTTGTTAAAAAAGCCGTGCAGCAGGCCGATAGCCAGGGCTAACCCGGCGTTGTAGCCAAGTGTACTCATCAAAATCCACTGGGTAGACCCCTCCGTCACGCCTGCGCCGTTGGGTGAGCCGCTGAGGGCACCCACTGCTGCGGATACACCCGCCATGATGACCGCCTGCAAATACAGCGGCCAGGAGAAGTCTGCTCCGAAGCCGACCATAATCAGCAGCAAACTGAGCGAAGCCAGGCCATACACACCAAAACCAACCGTCACCATCGGGATGACGTGCCGCAAATGGAAGATTTCGCGGCTGCTCTCGTAGAAATCGACCAGGGCGGTGTGGGCGCGGCGCACCAGCGGGATGTGCGGCAGCAGGTTGAGGAAGAAGTACGCCAGCGGTTTGATTTGTACCACGACCAGCCCACCTGCCAGCAGCATTGCCGATAGCAATATGGCGTTGCGCTGCCATGCTTGTAAATTGGTCGCATCCCCGCCCAGCAGCACCGCAGTGGCCAGCATGATGATGACCGCGATACCGTCCACGACGCGCTCTGCCAGTACGATTGGGGCGCTGCGGGCTACATCCGTCCCTGTTTTGGTCTTCAGCACGACAGATTTGAGCAACTCCCCGGCTTTACCGGGGCTGGCGGCCATTGTGAAGCTGGCAAATTGCAGCACCATGCTGTCGAAGACGGATATTTTGCGGCGGGCGTCTACCACGCCCAGGTAGTAATGCCATTCCACCCAGCGCAAGAAGGCCATGACCAGTTGAATGGAGATGAGCGGCAGCACCATCGCTGTAGGGAACGTGGGCAGATAGCTGAAAGCGCTATCACTTGAGCGTGTTTCCGCAATAAACAGGTAGACGGCATAAATAACGAATGCGAGCGCAAACCCGGCAATCAGGCGGTTGAGGTACTTCTGCATGGAAAAGTCACCCATCTCAGACCATAATCGGCACACATTGTAACAGTGGCCCACGCGCACAACCAGCGTAGGGCAACCGCGTCTGGAAACTTCCACCGGGGTAAAGCACCCTGTTGGGTACGCTATCTGGGAAAATGCTTTGAATGCCAGCGGAGATATGAGCTAATGAGCCAAAGACCGTCTGTGTACTACTCGAATGAAGTTGCGCCGCCACCGCGCTTGCTCCGGTGGCTGGTTATATTTTTGGTAGTGAGCGTGGCACTGGTGGTGATTGCGGTGCCGCTGGGCATTTACGCCTTCAGGGAGTGGGTGCCGCCGCGCTACCAGTTCGTCTACTCGGAGCGGTTCCCAATTTTGCAGGTTATCCTGCCCCCCAGGCCCGATGCCGACGCGACCATCCCCATGCCAAGCGCCGCCGCGACCAGCAGTGTGCCCCTGGAAGCCCTGTTAGGGGCACCTGTCATCGAAGGAGTGGCAACCGAAGAAGCCGCTGCCACCGAAGCCGTTACAGAGGATGTGACCGAGGAAGCCGAAGCAGAGGGCGAGGCATCTGCTGGGGAGGCGGTTGTGATGCTGCCTTCCCCCACACTGCCCGGCCCCACCGCCACCATGACTGTACCGCCAACGGCCACGCCTATGAATACGGCTGTGCCCACGGCAGCCCCGTCGACGGACGCGCCCCCGCAGCAGGCTGCTGCTGCACAAGCCGATGTGCTGGCCGATTTGAATGTGCCGCGCCCACCTGCGAATGCGCGGAACTTCGGCTTCCAGTATATAACGCAAACGTGGAACAACTGCGGCCCGGCCAACGCAACCATGTCTTTAAGTTATTACGGCTGGCGCGAGGATCAGGCGTATGCCCAAAGATTCCTGCGCGGCGGGCGTGAGGACAAAAACGTTAGCCCTGACGAAATTGTGGATTTCGTCAACGCGCAGACGCAGGTGCGGGCGCTGTACCGCATCGGCGGGGATGTGACCACGCTCAAACGGCTCGTCGCAGCGGAGTTCCCCGTGATGATTGAGTTGGGCTACGCACCGGAGGGTAACGACTGGTTAGGCCACTATCAAACGGTGGTGGGCTACGATGACGCAGTGGGGGCCTTCTACGTGTTTGATAGCTACATCCCCAGCGACCAGGGTTTGCCAGAAAGCTACCGCGAGTTTGACAGCGACTGGCAGCAGTTCAGCCGCACGTTTATCGTATTCTATCCGCCAGAGCGCGAACAGGTTGTTATGGACATCCTGGGTGAGTTAGAAACGGCAGACGGCGCTCATGAGGTCGCGCTGGCAACGGCGCAGCGAGAAGCTCGTGAAAACCCGAATAACCCCTATCCCTGGTTTAACATCGGCAAGGCGCAAACGCGCCTGGGCAACTATGAGGCTGCGGCCAGCGCGTTCGACCAGGCACGGCTGAAGGGCCTGCCCTGGCGGATGCTGTGGTATCAGTTTGAACCGTTCGAGGCGTACTTCGAGACGGGCCGCTATAGTGATGTGCTGGCGCTGGTGGAATCTAACATTACCACGTTGGGCAATGGCTACGTGGAAGAAACCTTCTACTGGGAGGGGCGTGTGTATGAAGCACAGGGCGAGAGCAGCAAAGCGGCGGCGGCCTTCCGTCAGGCAATTCAGCAGAACAGCAGCTTTGAAGTAGCCCGTACTGCCCTTGAGCGGGTGAGTTAGCGATGGCAACCTATCCGACAGAGACACAGGCTGCCGTTGAGACGGATGCGACGCTGAACCCGGCAGTGAGCGAAGCACGCGAAAAGGCGAAAAGCCGCATTGCTCGCTCTACACTGGTGGTAGTGACGGCCTTTGCAACGGCGAAGGTTATCAGTCTGGTGCAGACGTTTATTATCGCCAACCGCTTTGGCATCAGTGCGGAATACGACGCCTTTGTGAGCGCCAACCGCGCCCCGGAACTCATCGTTACGTTAATCGCAGGCGGGGCGCTGGGCTATGCGTTTATCCCCATTTTTAGTGGGATGCTGGCCAAAGGCGATTATGACAACGCCTGGGATGTGGCAAGCCAGGTGGTGAACTCGATCTTTATCTTCTCGTTTGTGGTGAGTGTGCTGGCGTTCATCGTGGCACCGTGGCTGGTGAGTGTGGTGTATATGCCTGCCTCGCCGCCGGATATTCAACAGTTAGCGGTGAATATGCTGCGGATATTGCTGCTGAGTACGTTGATCTTCACGATTAGCGGCATTTCGGCAGATATTCTGCAAAGCCATCATCACTTTCTGTCGCCCGCACTCGCGCCAATCATGTTTGACGTGGGTATTCTCATCGGCGTCATTTTCCTGACGGGGCCGCTGGGCATCTATGGGCTGGCTTGGGGGGCCGTGCTGGGTGCGCTGCTGCACTTCGCCGTGCAGATTCCGGCGCTGTTCCGCTACAACGCCCGCTGGCGGCCTTCGCTGGGATACACGAGTCCGGTGTTCTGGCGCGTGGTGCGGCTGATGCTGCCGCGCATCGCCGGGCTGGGTGTGTTCTACCTCAATTTTGCGCTGATGAATAACTTA
Source organism: Anaerolineae bacterium (assembly GCA_034437575.1). Lineage (GTDB taxonomy): Bacteria > Chloroflexota > Anaerolineae > Aggregatilineales > Phototrophicaceae > DAOTTY01. The sequence goes on along the minus strand of DAOTTY010000207.1, from coordinate 16,723 downwards.
GCTAACCGCCTGGGTGAAGGTGCCATCAGTGCGGTGGACTGGGGCTGGCGGCTGACGCAAATCCCGCAAACGTTGCTGGGTACGGCGTTGGGCGTGGTCATCTTCCCGACGTTGGCCGCACTCAGTGAGGCGGGCGACGACGAGAGCAAGCGCAACGCGATGACGGGCGCGATGAAGTTCATCCTGATCTCTACGATTCCGGCAGCGGTGGGCTTTATTGTGGTGGGCCGTCCGTTGATTAGCATTTTAGAGGGTGGCGCGTTTGATGCGTCTGCGACGGCACTGGTGTACAGCGCGTTGCAGTTTTTCGCGCTCAACATCATTGTCATGTCCATCCTGGAGATTGCAGCCCGCAGCTTCTATGCTGACCAGGACACGCTGACGCCGCTGTGGGCAGCTTTGGTTGGCGCGGTGGTCAATGTGGTGTTGGCGATTGTGCTGAGCGGCGTTTGGGTGGGTGCGGGCACCGTGTTTGATATGGGCGTTGGCGGCTTGGCGCTGGCGCTTTCGCTGGGGGTGACGTTTGAAATTAGCGTGTTGATTTTCATTTTGCGTGGGCGCTGGAACTGGTCTGTGCGGGAGGCGTTGGGCGGCACAGTCGCTAAAACACTGATTGCGAGTGCTGTGATGGGCGCGGTTGTGATGGCTATCGGGGCGGTATGGGACGCTGCCGGACTCACCGGGCAGGGGCGGTTGCTCACGCTGGTGCAGGTTGGGGTGATGACGCTGGCGGGTGCAGGTGTGTTTGCTGGGATGGCGGCGCTGCTGCGCATGGATGAAATCTGGGATATGGTGCGGGTGCTGCTGCGGCGCAAACGCGCAGCCGTAGCGATAGCGGAGGCAGCTTAGGGATGAGTATTGAAATCCGATGGACAACGCTGGGGATGGTCGCAACGAACGCTTACCTTGTTGCAGACACCAGCACGAACAACGCGGTTCTGATTGACCCGGTAGATGAGGCACAAACGCTGGTCGAAATGGCCCAGGCAGCGGGCTGGACGATCAGGCTGGTGCTGGCAACGCACGCGCACTTCGATCATGTGTTGGCCAGTGCGGAACTGGTCGAGCAGACGGGAGCGCTGTTTTACATCCACAGTGAGGCGGCACCGTACCTGGATCACCTGCCGGAGACGGGCGTGCGCTTTGTGGGGCAGCGCTTCCCGAAGGCGGCGGAGCCAGACAGGCTGCTGGCAGATGAGGAAACTGTCGAACTGGATGGGATCAAGCTGCGGGCGCTGTACACACCCGGCCATGCGCCGGGGCACCTGAGCTTTTTGCTTGCAGGCGAAAAGACGGTTTTTAGTGGGGATGCGCTGTTCGCCGGGGCAATTGGACGTACAGACTTAGAGGGCGGCAGTTTGGCGGTGCTGATGAACAGCATCAAAACGAAGCTGCTGCCTTTGGATGATGATGTGCGGGTGCTGCCCGGTCATGGGGATGAGACGACGATAGGCCGTGAGCGGCGCACCAACCCGTTTATTGTGCAGTACGGCGACTGATGCGCGTTCTACTGATCTTTTTGGATGGTATTGGTCTTGGAGCGGGTAACCCGGACGTAAATCCGTTTTCAGTAGCGAATATGCCCACACTCACCGGGCTAACGAACGGCAAACGCTGGCTGGCGGGCATTGGGCGGCAGGTGAGCGAGCGGGCGGTGTTTCGGCCAATAGACCCGCGCATGGGCGTAGCAGGCCGCCCGCAGAGTGGCACGGGCCACGCGACGATCATCACGGGCAAAAACGTCCCCGCGCTGACGGGCAAGCACTACGGACCTAAACCGAACGCGGCGACTCGTGAGATTGTGGCGCAGGGCAGCTTTTTCCGGGAGGTGGTGGCGGCTGGCAAACAGGCCGCGCTGCTAACGGCTTACCCGCCGTTCCAACTGCATGACATTGAGCGCGGCAAGACACTGCCGTCGAGCTTCCAGCGGGCGGCAATGGACGCGGGCCTACCCCTGCGAACAGCAGACGACTTACGCGCTGGGAAGGCCATCAGCGCAGATTGGACGAGTATGGGCTGGCGGCGGCATCTCGGCTTTGCTGACATGCCGCTTCTGTCGTCACAGGCCAGCGGGGAGCGGTTGGCTGCGCTCGCAGGTGACTACGACTTTGCGATGGTATCGCACTTCTTTACGGATTTTGTGGGGCATCGCGGGCCGCTAGAAGATGGCATCAGCCTGTTAGAGACGTTCGACGCGGTGATGGCCGGGCTGCTGCCTGCCTGGGATGATGAAGCGGGTTTAATTGTTGTCACGAGCGATCACGGCAACATGGAAGATGTGAGCATCCGGCAGCACACTGAAAACGATGTGCCGCTGCTGGCCATTGGCGCAGGCCGGGGGGTGTTTGCAGAGCGGGTAACTACGCTAGCGGATATCGTACCTGCGCTGCGCCATCTGCTGCTAGCCTAATAAATTCTCATGGGTGCCTTACATGTGTTGACTACACTCTGTGTTATTGGAAAGCGACAATATAACAGGGAAAACAGTCATGACGGTCACCCCTGATGACATCAAAGTAGCCATGCGCCTGTGGGCCAGCGGCGTCACGGTGGTTACGACGGCAGAGGGCAACAGCCGTGCCGGGACAACGGCCAGTTCGTTTACGTCTGTGGCGCTGACGCCGCCGTTGATACTGGTGTGTTTGTACCATGAGGTGGAAACCACCCGTCTAATTGAGCGGCACGGGCACTTTGCCGTGTCTGTACTGGCAGAAGGGCAGGACGCGGTATCTACGCAGATGGCCGGGTTTGGTGACTTGCCGCCGGATGAGGACCGTTTTTATGGCATCAACTGGGTAACGAAAGAAACCGGTTCGCTGGTGTATGCCGATGCGGCAGCGTGGTTCGACTGCCGCCTGTACGCGATGTATGAGGGCGGCACGCACAAAATCGTGGTGGGTGAGGTGGTGGCAACGGGCCGTCAGGCTGAGGATGTGCCGCCGCTGCTGTATCACAACAGCGGCTACCGCCAGATGGTGCCGGGCAGCTAGTCAACCTCCACGCGCTCAATCACCGCGCCGAGTGACCGCAGCTTGCTTTCCACGTTGGCATAGCCCCGGTCAATCTGCTGAATGTTGGCGATGCGCGTTTCGCCTTTTGCGGCCAGTGCCGCCAGCAGCAGCGCCATGCCAGCGCGGATGTCTGGGCTGGCGAGGGTGAGGCCGCCCCGCAGTGCCACCGGCCCCTGCACCAGCACGCGATGCGGGTCGCACAGGGTGATGCGGGCACCCATCCGCACCAGCTTATCGGTGAAAAAGAAGCGGCTTTCGTACATCCAATCGTGGAATAGGGCGACCCCGGCGCTTTGTGTGGCGACAACCAGCGCGATACTCATCAGGTCTGGGGGGAAGGCAGGCCAGGGCTGCGCTTTGATGACGGGCATCTTGCCGCCGAAGTCTCGTTGTACAGTGAGTGGTTGCCCTGACGGCACGAATAGGTCGCTGCCGCGCACTTCCCAGGTAACGCCCAGGCGCTTAAACGTGAGCGCGATCATATCGAGGTGCTGCGGGTCAGCATCTTTGATGGTGACTTCGCCGTTGGTGACAGCCGCTACCCCGATAAAGCTGCCCACCTCCATGAAGTCCGTGCCTACGCGGGCCTCACCGCCGCTGAGTGCGTCCACGCCAGTGATGGTCAACTGGTTGCTGCCCCCCCCTTCGATTTGAGCGCCCAGCGTGTTGAGCATGTTACACAGGTCTTGCACGTGTGGCTCGCCAGCAGCGTTGCGAATCACGGTTGTACCCTTGGCCAGCACTGCCGCCATGATGGTGTTTTCAGTGGCGGTCACGCTGGCCTCTTGCAGCAAGATGTTGGCCCCGGTCAGGCCGTTGGGCGCGGTGAAGCGCAGTGCTTTGCCGTCCGGGTGGACCTTTGCACCCAGGGCAATCAGCGCATTAACGAGGGTATCCAGGCGGCGCTCACCGATCACGTCGCCGCCGGGCAGCGGCAGCGCGACCTCACCGCAGCGGGCCAGCATCGCCCCGGAGAGGACGATTCCGGCGCGGGTGCGGGCCATGTCCGGGTGAACAGCGGTGGTGGTGATGTTCTTTGCGTGGACGCGCACGGTTTTATCATCCAGCCAATTGACGGTAGCGCCCAGGTGTTCAATCACGCTGCACAACACCCGCACGTCCACAATATCCGGGACGTTGTGCAGCGTGACGGGCTGATCGGTGAGCAGGCAGGCCGGGATCATTTTGGTGGCGGCGTTTTTGTTGCCCCCCGGCGTGACCTCGCCGCGCAGCGTGTGACCGCCTTCGATGATGAACTGCTGCATTAGATGTTCTCCTTCAACACGCCTTCGAGTACAACCTCGTCGCCAGGACGCACGTTGAGCTGTGCCGCCCCACTGCCCTGATTGACCGCGACTTCCAGGTAGCTGCTGCTGCCCACCAACGCGACCAATTTACCGGGGTCGCTGTTGCCGTAGGTCTTGCTTAGCGGGCGCACGGACTGCCCGGCAATGTGAACCTGTGACTGCGCCGGAACCAGCAGGTTGGGCACATCAATGTTGAAGCGGGGCCGCAGCATCAGCATATTTGAGGCGTGCCACAGCAATTGGCCGATGTTGGTGACGATGTTGCCGAAGTGGTCAATGTACAGCACTGCGCCGTGAACCCGCTGCCCATCGACGCGAAGGGCGGGCATGGCAAGGTCGCCCCACTCGTCGTTGATGCTGGTGCCCATGTCAGCAACAGCGGTTCCAGCAGCGATAGCAGCGGCAGCGGGAGCGAATACATCGCGCCCGTGAAAGGTGGTGCTGAGCTGCCCGGCCAATTCGGTGATTTCAGTAGATGGCCTAATCTTCACGGCGGCCTGTGTGCTTTGTTCTTGCAGGCACCAACTCAGCACGCCGTTATCCGGCGCGATAAAGGCGTAATCGCTCGTCTGGACGGCGATAGGGCGGCGGGCCGTGCCTACGCCGGGATCGACCACGACGAGGAACACGGTTCCGGGTGGAAAGAAAAAGTAGGTGTTCATTAGCACGAACGCGGCGGCCTGCACATCCTGCGGCGGGATGTCGTGGGTGATGTCGATGAAGTCAGCAGTGGGGTGGATTGTCTTCATGACGGCCTTCATCACGCCGACGTAATGGTCGCGGGTGCCGAAATCGGTTAGCAAGGCAATGGGCATGGCGGTTTGGCCTTCAGGTGATGCCAGTTGATAATGATAGGTAGCCTAAACGAACTCCGGGGAAAATACCAACCCACGCCATGTGGATGAGTTGACACCCCACCAGCACAGCGCTATACTGCCGAGCGTAAATCAGAAGGACAGTTGCCTGATGGCCATTTGCAGTGTGCATTACCATCTGCATCACCCCAATACCCCGGTTGAGGTGCGCCTGTAGGCTGTCCGTGAGTGAAATCACGTTGCTATGACGACCCCGCACCCGGCGGGGTTTTTCGTTTGTCTATACCGGGTGCGGGGTCATGAGGAGTGAGTATGTTAGCGGTCATTGATTATGGTGCGGGCAACTTGCGCAGTGTGCTGCACGCGCTCAAGCACTTGAAAGCGCTGGATGTGCAGTTGGTGCAATCGCCACAGCAGTTGGACGGCGCAGAGAAGATTATTCTGCCGGGGGTGGGGGCCTTTGGCGCGGGAATGGAGAAACTGCACGAGCAGGAACTGGTTGCCCCGTTGAAGGCGGCTATCGCTGGTGGCGTGCCGTACCTGGGCATTTGCCTGGGGATGCAGTTTTTGTTTGAGCGCAGTGAGGAGATGGGCGATCATGCCGGGTTGGGGGTGCTGCCCGGTAAAGTCACGCGCTTCCCGGAGCGGCCCGGCCTGAAAGTCCCGCACATGGGCTGGAATGTGCTGCAAGCGTGCAAAGAAACCGCCCTGCTGGACGGACTGCCACAGCCGAGCTATGCGTACTTTGTTCACAGCTATTACTGTGTGCCAGAAAACAGCGATGATGTGTTCATCAACGTGGACTATGGCGAACCGTTCTGCGCGGGGGTCGCCCGTGATAACGTGTATGGCGTGCAGTTCCACCCGGAAAAGAGCCAGCGCACCGGGCTGAAGATACTGGCAAACTTTTTGGAGATGGCATCATGATTATCTACCCGGCAATAGACCTGCGCGGCGGCAAGGTGGTGCGCCTCAAGGAAGGTGACCCCAACCAGCAGACGACATTCAGCGACGACCCGATTGCGACGGCGCAGCAGTGGGCCGACGCGGGCGCGACGTGGATTCACATGGTCAATTTGGATGGCGCGTTTTCCGATGCGAACGACAACGGTGCCATCCTGGAAGCAGTGGCCAAACTGGATGTAAACGTGCAGTTTGGCGGCGGCCTGCGCAGTATGGAGGATGTACGTGGGGCGTTTGCGCGGGGGGCGTCACGGGTGGTGTTGGGCACAGTGGCGGTGAAGCAGCCCCAGGTTGTGATTGACGCACTGGAAAGCTACGACGCTGAGGCGGTGTGCGTGGCCCTGGATGCGAAAGACGGTGTGGTGACCACACACGGCTGGACGGAACGCTCTGATGTGACGCCCGTTGAACTGGGTCAAACAATGGCGCGGTATGGGCTGCGCCACGCGCTGTTCACAGATGTGAGCCGCGACGGAAAACTGAGCGGCGTCAACGTGGAAGCGACGGTCAACCTGGGCCGGGAAACAGGTTTGCAGGTGATTGCATCGGGGGGCGTTAGCACCGTGGATGAAATTCGGCGGCTGGCGACAAGCGGCGCGGTGGCCGGGGCGGTCATCGGTATGGCGCTGTATGAGAAGAAGCTGACGTTAAAAGATGCCCTGGAGGCGGCAAAATGACCCTGGCTAAGCGAATTATCCCGTGCCTGGATGTCAAAGACGGGCGTGTGGTGAAGGGGGTGAACTTCGTTAACTTACGCGATGCAGGCGACCCGGTGGAGCAGGCTGCCGTTTATGACCGCGAAGGCGCTGACGAACTCGTGTTCCTGGACATCACGGCAAGCCATGAGGCCCGCCAAACGACGCTGGACATGGTACGGGCGGTGGCAGACACCGTGTTTATCCCCTACTGTGTGGGCGGCGGCATCCGCACCATTGAGGACATCCGGGCAACGCTGCTGGCCGGGGCAGATAAGGTCAGCATCAACAGCGCGGCGGTACGCAACCCTGACCTGATTCATCAGGGGGCGTGGGCGTTTGGCAGTCAGTGTATCGTCGTTGCGATTGACCCTAAGAAGATCGACGGCGAGTGGGTTGTGCATGTGAACGGCGGGCGCGTGCCCACAGATAAACGCGCTGTGGAATGGGCGCAGGAAGTTGAGCGACGCGGCGCGGGTGAAATCCTGTTGACGAGCATGGACCGCGACGGCACCAAAGCCGGGTACGACATTGACCTGACGCGGGCCGTCAGTGATGCGGTTAGCATCCCGGTGATTGCATCGGGCGGGGCCGGGTCAATGGCGGACTTTGCCGAAGCGCTCACCGATGGCGGTGCGGATGCTGCACTGGCGGCGTCGTTGTTCCACTACAATGAACTGCGCGTGGGCGATGTGAAAACGTATTTAGACGGTGAAGGCGTGCCCGTGCGCCTTTCCGGTTGGGAACACGCGGACTAATCCACATGGCGGATGAGGCGATACGCAACCAGTACCAGCAGCATGGGGTGCGCGGCTACTACCAGCAGTACGGTGCGACTTACCGCAACCCGCACGAGCCGCACGTTCAGGCGGCAACTTGTGACGCGCTGGTACGCTGGCCGTTGGCCACGTCCGCCGTGCTGGATTTGGCGTGTGGCAGTGGTGAGGTCACGTTGGCGCTGCACGCGGTTGGCGTGACTGATGTCACAGGCGTTGACCCGTACACGGGTGTGGCCTACTATGAACGGACAGGGCAGGTGGCGCTGCCGCATACATTCGAGCAGATTGGCGACGGGGCGCTGGCCGAAGACCACTACAGCCTGATTGTGTGCAGTTTCGCACTGCATCTGGTTGAGCTATCACGGTTGCCCGTTGTCGCCTATCAGCTTGCCCGTATTGCAAAACACCTGCTGGTGCTGACGCCGCACAAACGCCCGGAGTTGCGGGCAGCGTGGGGTTGGGATTTGATCGGAGAGGTGGCGAACGAACACGTTCGCAGCCGCTGTTACAGGAGTTTACTGACGTGATTGCAGTCGAAAACGCTGCCGCGCTTATTGAGCGGGTGCGCTGGAACGAACAGGGCCTCGTCCCGGCCATTGTGCAGGACGCGACGACACAGCAGGTCCTCATGATGGCCTGGATGAACGCCGAGTCGCTACGGCAGACGTTGGACACAGGCGAAACTGTCTTCTGGAGCCGCAGCCGGGGTGAAATCTGGCATAAGGGGGCCACGAGTGGTAACGTTCAGCGCGTGGTAGACCTGCGTGTGGACTGTGACGGTGACACACTGCTGTGTCTGGTTGAAGCGGCTGGCCCGGCCTGCCACACCGGGGAAGCGAGTTGTTTCTTCCGCACTGCGAGCGAATTTAGCACAACGGATAAGCCTTATGCCTGACGAGTTTGTGTTGCACACGCTGGAGGCCATCATTGCCGAGCGGCGCGAATCTATGCCGGAGGGCAGCTACACGGCGACGCTGTTTAACAAGGGCCTTAACCGTATTTCGCAAAAGGTGGGCGAAGAAGCGGTTGAGGTTGTGGTGGCGTCACTGGTGCAGGGGCGTGATGAGCAAGTCGGTGAACTGGCTGACCTGATGTATCATACGTTGGTATTGATGAACGAACTTGGCATCTCGCTGGCAGATGTTGAGGCGAAGCTGCGCGAGCGCCACAAGTAAATCCCCCATGACCGAAACCCCATTTGTTGTAGAAACAACCTTCCCGGTGCGCTACGCCGAAACCGACGCGATGGGCATCGTGCATCATGCCAGTTACATCGTGTACTTTGAGGAAGGCCGCAGCGCCTATACTCGCGCTCGTGGGCGCAGCTATGCGGACATGGAAACCGATGGCTACTTCCTGGCCGTGACCGATGTGCAGGTGCGCTACAGGCAGTCGATGCGGTATGGCCAATCGGCAACGGTGCGCTGCTGGGTGACTGACCTCAAAAGCCGCACCATCACGTTTGGCTACGAAATCATTGATGCGGACAGCGGTACGGTGTGTGTGACGGGCCAGACAAAGCATGTATGTATTGACCAGAGTGGCACCGCCGTTCGCATCCCGGCGGGTTGGCTACAGTGATAGGTTAGTGAACCCTGAGTCGAAATTGACCCCGCTGCCGACACCGCTATAATTAAAGCCAACTTAAATCAACTTAGTTTGCGTTTATTTGGAGTCAAATTTGACGGGCTTTCCTCACTGTGTACGCCACCCCATAGGCACCAGTTTTGCAACTTATTTACAGTCCCCCGCTGGCGTCGCGGTGTTATATCCAACACAAAAAACAAACCGGAGATAGCCAATGGTGACCTATGCTGACCGTCCCTGGACGAAGAAGTATGACCCGCATGTGCCAGAAACGCTGGCCCCTTACCCTGATTATGCCCTGACGTATCATCTGGCGCAGGCCGTGAAGAATTACCCTGACCGCCCCGCACTGGTGACAAGCCTGCGGCTGCCGTCGGTTTTGGGGATGTTGGGCCGCTTAAAGACGGAAGTCACGTACAAAGAGCTAGACGTGGCGTCTGATGCGCTGGCGGCGGCCCTGGTAAAGATGGGCATCCAGAAGGGTGACCGGGTGGCTGTCATCATGCCGAATATGGTCGCGTTTGTGATTAGCTTTTGGGCCATCTTGAAAGCCGGGGCGGTGATTACGGCCATGAACCCGACCTATCCAGCGGAGAAGATGAAGCACTTGCTGCAAGACAGTGACGCCAGGCTGGTGCTGACGATTTCGCTGGCCTATGACACGGTCAAGGAAGCGCAGCCAGGGACGTTGGTGGAAAAAGTGATTGTGGCCAACATCAAGGAATACTTTCCTGGGTTGGCCAAGCTGCTGTTCACCTGGACGCGAGAGAAGCAAGACGGGCATTATGTAGCGCAGCTTGCTGCTGGCGACGAGTGGTTTCAGGATGTGCTGAACACTCACCGGGGCAAAAGCGCCCCCGTTGAGGTGAAGGGCGACGATGTGGCCCTGTTCCAGTATACGGGCGGCACGACGGGTGTGCCAAAAGCGGCTGTCAGCAAGCACAAGGCGATGGTGGCCAACGCTTTGCAGTGTGAGAGCTACCTGCAAACCTCGCCGGATGACTCGTTTTTGGGCGCTATTCCGATGTTCCATGTGTTTGGGATGCTGTCTGTACTGTGTTTTGCTACGGTGACACAGACGCCTATTTACCTCATTCCGAATCCGCGTGACATCAATGACGTGACGGACGCCATCGACACGTTTAAGCCGACGATGTTCATGGGGGTGCCTGCGTTGTACAACGCCATCCGGTTGAACGAACAGGTACAGCGCGGCAAGTATGATCTCACGTCGATTCGGGCGTGTATTAGCGGGTCCGCGCCGCTGGCCCCCATCACCAAAACGGAGTTTGAGCGCTTGAGCGGGGGCAGCCTGATGGAAGGCTATGGCATGAGCGAAACACCTACTGCGACCATCGTTAACCCGCTGAACAGTGAAAACCGCACCGGGTCGATTGGCCTGCCGCTGCCGGATGTGAACATCCGCATTGTGAGCCTGGAGGACGGGGTGACGGATGTGCCTGTGGGCGAACCGGGCGAGCTGCTCATCAACGCGCCGCAAATGATGATTGCCTATCACAAAATGCCAACCGAAACTGCGAACACGCTGCGCGAGTATGATGGCAAGACGTGGCTTTATACCGGTGACATCGCCAAGATGGATGAAGACGGGTATATCTACCTTGTGGATCGTAAGAAGGATATGGCGTTGATCGGCGGGTTCAATGTGTACCCTAATATGATCGAAAAGGTTGTGGTGGAACACCCCGCTGTGGCTGAAGCGGCAGTGGCTGCGATTCCACACCCCAAGAAGCCCGGCCAGGAGGCGCTCAAGGCGTGGGTGGTGTTCAAAGACGGCCAGTCTGCGACAGAAGATGACCTGATTGCCTATCAGGAGCCGCACCTGGCGGCCTATGAGGTGGTGCGCCGCTTTGCCTTTGTAGATGGGCTGCCCAAGACGCCGGTGGGCAAGGTACTGCGCCGGGAACTGGTGCGGCAGGAAACAGAGGGCACACAGGCATCAACGGATGTGGCGACAGCTTAGGGTTGTTGTGCCGTCAGGTTGGCTCGGTGGGTATTTCTGATTCGAGATAGTAGCCCCGGTAGAAGGCTCGTGCCGGGGCACGATTCATGTACCACATGGTATACAGGGCCGCCAGTACTGACGTAACCAGATAGGTGTTTTGCAGTAGCACTGCAAATGCGTTTGACGACAGCACACCCAGGCGCTGGTCTTCCAACAGTTGCAGATAGATGAGCAGGCCATACCACAGGGGTAGGGTGACGGCACTGCCTATAACGAGGTAGCGCACGAGGCTTGGCTTGCCGCGCCAACCGAGGATGGCTATCAGCAGGTAAATGAGCGCAGGAACGGCCCTTGCCAGCAGGTCGCCATCGGTAACAGCAGTAATACCGAGTCCACCGCCGATGGTATCGAAATTAGCGCCAACAAGCGCGTTGTTGCGGTTAGAAACAAAGCGAATGTACGTCGTAAAGCCTACTTGAACCAGCGGAATGACGGTGTAAAAGATGATTGTCACTAGCAAAGCGAGGGAAATGCCAGCGGTGCGTTTGGGCCGGGCTGTAGAATTTTGACTTGGGTTGACAGTCATGGTTACATCCGTGTAAGTCGATTTTGGTTTTGTGTTAGACAGATTCTTAGCATTTATGATATATTTAGCGACATGTGGATAGTAGGACTTAACCGGACAAAATAGAGAAGTGGATGCATCAATGACTTTACACCAAATAATCCAATCCGCTTATGAAGCATTTCACGAATGCGCCCCGCAAGCTAAGATCATCTTGCTGCACCCGCAAAGCCGCTATCGGTCGGTATTGGTGGCCAAACTCATGCGTTCATCAGATGTACAGACCGTCTATTATGCGATGGGGCAAGACGACCTCGATCTGAAATCCTTTGTGAGCCGGATGACGCACGACATGGCGAATCAATATGCGACATTTGGGCGGCACACGAACTTGCTACCCCCCACCGCGTATGAAGACCGGGATCAGTTCGACCTGCTTGTGCAGACGTTCGCCCGCGATCTAGGCGAAGTTTCTGACGAGAACCTGTTCTTCATTTTAGACGAATATGACCGCAGCGATACGGCGGATGATATTCAACTGTTTGTGGAGCGCCTGGTGATGTTCTTGCCATCACATTGCCAAATTGTGCTAAACAGCCGCACCCTGCCACGCTTGCCCTGGGTGTCTATGGTGGCGCGGGGCAGTGCCATCCTGATGCAAGACGATAAGCTGATTGAGCAGAACTTTTATGGCCTGACGGAAGAAAGCGAAGATACGCTGGAAATCCAGGCGTTGGGGCCAGGGTTTGTTTGGATGAATCACAGTGCGGTGGAAACCTGGGAAGGGCATCTGCCGCGTTTGTTGTTCTTCTTCGCGTTGGATCGCCCGGTGGTGACGCGCTCTGAGATTTGCTATGCGTTTTGGCCAGAGTTGGATACAGACCAGGCTGTGAATGTGTTTCATGTGACGAAGCGGCGGCTGCACAAGGCCCTGCGGATGGATGTGTTGGTTCACGATCAGGGCTACTACCGGGTGAACCCGCAGTTTGCCGTGCGCTACGATGTGATGGACTTCGTGACGACCCTGATGCGGGGTCGTGACGAAGCGGTCACACGTAAGGAACGTATGAAGGCATGGCAGCAGGCTATCAGCATGTATAAGGGGCCGTTTTTGCAGGGCCACAGTGATAGCTGGATTATGCGACGACGGGCCGATTATCAGTCCGGCTATCTGGAAGCGTTAACGATGATGGCAAGCGTTCGGTTGGAAGAAGGCCGTAAAGAACACGCGCTCAGCCTGTTTCATAAGGCGGTAAACGAGGACAACAGCCGCCAGGACCTGCACCGCGAGATTATGCGCCTATACGCCAGTATGGGCCGCCGCAGCGAGGCTGCTGCCCACTATCAAGAGTTGGTATCGGGTAGTGAGGTCGAAACAGAGACAGAGGCTGTTTACTCAGACATTATGTCCTGAGCGTTTGCCGCGTATTAAACAGAGCTAGGAACGTATCTTAGCTCTGTCGTTTCATGGTGCAGCGCCCCCGGTTGGAGTCGAACCAACGACCAACAGATTAGAAGTCTGCTGCTCTATCCTCTGAGCTACGGAGGCTGATAGGTCAAGCATACAACCCCCCCCCGGTTTGTCAACCGGGTTCTTTGATGTACATTGCCCCTACATTGTGTCTCTCGTACAGGTGTAGTATAATCATAGAAGAGCAAAGCCAATCTGTAGAGTAAAATCGCGGGGGACACACCTGTGCCACATAACCGTGTCCCCCGGTTAAATTGGCTTGTTGAGGCGAAAGCCGCTGTTGCAATTCATAGACCAATAAGGAAATCACATATGGCCGAAATGGACAAAGCGCCAGTCGTTAAGCCGGATGGTGCCTACGATGAGGAGAGCATCCAGGTTCTGGAGATGCGAGAGCAAATTCGGCTGCGCCCCGGTATGTGGGTGGGCGGGACAGGTTTGCGTGCGCTGCATCATCTGATTTACGAGGTAGTTGATAACTCGGTTGACGAGGCGCTGGCCGGTTATTGTGACACGGTAACTGTTACCCTGCTGCCGAACAACATGGTGTCTGTGGAAGACAACGGGCGCGGCATCCCGGTGGGGATGCACAAGAAGGCGGGTATCAGTGTTTTGGAAGCCGTAATGACGCGGCCCGGTGCGGGGGGTAAGTTCGACAACGCGGCCTATAAGGTCAGTGGCGGTTTGCACGGTGTCGGTGTTTCTGCCGTGAATATTCTGTCGGAGCATCTGACGGCGCAGGTGGCGCGGGAGGGGCACATTTGGGAGCAGCAGTACCGTGAGGGCTTGCCCCAGGCGGATGTGCGTCAAGTGGCAGATATGCAGCCGGGTGACCGCACGGGGACGAAGGTTACATTTCGCCCAGACTTTAGCATCATGCAAAACAACGAGTTCAACTATAACACGCTGGCGCAGCGCTTCCGCGAGATGGCGTTTGTCACGCGCAAGGTGACGCTCAAGCTGCGTGATGAGCGTGAAGGGCCGTTTGCCAAAGAAACAACCTTCTACTTTGAGGGCGGGTTGAGGTCGTTTGTACAGTACCTCAATCGTAACCGCACCGCACTGCACGAGCCAGTTCACGCCGAGCGCGATATTGAAATTACACCGGAAGCCAACGAACCGTACACCATTGGTGTAGAGGTTGCCTTCCAGTACACGGACGCTTCTACGGTGACGGAACTGGCCTTCGCCAATACGATTAACAACCGGGATGGCGGGACCCACCTTACGGGGCTGCGGAGCGCTATCACAGGGGCGATTAACCGCTTTGCCCGTAAGAACGGCTACCTCAAGGATAAGGAAAGCAACTTCAGCGGTAACGACACGCTGGAGGGCATCACGGCGATTGTCAGCATTAAACACCCCGACCCGCAGTTTGAAAACCAGACAAAAGTCAAGCTGATTAACGGTGAGGTACAGGGGGCTGTATCGCAGGCTGTGACAGATACCTTCAATGAGTTTTTGGAACTGAACAGCCGCGAAGCCCGCAAGATCATTGACAAGTGCATGACCAGCAAGCGTGCCCGTGAGGCAGCGCGTAAAGCGCGTGACCTCGTCCGCAGTGGGCCTAGCCTGCTGGAAAGCACCACGTTGCCGGGTAAGCTAGCCGATTGCTCTCGTCACGATGAAGGCGCGGAATTGTACATTGTTGAGGGTGACAGCGCAGGTGGCACGGCTAAGCAAGGCCGTGACCGGCACTTCCAGGCGATTTTGCCGCTGCGCGGTAAGATTTTGAACACGGAGCGGGCGCGGCTTAACCGTATTTTGGATAACAACGAAGTTAAGGCGATGATTACCGCGTTGGGCACGGGCATCGGCGACGACTTTGAAATCGCCAAGCTGCGTTATGGGCGCATCATCATTATGACAGACGCTGACGTTGACGGGAGCCACATTCGCACGCTGCTGCTAACGTTTTTCTTCCGGCACATGCAGCCGATTATCACGAACGGCAACCTGTACATCGCCCAGCCGCCGATTTTCCAGTTATCGCACGGCAAGCAGACGGAATACGTCAACAATGCTCCGGGCCTCAACGAACAGCAGTTACTTGAGCGTGAGTTGAAGAAGTTCAAGACGCCGGATAAGGTGAAGGTGCAGCGTTACAAGGGCCTGGGTGAAATGAACGCCATCCAGTTGTGGGAAACAACGATGGACCCCGAAGTTCGCACGCTGTTACAGGTCAACATTGAAGATGCTGCCGAGGCTGACCGCATTTTTGACATGCTGATGGGTGTGCATGTGCCGCCACGCCGCAAATTCATCCAGTCGCACGCGAAGAATGTGCGTAACCTGGACGTGTAAGCTAGCTGTTGTAGGAAACCGAAGTTTTTGCGCCGAGTTGAATAAAACTTGCGCCAAATTCATGTTATTTAAGCCCAACAGCTTCTTATGGGCAATATAGCACACATTGAACCTAAAGAGTGCCCATTTCGGCGCTCTTCAGGTTTTATCCATAAAAAGATAACGTTTGAAGCCGTTAATTCCGGCATCAATAGACATTTATGAGGAAGATAAGGCAGTCTCGCAGCGAGCAGTTGCACGTTATCTAAATATCAGTTGGCGCAAACTGCGAGGTTGTGATGGCGCAGTAGATTTGGTCAACATGATCAATTGCGGAGAACTCACTGACGCTCAAGAATTTCTGGATTCCCACCTCAATCTGTAGGAATTCCCCTGTGTTTGCAAAACCACATAACACATATATTGGAAGGTCACTGTTTGTGGCTTTTCGCGGCTATAGCATTCCGGAGTTACGCTGGAAACAGAAAACTTGGGCGTTTACCTTTTCCGGCTTTAGTCTGGAACTGCACAAATTGATATTTCAAAAGATTACAAAATCAAAACACCGGAACCCTATTTCGCTTTGGAATCCGGTGTTTTGCTGGAACTGTGAAACTCTGCTTTGGATGATTTCCGGTTTTACTCTGGAAGGTCATTCTATTCCGGAGTTACATTGGAAACCTCCAAACGGGGTGTTTTTCTGGGTGGGTAATGGGGCTCGAACCCACAACCTTCTGAACCACAATCAGACGCTCCACCATTGAGCTATACCCACCGTGATTTACACTATATTTTACTTGCCAAGCAGGGATTGTCTACCCTTAGTTACGGCTTCTCTCCCACAACCACAACCGCCACACTCTGCGGGCATGGCACATACTGCATTTCAGCCCGGAAACCCGCCGCCGTGAACGCAGCAACAAAAGCAGCCATGCTGCCCTCACGCTGCCCGGTGATCTCATACAGCCACTCAAGGAAGCCCTCAGTTGGGGTGCGCCCGGTCAACATGCCACTCGGCACAACCACCAGCCGCCCGCCGGGTTGCAACACCCGGTAAATTTCCGCCAGTGTTTGCGGTTGCAGGATAAATGGGGTTGGGAAGGTGCATACCACCGCCGGGAACACCTCATCCGGGTAGGGGAGTGCCTGTGCGTTGCCCCGTGTAAGCCTGACAGGGACACAGTGCCGGGTCAGCTTACGCCGTGTGATGCGCCCCATATCCGCTGATAGATCAAACCCGACTGCCGCGTAATCGCGCTGATGTAAATCAAGCTGCAAATC
>DAOTTY010000206.1:0-1618 GCA_034437575.1 Anaerolineae bacterium | reverse complement strand
ACCAGATAGCGGTCAATCCAGCGGAAGTAGGCGCGGCGCGTGTGCGGGCTGCTGGCGCGTCCGGGCAGGGCAGCGGCAAAGTTGAACGTCAGGGCATCTGCATAAACGAGGTTAGGATGCTGTTGGGGTGTGATGTCGCGTGAGTCGGTCATAGGTGCGATTATACCATAAACGTAATGCCTCAGCCCTCACCCTCCTCTCCCGACCGCCGCTGCGCGGCTGGGCGAGGGGGAAGGCACCGAGCGCCGCTGTTTGAGCCAATCTCCCAGGGCCACAGGCCCGTTCGGGTTGGGGTGAGGGCTGAGTCGTTGCCTTTTCGGACGCTTTGCGTCCGAAAACACGGGTTCAAAGGGTGCCGACCCTCTGCGGGGGCAGCGTCCCCGCGATGTGAAAACTTGACTTTGCAATCGCCCTGAACGATGGGGGGGGCGCTTAGCCGTCTTCCAGCAGCGCGTAGGCGTTGCGGGCGTAGTCTTCGGCGGTGCCGCTCACAGGCCGAAACGCAATGCCCTGCGACGCCGCCATGAGCTTCTCGTTATCCAGCCGCTCTTTCAACTGCGTGACCTCGCGGTCGCTGCCATCGCGGGCTAAGGCGTCGTCCACCAGCATTTCCACGATATTCAGGTGGCGCGGGCTTTGCATCAGCAGGCGGGCCAGGTCCACAATCGTGCTAACGATGTTCTCGCGCTCGTCGTTGGCATACGCCAGGTGCAGCGCCTGCCGGTAGCGCGTCACGGCATCCCCCAGGCGGTTGGCCTGACGGGCTGCATAGCCCAGGTTGCCCAGTTGCAGCGCTTCTTCTTTTTTGTCGCTCACCTCGCGGGCAATGTACAACGCCGACGTGTGATAATTGATGGCTTCTTCCCAGCGCTCTAGCTCACCGTAGGCCGTGCCCAACCCACCCAGGATGCGCCCCTCACCGTCACGTTTGCCCAGGTCGCGGCACATCTCCAGCGCCTCGTTCCACGTCTTGATGGCCGTTTCCACCGCGTCGTCATCTAGCTGCGCGAACCCCAGTTTCATCAGCGCGTCGGCCTCGCCGGGGCGGTCATCCTGCTTACGGAAGTGATCTAACGCCTGCGAGTAGGCTACAATCGCGTCGGTGCTTTCGCCTAGCTGCTGGCGGGCATCCCCCACCAGCAGCAGCAGCCGTGCCTGGGCGCTTTCGTCGGCCAGTTCCTCCGCCAGTTTGGCCCCGCGTGTGGCGTACAGCACCGCCGCCTGGGTGCTTTCCTGCGCGATCATGATCGACGCCAGGGTTTGCAGGGTGGCCAGTGTCTTCGGCCTGTTGTCGGCGTCCTCATAGGCCCGCAGCATCTCGTTGTAAACGGCCAGCGCTTCGCCGTCGCTGCCCTGCCGGCGCAGCCACTGCCCCAACTGCTCTTGAAGCTCCAAAGCGCGTTCGGTGTCCCCATCCGTGCGGGCCGCGTTGATAGCGTTCCGCAGCGCTTCGGGCGAGTCCAGCGCGGCAGCCGGGTTGGCCATCATGTCCTCCGGCGACAGCAGCGCATCGTCGTCCAGGTCGTCGTCGTCAACCAGTGTGGTGCCGGGGGGCATCTGCGCCGGGGCGGTCAGGTCCGGGTTGGCCGGGAACGGGCTGGAGCCACTTGAGCCAGAC
>DAOTTY010000205.1:0-14328 GCA_034437575.1 Anaerolineae bacterium | reverse complement strand
CCCGTTGATGCGGCAAAGGCCCGGTTGCGCCCCTGGCTGATGTTGGCCCCTGCCGCGACGATCACGCGCAGCGGTAGGCGGTGGGTATAGGGCTGCATCGCCTCAACGGTGCCGTCTGTGCTGCCCCCATCCACAATGACCACCTCATCTGGCGGGCGGGTTTGCTCACACAGCGATGCCAATAGGCGGTGAATGCTTTCGCGCTCATTGTATACGGTGGCGATGACGCTGATTGTCATTGCGGGCGGGCTGTGGCTGTGCGTGTTGAAGTGTCGTTGGCGAACGCACCGCTGCGCGTCCCCACAGTATCACGACGGATTGTAAGGGCGCAGCGCACTGCGCCCCTACCCGGTGTTGCCAGCAATGCGAACAGATAGCGGCAGGCAGATACACCACACAAACAAGAATCACGCATGGGGCTGCACCTCCCCGGCGTAATGGATGATTTTCTTCTTCAGCCTGGCGTATTCGGTGTGGCTGCGGTTCGTCAGCGCAATAACGGGCTTGCCGCCCTCCCCCGCGAAGAAGCCCACCACCCGGTACTGCGGCGGCAGCCCCGGCACCACCAGCATGATGCCCTCTGCGGCGCGGTAGTTGCTGCGCCCCACAAACGCCCGCCGCTGCACCTCGCCGTCCTCACCGGGCAGCAGCGGGTACACTTTCACCGCGTCGATGGCATCCCAGGGGATAAAGCGCTGCCGCCACACCACCGGCTCCAGCCACAGGCCGTCTGCGGCCAGCGTAACCGGCGGCGACACAGCCGTGAGCATCAGCACAGCCGGGGAAAGCATCAGCGTAATAAGGGCAGTTATCACAAACAGGCCACCAGGGGCACCCAGCAGCGTCAACAGGACTTGCAGCGGCACCGAGATGAGCATAATCACGAAGACGGCCAGCGCACCATACTGCGTGACGCGGGCTATAAATGGATGGGGGTGGGGGTGAGTGGATTTAACCATAGCGCCGCATTATAGCGGGTGCCACATGCGGCGCAATGGGGGTTAAATTTCGCTGGCGGGCACAATCGGCAGCGTGATGGTAAAGGTCGTGCCCTCGTTTTCCACGCTCTCAAAGTCGATGTAGCCCCCGTGCATTTCGATAGCGCGTTTGGTCACGGCCAGCCCCAGGCCCGTGCCCTGGCGGGTGCCCACGTTCTTCGCCCGGTGGAACGGCTCGAACAGGTTGATCTGGTCTTTTTCCGGGATGCCGATGCCAGAATCTACAATGCTGATGATAAGGTCATCCCCTTCACAGTCCAGGTTGAACAGGACCACGCTGCCGTTTTCGCTGTACTTGACCGCGTTGCTAATCAGGTTGGTAAATGCCTGCCGCAGCAGCTTGCTATCGCCCAGGATGGGCGGGCAGTTCGTTTCGTTGCGGAACTTGATGCGGTGCGTATCAGCGGCGATCATCTGCGCGTTGGCGGTAATATCGCTGCAAAAGTCCACAATGTCGATGCGCTCGGTGTGAACGTCTATGTCCAGCGAATCGGCCCGGCTGAGCGCCGAAACATCGTCCACCATGCCCTCAAGGTGATGGATTTGCGTCTGAATCGTGACGATGGTTTCCAGCTTTTCGGCTTCGGGCATCCGGTCGCCGTAGCGCCTCAAAAAGTCGCTAGAAAGCTGAATGACCGACAGCGGCGTCCGCAGTTCGTGCGAAATCATGGACATGAAGCGGTTCTTCAGTTCGCGCAGGTCACGCTCGTTGTCTAACTCCACCTGTAAGCGCTCTTTTTCGATGACTTCTTGCTCAATGCGCTTGCGCGTCGTCAAATCTTGCACAATGCCTGTGAACAGCCAGCGGTTCCCGATGTAAGCGCGGTTCATGGCCACATACACCGGGAACGGGCTGCCGTCGCGGCGGATTCCCGTAATCTCGTGGTTGATCTGCGTGTAGCGGTGGCTGCTCACGCGGCGGTGGCGCTTGATGTAGTTCATATACTCTACATCATAGGGTGAAGCTAGCAGTTCGCGGAAGTTGCGGCCAACCATTTCATCTGGCGAATAGCCGAACACCTCACAAACAGCCGGGTTTACTGTTTCGATAAGGCCGCTTTCATTGGCTGTAAAGATGCCGTCCACAACCGTATCGACCACAGCTTGCAGCCGCTTCTGGCTTTGGGCGTAGGCGTGCTGCGCCATCTTCAAATCGGTAACGTTTTGGTGCGAGGTGATGATTCGCATATCGCCCTGCCACTCAAAGCGAGCAATTTGCAGCACGAACCAGCGCCGTTCGTCCGGGCTGTGGCACGGGTATTCCTGCCGGAACAGCGCCTCGCGTTCGTTGCTGATGTTTCGGATGGCCTGGGCCACCTGCCCGGCAATCTCAACGTCGCCCCCTGTGGAGCTTTCGCAGATGTCAATGTAGTTGGTGCCAACACCGTAATTGCTGTGGGCGTAATCGTTCGCATCTCCGAAGCGACGCCATGCCTCGTTCACGCCAATAATATCACCGCGCTCGTTGAGCATGGCGATATTGGACGGCAGGGCGTCTATTACGGAGCTTAACAGAAGTTCAGGTGGGCTGATGTCATTTAAGCCCCCCGGCGTTTTTAACTGTATCAAGGTTTCCCTTCCCTAATTCTCGTGTTGCCTAACTTTACTTTGCGACGGGAAATGGGGAAGCTGCCAGTGTGCAGTTTCAATGCGTGACGTATTGCATGTCTCACTTCCCCACCAGGAATTGGTGGTGGCGACTATATCAGCGGCCAGTACGTCTTCCTCCCTGACCACTATGCATAAGCTATTGCCGGGTAACTTTCAGATGAATCTCATTCCACTTACGTTACGTAAAGCCTATGAGAAGTCCATGAGAGGATTACTTGACGATATTGTAACACGGATTGTGCAGCTTGTGTGTTAGAAAGTTCTCGAAATTTACCGTTTTTCGCCCCTTCACGCCTGGCTAAGCGATGCGCTAATATATCTATGGCTTGGCGCACACCGGTCACCCACGCAAGCGGAATGATCGAAAGCGCAGCCTGAGATGAGTTATACATTGGCCTACACTCATTTTCTCCACTACAATGCACGCCAAGAACGTGTATCCGGGAGTATCTCCCTTGCCACACCGCCGAACGCTGATTTTGACCGTGCTGCTTGCTGCTGCCATTGTGGGCTGTGCCCCCGTCCAGGGGAGCAATGCGCCGTTGGAAGCACTGCCCACGCTGATTCCGTCGCCCCTGCCCGAAAACTACAGCCTTAACATGGCCGAAGACATCGCCCGCCGCTACATGGCCGCCTGGGCCGCTGGCGATTACACCACCATGCACAGCCTGACGACGTTCGCCGCCCGCGACAAAACCCCGCTCTCCGATTTCACGGAACTGTATGAAGCCGTCACCGCCGATATGACGCTGCTTGACCTGGACTACACGATTGCCACGCTCCAGCGGGAGCAGCCCAGCGTGGCCGTACTCAGCTACAACGTGACGTTCCAGACGCGCATCGTCGGTCAGTTTACGGACGCAAACCGCCAGATGCGCCTCACGATAGACCCGGTTGATGCCGATTGGCGCGTAGCCTGGACGCCGGGGGACATCTTCAATGAGATGGCGGTAGGCGGTGCCCTGCGGTTAGAGCGCAGCACGCCGCGCCGGGCCAACATCTATGACCGCAACGGCGAGGTGCTGGCCGACCAGAACGGGCGCATGGTGACGATAAACCTCGTCCGGTCCAACATCCCCAACGAAGCGGCGTGCATCGGGTCGCTGGCGAACGCGCTGGGCGAAACCCCTGAAGCGGTGGTTGAAACGCTGGCCAATAACGGGGTAGATTGGCTGGCCGAAATCGGCGTGATTGAACCCGCCGTCTACCTGGAATACGAAGACAGGCTTGTGCGCGAGTGCGCCGCCGAGTTCGGCAGCTTCAACACGCGCCGCTACCCGCAGGGCACGCTCATGCCGCACGTCGTCGGCTATGTTGGCTATCCCGAAGAAGCGGAACTGGAGGCGTTACGCGCCGCCGGGTTCAACCAGGATGCCATTATCGGGCGCACCGGCATCGAACAGTCGTGGGATGAAACGCTGCGCGGCGAACCCGGCGGGCGACTGTCTATCGTGAATGGCAACAACGTGGTGCGGATTATCACTGAGTATCAGCCGCGCCCCGCCCAAAGTGTGTGGCTGACCATCGACACACGCCTGCAAGCCTATGCCCAGGGCGTCATCACCCAAACGTACCGCGACTACGCCGACAGTTGGGCACCGCGCAGCAAAGGGGCCGTTGTCGTTGTTTTAGACCCGAACACGGGCGCGGTGCTGGCGATGGTCAGTTACCCTACCTATGATGCGAACGCCTTCTTGCCCTTCCCCACGATTGGCCGCGCCGCTGCTGATGCCGTTGTAGAAACGGTGCAGCGCAACCCGCGCACCCCCCAGTTGAACCGCGTCACGCAGGGCAACTACACCTCTGGCAGTGTGATGAAAATCGCCACCACCCTCGCCGTCGTAGACAGCGGCGTGTACACGCCAGAGACAACCTTTGTGTGCAGCGGCACCTGGAGCCGCGAAAACGGCTTCGTCCGCACGGACTGGCTGCCGGGGGGGCATGGGTTCCTGTCTGTGCGGACGGCGCTGGCGCAAAGCTGCAACCCGTTCTACTACGAGGCGGGCTATCAAGCGGATGCGTCTGACCCGTACCTGCTGCCCACCTACTTCAACCGCTTTGGGTTGGGTGCCCCCAGCGGCATTACCGACCTGGAAGAAAACCCCGGCCTCATTGCAGGCCCAGACTATGTGCGGAACAACTACGGCCTCAACTGGTCGTTTTCACGCAGTGTAAACATGGCCATCGGCCAGGACATTGACATCACACCGCTGCAAATTGCCCGGATGACGGCCATCATCGCCAACGGCGGCACACTCTATAAGCCGCAGGTGGTAGGCCGCGCAGGTATCATCGGGGAAGCCCCGACCTACGAGATGCAGCCGGAAGCCCTCACCGAACTCAACCTGAGCGATGAGGCGATTCAGGTGGTGCGTGAGGGCATGTGCGACGTGACCCGTGAGCAGTACGGCACGGCGGAATACCAGTTCCGCAACCAGCGCGTGCAGCAGTTCAGCCCGTGCGGCAAGACGGGCACGGCGCAGTCACCGGGCGAGGACACGCTGCCCCATGCGTGGTTCACCGCCTACGCCCCGGCAGAAAACCCGGAGGTGGTCGTCACGGTAATGGTGGAAAACGCCGGGGAGGGGTCAGCGATTGCTGCGCCCATTGCCCGCGACATCCTGGATTATTACTTCTTTGAGATGCCGGACGCCCCGCCCCTGGTGATGCCGTAGCAGGCAACCGCCGCAGGGACGCCCAACGGGGCGTCCGCCCGCTGCGACTATCCGAACAACAATCCCCAAACAACCCTTCGCCTTCCGTTGTCGGGTCTGCTATCCTTGACGTATCGTTAACGGAGCCAGTGAGGAAACGCTTATGTCAACCGCAGCCAGTGGCCTGTCCGACCTCCGCCGCCTTAAAGTGATGCACCTGTTCAAACTCATCGACGTGAACTACAACGGCTATATAGACCGCGAGGACTTCCGCAACCTGATTTTCAGTTTGGGCAGCGCCCGCCCCGCCACCGAAACATCCGGCACATATGCGGACCTGGAGCGGGCCATCATGACGCTGTGGGAAAAAATCAGCATGATGAGCGATAGCAGCTTCGACGGGCGCGTTGATATAGAAGAGTGGCTGAAGTTTTTCACCCACGCCCTCAGCGATGAGTTGTTTTACAACAACCTCATCCGCCCGCTAGAAACAACGCTCATCGACCTGATCGACACCAACGGCGACGGGCGCATCAGCGTGAGTGACTACCGCGACATGGCCCTGGCGGTCAACGTCAACGAGTCCGAAATTTCCGACATCTTCCTGCGAATGGACACCAACCGCGACGGCTACATCACCACCGATGAAGCTCAAACTGCCATCCACCAGTTTTTCACCAGCGATGACCCCGCCGCATCGGGGAACTGGTTCTTCGGTGGATATACATTGAACTAGACGCTTTGTAGGGGCGCGGCAGGCGTGCTGCGCCCACCCCGGTAGATTATCCACGCTGGGCCAGCGGCGTATCGTCTTCAGCGCAGTGTTCCACGTTGTCAGCGTAGGTCAGGCCGCAGTCGGGGCAGTGCTTGCGCCCGTCACCCATCACCTGCTGCACGTTTTGCTGCGCCACGTCTCGATCTAACCCGGCGGCGGTGAGGTCGGCCACAGCATATTCGATGGGCTTGCCGTCGCGCAGGCGGGTTTCCAGTGTATTAAGCTGGTCGGCCAGCGGGATGATGCGGCGCTTGGGCTTAAAGGTCATATCCAGCACGTTTGGCTGCCACACATTGCCGCAAAACTGGCACACAACGAACTCCTGGCCTGCGCCCAACGGCACCATCGGCACAAAATACAGGCTAAAGTAGTTACGAACCTTCTTACGCTCATACTGGCGCTGGTCGCCTTTTTCCACACTGCAATGCGGGCAGTAAAACTTACCCTTACTAACGGTGGTGGTGTGCGGGTAGGTGCCAAAGATAATGAATGGTTGCATGGGGCTTTCAAGGGTATAGTCAATGTGCATTGCATTTATTCTACCAGATGGTATTCACGCAGGGGCAGCACACATGACGAAGGAATCGCAAGCGCTGGTGCAGCGCGTTCGGTTGTTGGGGCGCGGCTACCAGGAACTGCAACTGGCCATTACCGAAACGCTGTTTGAGATGCGCCCAGGGCAGTGTGTGCTAGCACGGCCCAAAGCGCTGCGGGTGGAGCGCGTGTGGCATCCGTATTTGCGGGCAGCGTGGTATCCCACACACCTCAGCCGCAAACTGATGACGGTTGAAGTTCAAACAAGGAACCGCTTTGAACCCGGTGATGTGATCGACATTGTGGGGCCAGTGGGCAAGCCGTTCATCTACCGGCGCACCCTGCGGAATGTGCTGCTGTTGGTGTACAACACGCCGCCCTTCCCGCTGCTGATGGCCATCCCGGTGCTGCTAGGGCAAAAGGTGAGCGTGACGATGGTGCTGCTGGGCACCGCGACAGACTACCCCACGCACCATCTGCCGCCAGAAGTGGAAATCGTGCGCGGCGACAACCCCGCCGAGCCGCTTTCGTGGCCAGACCAGGTGATTACGATTGGCTGGGCCGATCAGGTATTTGCCGTCGTCCCACCGAGTGACGAACTGGCCTACTTCGAGCAGTTGTATGCGCTGTTCCAGCAGCGCCGCACCGATGTGAGCCAGGGCTACCTTAACGGCATCTTCCAGGCGGTGACGCCGTGTGGTGTGGGTGCATGTGAAGCCTGCATGGTCAAGGTGGGGGAGGCGTATAAGTTGGCCTGCGTGGACGGCCCTTCTTTCGATTTAAGCCAGATTTTGGGTTAGGGCTGCGGCGCGTTTTCTGCCTGAAAGGGTAATGACTCAGCTTGCCCCCACCCCGGCGCTAAAGCGCCACCCTTCCCTCATTTTGGGGGTAAGGGGCCAGGGGATGGGGGGATTCAGCCGAGTACCTGAGTAATTACAAAGGGCGGGGGTGAGGGCTGAGTCGTTACTTGTGAACTTAAATGGGCACACATGACATCGGACGGATACCCGTAAGGTGGTTTTTCTGATACGTATCTATTGTCATAAGGATTTAGGCGACGTGAACACCAAACGATTTGGAGTTTTAACAGGCGCTATCGCCGGGGGGCTGTTGGTGCTCATCTGCCTGACGCCGTTTTCGCCGGGATTGGGGGGGCGGGCCTGCGGGCCAGAACGGTTCAACCTGTACCGCTTCGTGCAAGATGACATCGGCGTGTTGCACGGTCATCACGGTTGGGAAGTGTTTCGGTTGAACCCGGCATGTCGCCAGCACGACACCTGCTATGCGCGGGCGTCCGCTTCGCGCCGGGATTGTGACGACGCCTTTATGCAGCAGATGAGCGCCGTCTGTGAGACGGGGCAGGGTGCGTCGTCGCGGGCCTACTGCACCCTGATTACGCGATTGTTTTATGGTGGGGTGCGCGTTTTCGGCTGGATGGCGTATGATTGGGACGATTGGCAGCGTCCGAGTTTGCGAGTGCTCCGCAATACACAAAGGATCATTGATTGATGAGAACAGTACCGTTTGGCAACACGGGTATGGACATCACGCCCGTTGGCTTTGGCGCGTGGGCGATTGGCGGCGGCAACTGGGAATACGGCTGGGGGTCGCAGGAAGATCAGGATTCGATTGATGCGATTCACCGTTCCCTGGACCTGGGCGTGAACTGGATTGACACAGCAGCCGTTTACGGCCTGGGCCACTCAGAAGAAATCGTCGCCCGCGCCCTGGACGGCATGGCCGACAGGCCCTATGTGTTTACCAAATGTTCGCTGGTGTGGGACGATAACCGCGAAATTCACGCCAACCTTAACCCGGCTTCGCTCCGGCAGGAAGTCGAAGACAGCCTGCGCCGCCTCCAGGTTGATGCGATTGACCTGTATCAAATTCACTGGCCCAACCCTGACCCGGACATTGAACAGGGCTGGCAAACCCTGGCCGACCTCAAGCAGGAAGGCAAGCTCAAGCACATCGGCGTGAGCAACTTCGACGCCAACCAGATGCAACGCGCTGGTACCATCGCCCCGGTAGAAACGCTCCAGCCGCCCTATTCACCCGTCAAGCCGGGCGTGGCCGATGAAATCCTGCCGTACTGCGGCGAGAACAACATCGGCGTGATCGTCTACTCGCCGATGTATTCGGGGATGCTTACCGGGGCGATGACCAAAGAGCGCGTGGCCAACATGCCCGATGATGACTGGCGTCAGCGCAACGACGAATTCCAGGAACCGCGCCTGTCGCGTAACCTGCAACTGGCCGACCTGATGGCAACCATTGCCCAGCGCCACAACGTACCCACCCCGGCGGTGTCCGTCGCGTGGACGCTGGCCAACCCCAACGTGACGGCGGCAATCGTCGGTGCCCGCCGCCCATCCCAGGTGGATGGCTTCATTGACGCGGCGGCCCTCGAACTCACCGATGAAGATATGGCCGAAATCGACGCCTTTTTGAAGCAGCACCCATAACGACTCAGCTTGCTTCGCCGCCACCCTGCCCCCTCATTGTCGCTACGCAACGGGGGGCAGGGGCTAGGGGGCATTGAAGCAGATTCACACCCCGACGACACGCTACTCCACGAACAGGCTGGTTAAATACCACTGATTGCCGAGGGCCGCGCCGTCTGTGGCCTGCACGGGCAGCGTTTCCAGCGTGTCTGGATTGTAAACGCCCATAATCAGCGGGTACTCGCCGGGGGGCGTGTCGCACGGCACCACCAACGGACGCGCCTCGGCGGTGTAGTGGCCCGTTGGCCAGATGCTTGTGGGCACCCGCCCCAACGGGTTATTCGACTCGGTGACCATCTGGCCGTTGGCATCCACCATCACGATTTGCATGTTCAGGTTGTCGTCGGGCTGCTGTTCGGCCAGCCACCAGCTTTCTATTACCACATGCTCGCACGCGCTCAACCTGACCTCGCCGTGCAGCGTCCAGCTTTGCAGGGTGAGGCCGTCGCCGTAGTAGACGATGGGTTCGGGCGCAGCGGGCAGCTCGCGGGATTGCATGGCGTTCACGTCCATGAGGAAGGCCACGCGGTTAGCTGGCGTGAGTGGGGTGTAAATTAACTGCGCGGTGCCCCCCGGCAGCGTGAACCGCTGTGGCAGGTAGTAGGGCCGCTCCGAAAGCACATATTCGGCCTGGCGCAGATCGTTCGTCATGTGGTTTTGGTCAAAGTAGTAGCCGGGGGCAAAGCAGATGTGCTGGTTGATGATGCACTCCGGCTTTTTGTAGTCGTAGTCCATGAACAGCGTGTTGTCGCTGCCGTCAATAACGCGCCGGATGCGGTCAAAGTCGTAGGTGTATTGCTGAGCAAAGTCGATTTCGTCCGTCATGTACTGGCGGGCCATCAGGTTAGCGGCGGTGAACGCGCCCAGTGCCCCCACCACCAGCAGCCCCACCAGCAGGCGGCGGTTCCCCAGCCTGCCGAACAGGGCGGTATACACCACCAGCGGCAGCCCCACGCTGTACATGGTCACATAGTCGTGTTTGGTACTCAGGTTAATCATGAAGTACAGCCAGAACATGCCGCCGAAGGCCAGCAGCACTGCCGGGTAGCGCAGTCCGGGGCGGGTGCGAACAGCGAACACCACCGCGCCCGCAATCATGGCGCTGCCTGTGCCCAGCCGCAGCCAGTTGATTTCGAGCGGGTCTTCCAGCGGGACGAAGCGCCAGTTCATCACACCACCCAGGCGCACGGGCAGCGAAAACACCACCACGCGCTCCGTTTGCACGGCGGCGAAGGCCGCCCACCCCTGTAAGCCCTTGTCCGACGAGTGACGGTGTTCGCCTTCGGCAATGGCGTTGCCCACAAACGGCAGGCGGCGCATGGCGCTGTCTACGATGCTGGTTTCGGTGAGGGGGACGTTGCGGGTACGGGCTTCTGCCTGGATATTGTAGCCCAACCACAGCGCGGCCCACATCACAGCAGCAACGCTAATCCACAGGGCGGGCAGGCGCAGCGGCGCGGTCAGCCGCCCCCCCACAGAAGCATACACATCACGCGGGGCCAGCCAGCACTCAACCGCTTCTAGCATGACCCACAGCGCCAGCACAAAAAACGAAGCATAGCCGCGCCCAATACTCACCGCCAGCAGCGCTACCCACCACACCCGGCGCTGACGCCAATCCCCCAGGCGATAGCGGGCGATAGTGTACGTTAGCAGCAGCAGCAGCAGCAGCGCGGGCTGGTCATAGTGAATCATGTCTTTGTAGTTGACGAGGGCAAAGCTGGAAAAGGCCAGCACGGTAATCGCAGCGGCCAAAAAGCGGTTATCTACCCACAGGCGCACCAGCAAATAGCTCACGGCCATCATGCCCAAAAAGATGCCGTTCATCAAATGGCGGAAGATCATAATTTCGGTGGGTAGGTGGTCAGTAATGAGCAGTAACGGGCGCATCATCGCGCTGAAAAACGGTGGGTAGCGGTCGAAGTAATCATACACAACAGAGCCGTCACTCAGGCGCGTGGACTGCGAGTAGGCGACAAAGCCGGTTTCCGGGGTGGCGTGCGTCCACAGGGCCAGCGCATGAACCGATGTCCAGCCGTGGCCAGGCGACCAGAAGCCCACGTTGTAGCTTTGCAGCCCGAACACAATCACCGCCACCGCGACGGCGACAGCGCCCAGCGCGGCGGTTTTCACATTGAGGTGCGGCAGGGACAGGCGGCGCGAGGGGGCGTCATGGGTTTGTGAGCGGGCATCCGAAACAGTGGTAGACACGATAAAACCCCGTCATTGGCATTCAAATTGAGCGAATCGTCAAACAGCGGGATGTATGGTAGCGCAAATCGCCAGCCCAGCAGAGGTATAGTTTAGGTGGGGCGTGCCTGGGCGCGGGCGACCTCCCAGGTTTCAATCAGGCGTTGGGCGACGGGCCGCAGCACATCGCGGTCATTCCAGTAGTACAGATGCGCTGAGGGGAAGTCCCCGGCACCAGGCAGGCCCACTTCAACCTGGCGGTCGGTCACACGTTGGGCGTACTGCTCGTTAAGGCTGGCCAGCGGGTAGGCCACCACATCGTCCTTATCGTGGAAGTTGACCCACTCACGCGGGTAATCCAGCGCGTGATGGATGTAGTCGGGGGCGGGCACGTCAATGGGGGTGCCGAAATCCGGGTGTTCGGGCGTGCCATCGCCTTTGTGCAGCAGCGACCACAACGCCAGCGGCGACCCCATCGTGTAGAACAGATTGAGCGTTTGGCCATTGGTGAGCGGGCTGTGGCCCAGCACTGACTGGGTATCCGTCGAGATGTTGCTGTCTTTGCGGTTGGGGTACCTGGCTTTGGACTGTAAATCCCAGAAGAAGTTGCTGGCCACGACGGTCCCCAGGCTGTGAGAGACGACACACAGCGGGGCTTCGGCGTGGGTGGCCTCTTCGAGTCCGGCCAGGGTACGGGCGAAGACGGTGTGAACCCCCTCATAGACCCACCTGCCCTGCTGCGGGTAGGCGACTGCATCGGAGATAAATTCGATCATGAAGCGGTGCAGGCCGGTATGCCAGCGACGGGGCAAAATCTTATCTTTGAGGATGGCTTGGCGCTCGTTGAGGATAGGTGCCCAATGCACAGGCCGAAACACAATCTCAGGCAGGGCTTCGTCGGGTAAGTAGCGCCGAATGCGCTGGATGAAACGGGCTTCAAAGCCTTCTTGTTGAGCGCCGATGCCGTGAACCACCGCAACGGCTACACGTCCCTGAGACATCGCCTGACTTCCTTTACCTATGCCTACAATACGCTAACACATGCACGCCTATCATACCGTAACTGCTCAGGCACTCGGCTGAATTCCCCCATCCCCTAGCCCGTTACCCCCAAAATGAGGGAAGGGGAACACAGCCGAAGGCGGCACAAACCCCTCCCTCCCGCCGCGTAGCGGCGATAGTGGGGGAGGGGTGGCGCTTTAGCGCCGGGGTGGGGGGCAAGCTGAGCAGTTACTCATCGCCAATCATCTGAAAGGCACCCGTTGCACGTCCCTACAGGTCACATGGGTTGTGTAGGGACCGCCCGGTGTGGCGGCCCATCGGCCTGCAAATCATTTCGTTACACCTCGCAGGGCAAGGTGAATAGATACGTCTTCTAACGCGCCCTATCGCACCGTCAGCGTATCCGCATCGAACTGCGAGCGGTCTTCGCGCAAGCGCCAGTTGTTCACATGATTCACGCTGCCGTTTTGCACAGACACGATGATATACGCCAGGTTCGGGAAGGCGTGGGCCAGGTCGTACCGCGACGGTTGGGCGGGCGCGTCCGGGTGGGAGTGGTAAAAGCCCACGATTTGCAGCCCGCGCTCGTCGGCTTCGTCTTCGACCTTCGCCCAGAAGCCTGGAGCCAGCCCCATACGATGAAACTGTTCTTCTGTAGGGAAGGTGTTTTCGGCCTCTGTGATGTCCGACACGGTGATGGTGTCGCCATCGACGCTGCCGATGAGCAGGCCACCGCCTTCATTGGGATAGGCACCGCGCAGATGGGTGTACATACGCTGTTGCAGCGCCTCGCTAATAGTGGTTGTCACGGGTGGGTCGTCCTTTCTGCTGATTGTAGTGAATGCGAGCATAACGCGCACAATCGACGTGGGCGTGTGGGGTGGCCTTACTCACGGGCGGTGGCCGTTTGCTCTGGCAGGTACCCCCCCGCAATCAGATAGTCCGCATACAGGTTAGCGCGGTATCGGTTGCCCTCCGCCGTGAAGTGCCGCCCATCCGTGAAATATATGGTATCAACCAGCATCTCGGTGGCGAAATCGTACAGGTCGGCGTCGGTGTCTTCAGCCACAGCGCGTACCACCGCGTTACTCTCGTCATAACCGCGTTGGTACGCCTCCGTGTTAACCCACGGCTCATCAGAAAAGTCAGGCGAATAGGCAAATGTGGCCAGCACCACGTCGATGTCGTTGACAGCGGCAATGGCAACCATGTTGCGTAAATTCTGCTCAAAGTACACCGGCGGGTTGGCGTCCAGCATCGCCATCGCAGATGCTTCCTCGAAAATGCCCCGTGGATAATTGCCAGATAGGTTTTGCTGCTCGAATTCTGAGGAATAGCTGGTCGGGCTGGTATGGAATGTCGTGCGCGAAATGGCAGAAAACGGCTCGGTCGCGCCAACGGCGATATACGCCACGCGCAGCAAATTGCTGTACTCCCACCATTCGGGGTAAGGCACGCTCAGGGCACGGTCAACACGCCGACCGGAGTTATCGCCCCGGTAGGCTTCTGGCGGCCACACCAGGCGGGTGTGAATGTCGTTAATGCCGTGATAGACCATCATCAAATCGGGCTGCAAGTCCAGCACGCGGTACTGTAAATTAGCAACCGACTCAAACGAGCTGTACCCACTCACCCCTGCGTTGACGACTTCCACCTGTGTGTGGCCGCGCTGTTGCAGCAGCGCTTGCAGGCGGGCGGGCAGGGTATCGGCAGTGTCTTCCATACCACCGGAGTAGGTGGTAGACCCGCCCAATAGCACAATGCGATAGGTACCGGCGGGTTTGGGCACGGCCACTTCTGGCCCACGATAGCCAAGCGAATTGTGCAGGGGATGATCCGGGTTGAGGGCGTACCCGGTGTAAAGGTGCGGCACGAATATCGTTTTCAGCCCTTCCGCTTCGGTTCGGGCCTCAATTTGCTGCCGGGAGGCAAAGCGGAAAAACACGTCGTCACTGGCAATGTTGCGTAAGTAGTGGCCCATGGCCACGTCTGCAATGAGCAGGGCAACCCCCAGTCCAACCAGCATCACCATTAAATTGGCCAGCACCCCCAGCGCAGCG
>DAOTTY010000204.1:0-4200 GCA_034437575.1 Anaerolineae bacterium | reverse complement strand
TTTGAGGCTGTAGGGGACGTGAACAGCGTCCCGGTGGCCCTGGCCTCCACCGAAGTCGTCGCGCTCACGCTGACGGCTACAACAACCAATACGGCAACCGCCACGCCCACCGAGACGCCCACACTCACTGAGACGCCCACCGAGACGGACACACCCACCGACACGCCCACACCATCGGACACACCCACCGACACGCCTTTACCATCGGACACGCCCACCGAGACGCCTACACCATCGGACACGCCTACCGACACGCCCACACCATCGGACACGCCCACCGAGACGCCGACGCCATCGGACACACCTACCGACACGCCCACACCATCGGACACACCCACGCCATCTAATACGCCAACGGCAACGGATACCCCCACGCCGACAGCCACCCCCACGTCCACACCGCCGGGCATTCCCAACGTTGGGCTAATTTTGTACGCGCAGCAGCCCTCGACATTGTTTGCCACCGTGGGCGGGCGGGCCGTATTTGACATTGAACCGGGTGAGGAGGTGCGGGTGATTAGCGGTGGCAGCACCGGCGCAACCTTCTTTGACTTCCGGGGCGAACGCTACTACGCGGTGCGTGTTCGGGAACAGTCGGGCTGGGTACTGGCAACAGAATACAGCCCGGAAGAGCCGACAGAAGCGGAAATCGAGGCCATCCTGACGGCGACGGGGGAAGTTACAACGGAAGCCGTTCGCACGCCATCGCCCACACGGCAGGTCGTGGAGGGTGACGATGACAATGATGAAGACAGCGACGAGGTGCCCACACAGGCCCCGCCCATCAATGCGGCTGTCGTCACGGTTGGCGGGCAGTACCGTGTTGCCAACGCGACCTTTGCTTTCAGTGCGCCTAACAGCGGTGTGGGCGTTGCTCAAATCAATGCTGGCGACGTTGTGACGGTGATTGGCGGGCCAGAACTGGCTGCCGGGGTTAACTGGTGGCGCTTGCGGACGCCCAGCGGCAGTGACGGGTGGGTGGAAGAAGCCACCCTTACCGGGCTGCCTGGCCGTCCGGCGGCATCTACCAGCGCCCCGCAGATTGCTACCGAGCCGCCGCAGGTCATCCAGCCCACCAACCCGCCCGCTGCGCCTTTGATTGGTCTCGGCTCTGCCATCACCATTCAGCAGTCCGAGGTGTTTGTGTTCAGCCAACCGGGCAGCAACATCTCAGTAGATCGGGTGGTCGCGGGCATGGTCGTCACCATCTTTGAGGGGCCGCGAGAGGTGAACGGCATCCCCTGGTGGCGGGTACGGACGCCCGGCGGCAGCGATGGGTGGATAAGTGAACAGGCCCTGCGCTAGGCGTTGTGAGGGGGTGGCATTGTAAAGTTGCCCCAACACGCCTGACGGGGGCATTGCAATATGTTGGCACACACCCCCGACCGACCTCTGGCTAGCGCAAAAACGGCACTTCATACTACAATGAAGCTGTTACTAAAAACTTGAAATTCCCACGAAAGCAGCCGCGTTAGCTATGGTTAGCATCGAGTCACTCGAAGGTGTGCGATTAGGGCAGTACGAACTACGGAAGCTCATCGGCACGGGCGGTATGGGCGCTGTCTATCGTGCCGTGCAAACCAAGCTGCAACGCGATGTGGCCATTAAAGTGCTGTCCAGCCGCCTGACGGAAAACCCGGACTACATCGAGCGCTTCAACCGCGAAGCCTACATCTCCGCCTCGCTGGAACACGCGCACATTGTGCCAGTGCATGACTACGGCGTTGAAGGCGATGTGAACTACGTGGTGATGCGCCTGCTCACCGGGGGGTCTTTGGATAAGCGCATCGGCTATCGAAATTCGATGGAAAGGCCGCTGCCATCCATCAAGGAGCTAACGCGGGTGCTGCATCAACTGGCCGGTGCGCTGGACTACGCCCACAGCCGGGGGGTGGTTCATCGGGACATCAAGGCCAGTAACATCATGTTTGATGAACATGGCAACGCTTTTGTGGTGGACTTTGGCATCGCCAGGCTGATGGAAACCACCAGCCACCTCACGGGCACCGGGGTCGCTGTGGGTACCCCGTCGTATATGTCCCCAGAGCAGTGGCGCGGCGATACCGCGGTGCCTGCTTCTGACCAGTACGCTATGGGCGTAATGGCCTACGCCATGCTCACCGGGCACTTGCCGTTCGACGCGCCCAACCCCTACGCCCTGCTCAACATGCACCTGCACGAAAAAGCCCAGCCGCCCAGCCGCACCCGGCCAGAGTTGGGCAACGGTGTTGACCCGGTGTTTGAGCGCGTGCTGGCCAAACAGCCAACAGAACGCTATCCCAGCGTGACGGCCTTTGTAGAGGTACTGGAAGCCGCTTTGCCCGCCGCTAATGTGGAAGGCCGCCTGCACGAACCGACAGGCTTTTTCACCACAACGCTGCCTGCTGCGGCACCCAGCGTGCCCACGCCCTCAGCCGCTGACTTAAACCAACCCACCGTAACGGCTGCCCGCAAACCGAAATCGCCGCTTACCTCAACAATGGACAACCGGGCTACTGAACGCCTGGGTACGGAGGAAGCGGCTGCGCTCGCACATGGGGAAAGGCCGGGGCGCAAACGGTCACCAGTGGCGTTGATATTGGGCATTGGGGTGGCGGTGCTTATCCTGGGGGTGGGGATGTCTTTCATGCAAAGCCGTGCCAATCCGCCCACCGGGTTATTCGTCGCACTGGGATTCGTCAACACGACAACACCTACACCCACTAACCCGCCCTCCCCCACAGATGCCGCAAGCCTGCGCTCGGATGTCATTGTTTCGCCAATGGCGACTACCGCGAACACTGCCACGCCCGGCACACCACAGGCGATAGGCATCCGCAATAACATTGTGGTGCGGGGTGGCCCCAGTGACGACTCCCCGGTGATTGTCACCCTCAATGCAGACGACACCATGACCATCGTTGGCATCAGTGAGGATGACGGGTGGTATCAGGTTATTGTGCCATCAGGTGAAGCGGGCTGGGTGCGGATTTCGTCGTCTATTGAGGTGGCAGGTGATTTGCGAGCGGTGCCTGTGGCGCTGGCCCCAACGGCCACGCCAACAGAAACCCACACCCCCACCGCAACGCTTACCCCAACCCCAACGGCCACGCCATCCGATACACCTACACAGACGTTGACACCTACGGCCACGCCAACAGAAACCAATACCCCTACCCCCACCTACACGGCCACACCAACAGAAACCAATACCCCCACCGCTACTGATACGTCGTCACGCCCGCCGACGGCCACGCCACCTTTTACCGCTACCCCTGGCTCAACGGCAGTGGCGTTTGCTACTTGCCCCGGTGCGCTGCCATCACGCCTTAGCCCTGGCATGACGGGCTACATCACGGACGATGACGAACGCCCGCTTAACCTACGCACAAAGCCCAGCACATCGGCCACGCGCATAACACAAATCCCGGTGCGGACGTTTTTCGATGTGTTGGAAGGGCCATTGTGCGGGGAGCAGATTGCGTGGTTTCGTGTTGATGTAAACGGGAACACCGGCTGGATTGCAGAGGGCGAAGGGTCACAGTATTTTGTTGAACCCGCAGCCAATGCCCCCTCGCAGGACTTTGCCGCCCCCAACAGCCCCACCCCACGCTCTGATGCAGAAACCACCGACCTGCAAATCAGAGGGGCCATTGCCAACATTCCACAGTGCCGCAACCTCATCTTTGACGAGGACTTCACAGGCCGCGCTGCCGAACCCTGGTTCCAAAACGATGTAGCCACCTACTCCATCGAAATTACGGACGGCAGCTACCAAATTGACATGCAAAGCATCAACCTGGGCGATGCCGACCCGATTGCCTGGGGCACCCTGCAAGATGTTCGCCTGAGAGACGCCCGCATCGACGCGGTCATCCGCGCAGAGAAGTTCGCCCGCTCTAACAGCAGCCGCACCGGTATTTGGGTGCGCTACCAAAACAGCACGAACTTCCTGGCGTTTATGATTAACTCGTCCGGCAACTACTACGTGGGCCGCTTTGAGGAAGGCTACACCGATATTCAAAACTGGGTGCCCAGCAGCGCGGTCAACGTCGGGCCAGATGCCATCAACCGCCTGACGATAGAAAGCAGCGGCAGCCGCTTCCGCTATATGATTAACGGGCAGGAGGTCATCACGTTTAGCGACAGCACCTGGAGCAGTGGCCGCTTAGCCTTCTTTGGCAGCACCAACGACCAGCCAGCCGTGTTCGCCCTGGAACA
>DAOTTY010000203.1:0-5936 GCA_034437575.1 Anaerolineae bacterium | reverse complement strand
GTAGGCGTGTCCGATGGCGTGGGCGTGTCCGATGGTGTGGGCGTGTCGGTGGGCGTGTCCGATGGTGTAGGCGTGTCGGTGGGCGTGTCCGATGGCGTGGGCGTGTCCGATGGCAAAGGCGTGTCGGTGGGCGTGTCCGATGGCGTGGGCGTGTCGGTGGGCGTGTCCGATGGCGTGGGCGTGTCGGTGGGCGTGTCCGATGGCAAAGGCGTCTCGGTGGGCGTGTCCGATGGCGAAGGCGTGTCGGTGGGTGTGTCCGATGGCAAAGGCGTCTCGGTGGGCGTGTCCGATGGCGTGGGCGTCTCGGTGGGTGTGTCTGATGGCGTGGGCGTGGCGGTTGCCGTATTGGTTGTTGTAGCCGTCAGCGTGAGCGCGACGACTTCGGTGGAGGCCAGGGCCACCGGGACGCTGTTCACGTCCCCTACAGCCTCAAACGACGACGAAATCCGAATCCAGCCTGTAGTGCCATCCGCAAACGCCACCTGATACCACTGGTCATCCTCGCTGATGCCGATAATGTCAACGGCCTCGTCTGCATCTAGCGTCCGCAGCAGGCCAAAATCATTGCTGGGGCCGCGCCGTACAATCAGGTTGTTGCGAATAATAAGAGCCTGTGGTGTGAGCGGCGGCGGGGTGGGGGTCAGGGTTGGGGTTGACGTGTGGGTCGCCGTCGGCGTATCCGTTGGCACCTGCACAATCCCTATCGCAACGAACAGGCCGCCGGGGTCTTCCCCCTGGCTTTGGATGAACGACACCCCCAGGATGCCCAGCAGCAGCAAAATCACGGCCCCGGTTACAATTCCGGCAGCAAACCCGCCCTGGCGCTGCTGCGCGTTGGCCGCTTCCTGCTGTTCGTTGGTGCTTAGCAAAGCCGTCGCCCGCTGCTGGAAGTCTGGTGGGCGCGATGGATGCGTCGGGGCCTCCGTTGTGGGCTTGTTGAGCATCGCTTCGGAAACGCGAGGCGACGGGGTGGGTTTGTTTTCCGCAGGAAGCGGCAGTTGAGTGGTAAAAAAGCCCGTGTGCTGGTTCAGGTCATCTTTCAGGCCGACTTCGGGTGAGTGAGCTTTCAGGTCACGCACAAAAGCAGTCACAGAGGGGTAGCGCTCGCCCGCATCTTTCGCCAGCACGCGCCGGAACACAGGTTCCAACTGAGCGCCCAGCTCTGGCCGGATGGACTGCGGCGCGGGCGGGGCTTCGTGCAGGTGCATGTTCAGCAGCGCAAACGGGGTGGGCGCATCAAACGGGAGCTGGCCCGTCAGCAGCGCGAAGGCCATCACCCCCAGCGAGTACTGGTCCGACGCAGGCACGGCACTTTCACCGCGCCACTGCTCCGGGGACATATACGTAGGCGTACCAACCGTCATGCCGGTGTTAGTCAGGTGGCTGTTGCCTTCAACCAGCTTGGCAATGCCAAAGTCCACCAAAAAGGCATTGCCCTGCTCATCGAACATCACGTTACTGGCCTTGATGTCTCGGTGAACAACGCCGCGCCCGTGCGCGTAATCCAGCGCGTCGGCCAGTTGGCCCAGTACATCCAGGATTTCCAGCACAGATGGCAGTGGGCGCTCAGCCTTTTCGCTGTAGCGCATCCGGTCATCCAAAGAGCCACCCGTCAGCAGGCGCATTACCACATAGTTGACATCGCCCTCAATCCCATAGTCATAAATCGGGACGATGTGCGCGTGTTCCAGCGAGGCGGAAATATACGCCTCTCGGTTAAAGCGCTCAATGTAATCCGCATCATTGCTCAACCGGTTAGACAGCACCTTAACGGCAACATCGCGCTTGAGGTTGATTTGTACGCCCCGGTACACCGCGCCCATGCCGCCCGTACCAATCAGCTTGCGGAGTTGGTACTGACCAATTTGTAACCCTTCGAGGGAATCAATGTTCCTCATTCTAAAATCCTGTTCGTCCGGTGCGCTGCCATCCCGTTTACCTACAATTGATTATAGTCGCACGGGCGGGGGGGTGCCACCTATCACATGCGGATTGCAGTACCCCAGCGGCAGCGTTGGGTAGGCAGTGCCCAATCGTGGGTTATACTGGCAGGGTGCTTCTAGCGAATTCCCTAATGGTGACAAATGCATAATCTTGTACACTTTAGGGTGTTGCTTTGCAGACAAAACCCCGGAGGCGTGGTACCTTTGTCCTACTACGGGAATAGTTCACAGGCGAAAGCATTCATGTCTAAACAGAAAGTTACCGCATCCCCTACCCTAGCCCCAGACGGGGCCGTATTCGGGCTGCGATTGGTCTACACGGTTGCGATTGCAGCACTGATCTACTATGCCCCCCTTGGCGGCGTTGCCCCCGATTCGTTCCAGAACCTGATCGTTGTTTTCACCATCAGCCTCGTTGCCAATCTGGTTCTGGTGGTGTTTATCCTCATCCCAGCGATTAGCCGTCACTCAAGCTGGGTAATTTTGCTGGGGGGATGGGCGACCCTGGGGGCCTTCCTGCCGCTTATGTACACCAACCCCATTCTGGTCATGGTTGCGCTGACGGGCCTGCTAAGCCTGACCGCTATTCGGCTGCCCTCATGGCTGGCGATGGTAGACATCATCGCATCGGTGGGAATTGTGGTCGTAGGTCGCGGCTTGCTCACTAGCTTCGCCCTGCTCCCGCAAGACGCCCTGACGTGGGGGCTGCCTGTCATTATTAGCACCGTGACAGCAACCGGCATGGCGGTGATGTCCCACTTTCAAATGCGCGGTGCCGTCAGCCGCCAGCGCCAACTGGCCGTGATGGCCGAAGAGCGCAGCTTGCTGGTTCAAGATTTGCAAAAGCGCACCGAAGCCATTGCCCAAATGGCCCAAATGCTTAGCTCATCGTTGAATTACCAGCGCGTGCTAGACACAGCCCTGAGCGTGGGCCGGTTGGCCATGTATGACCATGTTGGCGGCAGTTTCGTAGCGCTGGTATTGCTATTCCGGCAAGAAACACACACCCTCTACACCATCACCGGTAAGGGCATCTCTCGCAGCGACCGGGGCCGCACTATCGCTGGCCGACGCGGCGTAGTCAGTGATGCGCTGATGCGGGCAGAACCCGTGTTTCACGGGGCCGTTCGCAAAGACCCGGAACTGAGTGAGTTTGCATCCTTGAGTACGGTCAAGTCAGTCGTGGTGGTGCCCCTGCGAGCAGGTTATGACAACTACGGCGTGATGATCTTCGCCAGCCGTCAAGAAGATGCGTTCAACCCAGATTACAGCACCTACCTACAGGCCATCGGCACACAAACGACCATCGCCCTGCAAAATGCAGCCCTCTACCAGGACCTTGTCGAAAAGAAGGAAAACGTCATCGACCTGGAAAAAGAAGCCCGCAAGCGGCTGGCCAACGACCTGCACGACGGCCCCACCCAGATTGTGTCGTCTATCGTGCAGCGTATGGACATCATCAAAATGTCGCTCCAGCACAACCCGCGTGATGTGCCCAACGAGGTGAGCCGTGTGAAAGAAATGGCCCAACAAGCCACCAGTGAAATCCGGTTGATGCTGTACACCCTGCGGCCCCTATCCCTGGAAAGTGAGGGCGGGCTGGTTAATGCCCTCGAACAGCTTGCAGACAAATACGACGCCGTTTATGACCAGCACGTCGAAGTCATGGTGAGCGACCGCGCCCAGGCCGTTTTGACGATGGCCCAATCTGACGCACTTTTTGCCGTTACCCAAGAGGCCGTGAACAACGCCCGTAAGCACGCCCAGGCGTCCATCATTCAGGTGCGTGTAACCACCTATGAAGACACCATCATGCTGGAAATTGCCGACGATGGTGTGGGCTTCAACGTCAATAAAGAAATCGAAAAAGCCCACCACCGCAACAGCCTGGGCATGAAAAACCTGCACGATCAGATTGCCCTGCTGGACGGCTCAGTAACAATTGAAAGCGAAATCGGCCAGGGCACCACCATAACCGCCATCATCCCGGTTGACCCGGCGGGCATAAACGGCAAGCCGCAGCCCGTCAACAGAAAACGCCGCGACCGCTTCAAACTGGCAGCGATGCGCTAATGGCGACCCATTCCAGGCTGGCTGCCCTGCGCGGGGAGCCGAGTTATGTGTGGCGGGCGGGCCAGCAACGCCGCCTGGAGATGATTGCCACCTGGGGACGGTTGACACAGGATGCACGGGTACTCGTGGCCGGGTGCGGCAACGGGGCTTACAGTGGGCAACTCCGGCGGCGGTACACCCCCCACGTCGAAGCGTTTGACATCGAAGCTGAGCGGGTGGCCGAAGCCCAGCCGGAAACCCCCAACGCATTGGTCGCCGCTGCTGAGTCGCTCCCCTACCCCGATAACACCTTTGACCTCATCTTATCCCACGAAGTGATTGAACACGTCGCCAACGACTACCAATCGGCACGAGAAATGGTGCGCGTGCTGCGTGTGGGCGGGCGGGTTGTGCTGTTTGCGCCGAACCGCTGGTACCCGTTTGAAACGCACGGCCACTACTGGCGCGGGACGTATCACTTCGGCAACACACCGCTCATTAACTACCTGCCAAACGCGCTTCGTGACCGTTTAGCGCCCCATGTGCGGGCCTACACAGCGGTGAGCATCCGGCGGCTGTTTAGCGGCACACCGCACCGGGTCGTCCATCACAGCCGCGTGTTCGGCGGCTACGATAACCTGATTGCCCGTGCGGGCGGCCCCGCGCAGCAGGTGCGTGACTTGCTTTACCGTTTTGAAAACACCCCCGCCGATGTGGTCGGCCTGTCACACCTGCTGGTGATCGAGAAGACCGCCGCCAGACTACATCCTTGATGGCAGTGAGATGTGTGCATACCCCCAGGGATTTTGCTTCGGCAGCAGCCCGAACAGTGTATCAGGCGTCGTAGGCCCAGGCGCAGCGAGATATGCTTGTCAACCAGGTGATTTCACAGCATACTAGGCCATATTTAAGAGGGAGACACAAATCTATGACGTTACTCAAGAATGTTCGCCTGGGGTTGCTGCACGTAGCCGTTGCTATTTCTTTCGTTGCTATTAACGGCGTCCTCAACCGCATTATGATTTACGATCTGGGGATTTTGGCGACCATCGTTGCTGGTCTCATCGTCCTCCCCTACTTATTTTCCCCGGCGCAGGTGTGGCTTGGCCAGTATTCTGATACACACCCGCTTTTCGGCTACCGGCGCACCCCCTATATCATGGCAGGTATACTGCTCACAATGGCCGGGATGGTGCTTACCCCATTTGCAGCCTTGCTCATGGCAGACGCATTTATGTGGGGCCTGATGCTCGGTGTGGTTGCATTTGGCAGTTGGGGCATCGGGTACAATCTTGCGGTTGTCTCCTACCTCTCTCTCGCCAGTGACCTATCCGAAGAAGACCAGCGTTCCCGCACAATTGCCGTGATGTGGTTCATGATGATTTTGAGCATTATCATCAGCGCACTCGTGCTGGGCCGCCTACTGGAACCGTACAGCGAAGCTCAGTTGATTCGCGTGTTTGCCTATGCGGCACTGGTTGCACTTGGCCTGGCCGGGGTAGGTCTGATCGGGCTGGAACCCCGCTACACAACCCAGAAAACGCAGTCCCGCGAGAGCCAAAAAGCAGCGCTGGCGGCAGTGATGGGCAACCCGCAAGCGCGTTTGTTCTTCATTTATCTTGTCCTGATGCTGGCAGCCATACTGGGGCAGGATGTGCTTCTGGAGCCGTTCGGCGCTGAAGCCTTCGGCATGTCTGTTGAGCGCACTACACAACTAACAGCCCTTTGGGGCGTTATGACGCTGATTGCGCTGCTGTTCTACGGCTTTGTGCTGTCGCGCATCATGAGCAAACGCGCAGGCGCAGCTATGGGCGGTGTTATCGCGGCAGTGGGGCTGGTACTCATCGCCACCAGCGGCGCAGTGGGCGACGTTGTGCTGTTCCAAGCGGGGATTGCCACACTCGGTTTTGGTACCGGCATCGCTACATCAACCAACCTGGC
>DAOTTY010000202.1:0-3509 GCA_034437575.1 Anaerolineae bacterium | reverse complement strand
AAACTGCTCCCAGAAGGCCTATTTGTCGCCAAAATCGTCATTTTGAGCACGGGCCTGGAAACAATGGGCACAATCGAAATGGCTATATCCGTGACAAGTGACCCACTAGTCCAACGATGGCGATGATCGGCTTGCGCGTCGGGTCACGTAGGGCGTTCAATACGACCTGCAATTCCTCAGTCCGCCCTACCAGGCGGTGGTAAGGCTTGGGAGGCAAGTGTACAGACTCGGTCGGCACGGGTTCTTCCAGCTTGTCGTGGAGGGCCTGGGCCTCGCCGGTGGGTGGGGGGGCTTCCAAGGCGACTGGTGCCGGGGATACCTCGACCTCGGTCAAGCGGGCCAGCACGCCGTCCAAGTCTTCCGATAGGTGCCGCACCCCCTCAGGCCAGGGTGAGTTCGCCGGGCCGAGGGCAAAGCGGTGGCCAGCGTCGGCCGTGTAGGGGACGATCAACTCGTCCCACAGCTGTAGAAAGCGCCCCTCCGAGGCGCGGGCCAGCATCAGCACTATCCCATCCTGTGCCACGCGCCGGGCCTCCCGCAGCAGGTGCACCCTATCCGGCTCATTTGGCACGCCCCGCACGCCGGCCCAGGCCAGGAGTAGGCCCGTGTGCGAGGCCAGGTCCCCGCCCAGCTTGATCAGGTTGTGTTGGGATGGGTCGATCACGTCCTCCTGCGTACGTAGCACGTTGAGCGGCACGTCCGCCTGGCGGAAGACGGCCTCGACCCGCTGGCTGGGGTCCAGGCTGAGGAGCGAGAGCGGCGGCAGCTCAGGCACCGGCCAGGGGAAGGGTGATAGGCCCTGGGCCTCCTGCTGCCAGCGGTTGACCAACCGCGCGGGCGGGTTCGGCGGGCGTTCTTGTGGGGGGAAGGGCACCTCGGCCCACACCACTAGCAGGCGCCGGGCCTGGAGCGCGGCGGCGATCAGGGCCTGCGCCGCACCCTCGGCGGGCACCTGGGGGAGAGGAGGCAATTCGGGACGCTGCCCCT
The DNA here is from genome assembly GCA_034437575.1 of Anaerolineae bacterium. Taxonomy (GTDB): domain Bacteria; phylum Chloroflexota; class Anaerolineae; order Aggregatilineales; family Phototrophicaceae; genus DAOTTY01. The sequence goes on along the minus strand of DAOTTY010000202.1, from coordinate 2,522 downwards.
CCGGTGTCACCTGATCCCAGCCCACGAAGTCGCCGCCATACATGTGGGCGTCGCCCCCCACATAGGTCCCGCCGCCGGTGGTGACCTGGGTCCCGGGCGCAGCTTGACCCAAGGGCGGCGCGGCGGGTTGGTCCCTGTCGCTGGCTCGGTAGAGGGCGCTGTACGAGAGGCCCAGCGCCTCTCGGGCCAGCTCGTTGAGCCGCTCGACGATCTCGGCCCGTGCGGCGCGGCGGGTCTCGGTGTCGCCATAGCGGCGGGACGCAGCCAGGTTCTCCATGAGCCGCTGCTCATAGGTCTGCGCCTCGGCGTAGCGGGCGTGGTCGCTGCCCAGCCGCTCCAGCAGCGCCTCCAGGCCAGTCTCGTAGGGTGTGTAACTGTCGGTCATGGCTCGCGTTCCTCTATCAAATACTCGCGGCCGCGCTGCGCGCGGACTCCAAGTTGCGTATTCCGATAAAATCGTCCACGTGTTCCGATCATGCCGTCCACTGCCAGAGCGAAGTGACGCCAGCATTGATATTATACCCTCAAGTGGTCGACATGGGCAAGGGAGAATCAATCCTGCGGCGTGATTCCCCTTGCAGATTGAGCCGGTAGGTGTTGTGAATCAGACGATCCAAGATCGCATCACCGATTGTCAGGTCCGGAAAGCGAGCGTGCCACTCGGCCACAGACACCTGAGTGGCGGCCAAGGTGGGGCATGCTCCGAAGGAAACATCGGCGAGAACATCAGTGACACACCAATGGTAGAAACACCGCAACCTCACCGCCTGCCCGTGCCTTGGCAGACAGCAATCTGTCTGGTCACTTGCTTGCGAGATCGCGGTGAGCGTGGGGAAGTGAGCAAGGCGGGGTGTGGAAACAACAGTGGAAACAGCGGTGATTATCCGAGGGCGGACACCCCGCAAAACGATGAAATGTTCTCGCCTCGATCCCCTATCTCTCATCCAAGGAAAACGAAGAGAACACCGGTCAAGCAATGCCAATCAACACCGCACGCTCCCCCGGTGGAGGGCAAGGTGGGCCAGCGGTGAAAGCATCGGTGACACGCCAATGGCAGAAACACTGCAATCTCACCGCTTGCTTGTTCCCTGGCAGACAGGAATTTGCACAGTCGCTTGCGGGTTGTGGTGAGCGTGGGGAAGTGAGCAAGCAAAGTGTGGAAACATCCAGTGAAAGGAAACAGCGGTGATGATTCAAGGACGGGCACGCCGCAAAACAATGAAATGCCATCGTCTCAATCCATTGTCTCTCATCCAAGGAAGACAACATCGGGCAAGCAATGGCAATCAACGGCGCGCGCTCCTCCGGTGAAGAGCAAGGCGGGCCAGCGATGGAAACATCGGTGACACACTGCAACCTCACCGCCTGCCTGTGCCTCGGCAGACAGGAAGATGCCTGTCGCTTGCGAGTTGCAGTGAGCGCGAGGGAGTGAGCAAGCGGGGTGTGGAAACATCCAGTGAAAGGAAACAGCGGGGATGATCCAAGGGCGGGCACACCGCAAAACGATGAAACGCCCTCGTCTCGATCCCATTGGCTTTTCTCCAAGGAAAACGAAGAGAACACCGGGTCAGCAATGCCCATCAACGAAGCACGCTCCCCCCGGTGGAGAGCAAGGCGGCGCAGCAATGGAAACATCAACGACACGCCAATGGTAGAAACACTGCAATCTCATCGCTTGCCTGTGTCTCCTGTCTGCGTGCCCCGCACAGGCAGGCGGCAGACAGCAATCCACCTGGTCGGCTGCGGGTTGCGGTGAGCGTGGAGGATGCGTGAGCAAGCGGGGTGTGGAAACAGCGGTGATGATCAAAGGCCGGACACACTGCAAAACGATGAAAAGCCCCCGTCTCAACCCCATTGTCTCTCATCCAAGGAAAACGAAGATAACACCGGTCAAGCAATGGCCATCAACGATGCACGCTCCCCCTCGGTGGAGAGCAAGGTGGGGCAACGGTGGAAACATCGGTGGAAACATCAGCGACACGCCAATGGTAGAAACACCGCAACCTCACCGCCTGCCTGTGCCTTGGCAGACAGGAAGATGCCCGTTCGGCTGCGGGTCGTGGTGAGCAAGCGGGGAAGTGAGCAAGCGGCGTGTGGAAACAACAGTGGAAACAGCGGTGATGATCCAATGGTGGATGCATCGCGAAACGATGAAATGTCCTCGCTCAACCCCATTGGCTCTCATCCAAGGAAAACGAAGATGACACCGATCAAGCAATGGCCATCAACGTCGCACGCTCCCTCCGGTGGAGAGCAAGGCGGAACAGCGGTGGAAACATCGGTGAAAACATCGGCGACACGCCAATGGTAGAAACACCGCAACCTCACCGCCTGCCTGTGCCTTGGCAGACAGGAATTTGCACAGTCGGCTGCGGGTCGCGGTGAGTGTGGGGGATGCGTGAGCAAGCGGGGTGTGGAAACAACAGTGGAAACAGCGGTGATGATCCGAGGACGGACGCATCGTCAGACGATGAAACGCCATTGCTTGATCCCTTGTCTCTCATCCAAGGAAGAGAACGTTG
>DAOTTY010000201.1:0-6757 GCA_034437575.1 Anaerolineae bacterium | reverse complement strand
CACGCCGAACTGCTCCAGTTGATCGAACGCCTGCACCCACTCGGTTTCGAGGGTGCGGGTTTCGGGTTTTTTGTCTTTGTTTGCGTCTTGCTGTAGGTTGTTGGTCATGGGGATACCTGTTGACATTGTTGAGGTTGCTTGGCGTAAGGCTATGCGCTGCACAGGGTTGTTGCAACGGCCTTTCTCATCGGATACACAGACGCGCTTTACAGTCGGGTCACACACAAATTCTATGCTAGAATTCCGTAGCCAACAATCAAACAACTGGATTCCACACATGTCGGATGCAATCATCGTAGACAACATCCAAAAAAGCTATGGCAACGTCAAGGCGTTGCGCGGCGTTAATTTTACGGCCACCCAGGGCAAGGTGCTGGGCCTGCTGGGGCCAAACGGCGCGGGCAAAACCACTGTCGTTCGCATTTTGACCACCCTGCTCAAACCGGACGCGGGCAGCGTGCAGGTGGCCGGGGTAGACGTGCTGCGCGACCCGGCCCTGGCACGGCAGATTATCGGGCTGGCGGGGCAGTACCCGGCGGTGGATGAACAACTTACCGGGCGCGAGAACCTCATCATGGTGGGGCAGTTATATCACCTGGGCGGCAAAGAGGCCCGCCGCCGTGCCGACGACCTGCTGGCACGCTTCACGCTCACAGAGGCAGCCAAACGCCCGGTGAAAACCTACTCCGGCGGGATGCGCCGCCGCTTAGACCTGGCCGCGAGCATTGTGGCCCGCCCGCCCGTCCTGTTTTTGGATGAGCCGACAACCGGCCTGGACCCGCGCACCCGCAACGACCTGTGGGACTTCATCCGCGAGTTGGTAAACGACGGCACCACCCTGCTGCTCACTACGCAGTACCTTGAAGAAGCTGACCAGCTTGCTGACCGCATTATTGTGATGGACCAGGGGCAAATTATCGCACGCGGCACCGCTGACGAACTCAAAGCCGAACTGGCTAGCGACTTCATCGAAATCCGCACGCAAAGCGAAGCCGATGCCCAACGCGCCTTTAATATCCTGGTAGACTTTGGCCGCGACAGGCCGCAGTTGGGCGCGAATAGCTGGCTTACGATACCCGTTAACAACGGCCCCCATGACATTGCGGAAGTGGTGCGCCTGCTAGACAAAGAAAACATTCAGATTGCCGACCTATCGCTGCGCCGTCCGTCCCTGGACGATGTGTTCCTGTCCATTACCGGCCAGGGCGTTGACGCGCAAGACAACCCCACCCCAGCTTAACCCTTAAACCGACTCATCAGGAGACAACCCTTCATGGCACAACAAACACGCACACTTGCTCAAGGGCAGCAGGGCACGCCAAAACAACTCGTTAACTACAGCTTGATGCAAGTCATTCGCTGGAACATCGCGGATAGCATTGTGATGACCCGCCGCAACCTGACGTATTACGTCCGGCAGCCGCAGTTACTCGTCGTGGCGACGATTCAGCCGGTGATGTTCCTGCTGCTGTTTACATTCGTCTTTGGCGGCGCTATCAGCCTGGGCGCGGCTGGCAACGGCGAAGGTGGCGGCCAGTCCTACATTCAATACCTGCTGCCCGGTATTCTCGTGCAAACGACGATCTTCGCCGCTACCCAAACAACGACGGGCCTTGTGAGTGATTTGAGCAAGGGCCTGATTGACCGCTTCCGGTCACTGCCGATGGGGCGGGCTGCCGTCCTGGCCGGGCGCACCCTGGCCGACGCGCTGCGCGGCCTGTTTACCATGACGATTATGCTGATGGTGGGGGCGCTGGTGGGCTTCCGCTTTGGTACGGACTTTTTGACGGGCGTTAGCGGCCTGCTGATTGCGGTGGCCTTCGGCTACGCCATGACGTGGGTGAGCGCCTTGATTGCGCTGTTTGTGCAAGACCCGGAAACGGCGCAGGTGGCCGGGTTCATCTGGGTGTTCCCGCTGGTGTTTGCCAGTTCCATCTTTGTGCCCGTAGAAACCATGCCAACGTGGCTGCGCATCTTCGCAGAAAACCAGCCTATCAGCCGCATTGCCAACGCAGTACGCGGCCTGATGGTGAGCGGGGTGAACCCGGCAGACATCGGCTGGGCGGTGCTGTGGATTTCGATCATCACCGGCGTGTTTATGCCGCTGGCCGTGTGGCAGTATGGCAAGGCAACGGCTGAGTAAATCGCGCTGGGCGGCATTGCGGCATTTAGGAGAGGGGGGTGAGGGCGAATTTGCACTGAAGTGAAATGCACCCAGGTGGCCCAGGGCTTTTGCAAAGTTGCATGGCTGATGATTGGGCGCTGCCCACCCCCGTCACTTTTTGAAAAAAGTGAACAAAAACTTGCCTTTTCGGACGCTTTGCGTCCGAAAACATGGGTTCAAAGGGTGTGAACCCTTTGCAGGGGTGCGGGGACAGCGTCCCCGCGATGTGAAAACTTGACTTTGCAATAGCCCTAATTGCCCGGTTGCCGTGCTTGACGCATCCGGCACGATGGCATACACTAACGCGCAGTTTATGAATTCAGGTAAATTTCGCGCTAATGAACTGCCGGGTAACTGTTCAACTCACCAGCCGACGCCGTCGCAAACACGCCAACTAAAGGTCATGGCGGTATTCGCGCTGGCGTTTCATCGCGCAATCAGAGCAACATCACCAAGCTAACAGCCCCCTGACCTGATACCAGGCAGGGGTTTTTGTTTTGTACACAGCAAGGGCACGCATGATGAGGGACACCATCCGCGTCGGGGTTTACGGCGCATCAGGCTATGCCGGGCAGGATTTGGTCGAACTGCTTTGTCGTCACGGCAATGTGGAACTCGTTTTCGCTACATCGAATACGTTTGCGGGTGAGCCAGTGGCGGGAACGGGTTTGGTCTACATCCCGTCGGATGACGCGCCCCTGACTGACGTAGAAGCGGTTTTCCTGGCCCTGCCCCACAAAGCGTCTGCGCCGTATGCGGCGGCGGCGGTAGCGGCTGGCACCAGGGTGATTGACCTATCGGCTGATTTGCGTATGGACACAGCCGAAAGCTACGAACAGTGGTACAAGGTCGCCCATCCACACCCGGAACTGCTGCCTACCGTGTACGGCCTGCCGGAAATTAACCGCAACGAAATCAGCCAAGCTGAGCGGGTGGCTGTGCCGGGATGTTACCCCACCACAACCCTGCTCGGCTTGCTGCCGCTGCTGCGGGCACAGGCCATCGCTGCGGAAGTCCCGGTTATTGTGGACGCCAAGAGCGGCATCAGCGGCGCGGGCCGTAAGATGAAGGACGACCTGCACTTTGTGGAGGTGTTCGGCAACCTGTCACCGTATAGCCCTGGCCGCACGCATCGCCATGTCGGTGAAATCGAGCAGGAAATGGCCAGGTTCAACTTTGGCGGCCAGTTGATCTTCGTGCCGCACCTGCTGCCCGTTGATCGCGGGTTGATGGCCAGCATCTACGTCACGTTGAACTACCCCTACACCAGCGACAAAGTCCTGGCGCTGTATACGGACAGCTACGCTGACGAACAACTGGTGGATGTGCTGCCGCTGGGCCAGCAGGCCACGCTCAAGCATGTCACCCGCAAAAACCACTGCACCATCAGCCTGACGCTGGTGGATGACGACCACCTGCACATCACCAGCGTGATTGATAACCTGCGTAAAGGGGCGGCAGGGCAGGCGGTGCAGTGCTTTAACCTGATGTACACCCTCCCGGAGACGATGGCATTACTATGACGCAAACGCAACCCCCACAGCCCATTGTCGTAAAAATCGGCGGCCACGAAATCAATGACATCAACTTTTTGAAGGAACTGCCCTGGGTGCTGCAACAGGCCGATTCGCCCGTCATCATTGTGCATGGTGGCGGTGTGGAAATCAGCGAGTTGCAGCGGCGCTTGGGCATTAGCCCGCGCTACGTAGATGGTGTTCGCATCACGGATGTGGCCTCGCTGCGTGTGGTGCAAATGGTGCTGCGTGGCACGGTCAACACGCGGCTGGTGGGCTATCTGCTGGCGGGCGGCATCGACGCGCAGGGCATCTGTGGTGTAGATCGCGGCATGATCCAGGCAGAGCAAATGCCCCACGACACCGAAGATATGGCCTTCACCGGGCAGGTGACGCGGGTGCGCGGCGATTTGCTGCTGGAACTGGTCAACGCGGGGATTACGCCCGTGATTGCGCCCGTTTGCGGTGGCAAAGATGCTGAGGCGTACAACGTCAATGCCGATCATGTGGCGGGGGCAGTTGCCGGGGCGGTGAAGGCTTCACGGGTGGTGTTCCTTACCAATGTAGAGGGCGTGCTTGAAGATGGGGTGGTGCGACAGACCCTTACGCCCGCCGAAGCCGAGCGCATGATCGCAGATGAGGTCATCTTTGGCGGGATGATCCCCAAAGTACGGACGGCACTCGCTATATTAGAGCAGGGCATCCCTAAAGCGGTGATTACCAACCTGACGGGGTTACGCACACACGGCGGCACGGTGCTGCTGCGGCAGCAGGTCACATCCGGGGCAGAATAAGCGGCGGCGGCAGTGCTGCCGTGTTAATGTAAATTTATTTATAAGAACAGAAGAGGGGAGTAACGTGGTCACGACATCAGAGACAATGACGTACACGGACGAGATCATCCGGGGTGAGGCGGACTTTCTCGTCAACACTTACACGCGCCCGCCGTTTATGCTGGTACACGGTGAGGGGATGACGTTGTATGACAGTGAAGGCAATGCCTACCTGGACTTTGTGGCCGGGATTGCCGTGAACTGCCTGGGCCACAAAGACCCGGAAATCGTTGAGACGATTCAAACAGCGGCCCAGAGCTTGCTGCATGTGAGCAACCTGTATCACACCGCGCCGCACGTCGAACTGGCCAGGCTGCTGGTAGAGCGCTCGTTTGCAGATCGGGTGTTTTTTGCCAACAGCGGGGCAGAAGCAAACGAAGCCGCAATGAAGTTCGCCCGCAAATATGCTTACGTCAATGACGATGCCGAACGCACCGAGTTTGTGGCGTTCACGGGCAGTTTTCACGGGCGAACGTTGGGTGTGCTGGGCCTGACCGCCCGCGAAAAGTACCAGAAGCCGTTCCGCCCGCTGGTGCCGGGGCTTCACATTGCGGAATATAACGATCTGGACGACGCGGCGAAAGTCATCAATGAGAAGACGGCGGCTGTGGTCGTAGAGCCTGTGCAGGGTGAGGGCGGCATCAACCCGGCTACGGCGCAGTTTTTGCAGGGCTTACGCAAGCTGTGCGACGACAACGGTGCGCTGCTCATCTTCGATCAGGTACAGTGTGGCATGGGCCGCACGGGTGATCTGTTCTCGCACCAGTTTAGCGGCATTGAGCCGGATATGATTACGCTGGCGAAGTCGCTGGGCGGTGGCCTGCCGATTGGCGCTGTTCTGGTTAACAATCGCGTGGCCCAGGCCGTTTACCCCGGCGATCACGGCTCCACGTTTGCGGGTGGCCCGCTGGTGACGCAGGTGGCGCAGGTGGTCGTTAGGCGCGTGAGCGACCCGGATTTCCTCCAGCATGTGACAGAGATGGGCGAGTACCTGCGCGAACAGCTCCGCAAAATCGAAAGCAAGCACATTGTTGAGGTGCGCGGGCGCGGCTTGATGTGTGCAATGGAATTAGACATGCCCGCCGCCCCGGTGATACAGGCGGCTTACGGTCATGGGCTGTTGTTGGTCAACGCGGGGCTGAACGTGGTGCGCTTTGTGCCGCCGCTCATCGTGGAAAAAGAACACATTGACAGCATGATTGCTCGGCTGACCTCCGCAATGGGTGACGCCGGACTGATGGAGCCGCGCTGATGGTCACGGTAGAGCCGAACATCACTCAGGTAGCGGGCTTCCAGACGGCGGGCGTCCATGCCGGGTTGAAAAAAGATGGCGGGCTAGACTTCGCGCTGTTCGTCAGTGACGGCGACTGTGCTACCGGGGCCGTGTTCACCACGAACACGGTTAAGGCGGCGTGTGTTCAGGTCAACATGGCCCGGATGCGAACGCACGCCGCCAAAATCCGGGCGGTGGTGGTCAATGCGAAGGTTGCAAATGCCTGCACCGGGCAGCAGGGCATTGATAACGCCGAAGCCACTGCTGTTCTGGTTGCGGATAAAATCGGCTGTGAGCCGGAACAGGTATTGGTTCTGTCTACCGGGGTGATTGGTGCCCAACTGCCGATGGACAAGATCAAGCGCGGGGTGGAACTGTCTCACACTGAGTTAGGCAACTGCTGGCCGCAAGCCGCTGAGGGCATCACGACCACAGACACCCGGACGAAAATGGCATCCGCATTCGTGACGCTGGCTGACGGGCAGACGGTGCAAGTCGCGGGCGTTAGCAAGGGGTCTGGGATGATCGCGCCCAACATGGCCACGATGCTCAGTGTCATCGTCACGGATGCAGCCCTGACCCAACCCCAGGCCCAGGCGATGCTTTCCGGGGTGAATGAAACCACGTTCAACCGCATCGTCGTTGATGGCGACACCAGCACCAACGACACAGTTTTCCTCATGGCGAACGGGGCCAGCGGCGCGGCCATCAGCACTGAAGCCGACACCGCCGCGTTTGAAGCTGCCCTGGAAGCCGTTGCCCGCAAGCTGGCCCAGGATGTGGTGCGCGACGGCGAGGGCGTGACCAAGTTCGTGACGCTGCACATCAGTGGGGCGGCGGCGGACGCTGATGCCCGCCAGATTGGTAATACAATCGCTACGTCCCCGCTGGTGAAGACGGCCTTTTTCGGCAGTGATGCCAACTGGGGCCGCATTGTCGCAGCAGCGGGGCGGGCTGGTGTGCCGTTTGACCC
>DAOTTY010000200.1:0-3198 GCA_034437575.1 Anaerolineae bacterium | reverse complement strand
TGGCCACACTCACCCGGCGTGTATGCAACTCCGCCCTAATGGTATAGGAAACGGGACTCTATCACCGTAAGCTGATTTACGTTGGGCGTTAGTGGGCCTTCACGCTGTTCTCACCCCAACCCCTCCCCCGAACGGGCTTTAAGCCCGGCTGTGGGTGTTTGTCAAAGCCTCCCCCCCGCCCAGCGGCGGTCGGCAGAGGGGGGATTGAGGGGGCAGGCGCTATGGCCACAACAACGGCCCCACTCTAACTTTGCCCTGATGCACGCTTTAGCCAGCGATTAGCCAGTAGGTCTATGCTATTTATCATGACCTACCTATTCTTCCACATGCGGTTTATATTGCCGCTCATCGTGATCTTGTGGCTGCTGCTGCCCCAACAGCAGCGGTCCCGGCGGGTCGGCCTGCTCAGCATCATGACGCTGGCCGTGTTAGCGTTCGTCTACGCCACGCCCTGGGACAACTGGCTGGTGGCCAATGCCATCTGGACGTATGGCGACGACCGCGTGGTGGCGGTTGTGGGCCACGTCCCCGTTGAGGAATATCTGTTCTTCATGCTGCAACCCATATTGACCGGGCTGTGGTTCTACTTGATGTTAGCCAATATCCCGGCGGTGTGGGTTGAAAATGGCTCACAGGCCCTGCGCTGGAGCGCGGCAGGCATCTTCTTAATGGTAACAGCGCTGAGTGGGTTGCTGCTGCTGGCCCCGGCGAACTACCGCTACCTGGCAATGATCCTGGTGTGGGCAAGCCCGGTGTTGGCACTGCACTGGGCTGTCGGTGGCAATCAGTTGTGGCGTAATGCGCGGCTGTGCCTGGCAGCGATGGTGCCGCCCACGCTGTATTTAGGCATTGTAGACCGCTTTGCCATCCAGGCGGGGGTGTGGCACATCACCGAGCAGACGAGTACGCAGATCATGGTGTTTGGCCTGCCGGTTGAGGAACTGCTGTTCTTCGCTGTCACCAATGTGATGGTGGTGCAGGGCCTGCTGCTGTTCGTTTGGGTGGTTGAAGCCCGCCCGTTCGACCAGCAGTGGCAGCAAGCCAAACAGTTGTGGCGCACCCTCACCGATTTGACGCGCCCGCTGCTGCCGCCAAGCGGTGCCCAGCGCAGCATCATGCGCCACATCATCGTGCCGTCGTACATCGTGACGGCGCTGTTTGCGCTGTTGTTCCTGCTGCCGTTGGATGTGCCCGTGTGGGTGCAGCTTTCGCCATTGGTGCTGAGTGCGGCGCTGTTCGGGCTGCCGCACGGCGCGATAGACCATCTTGTGCCCGGTCAGATGCGCGGCCAGCCGCTCAACCTGCGCCAGATGGGGGTGTTCCTGACGGCGTATATCATCCCTGTGTTTGTGATGATTGGCGTGTGGGCGGTGGCACCGGTTGCCGGTTTTGTGTTCTTCATCCTGTTAACGTGGTTCCACTGGGGCCTGGGCGATATGCACGCGGTGCTGGCGTTTGGCGGCGCTGCTTTCCTGCACAGCCGCGCTCAGCGGGTGCTGGCGGCTACTGTTCGCGGGGCACTGCCGATGATGGTGCCGTTGATCTTCTCACCTGTGGACTATGCCATGACTGCTGAAGCCGTCGCGTCGTCGTTCGGCGCAGTAAACATGAACGGCATTGTGTGGGCGTTTGGGCCGGGGTTCCGGGCGAGTGCGGGCGTGATATTGGTCGCGCTGGTGGCCGTAAGTGCTGGCACCACGCTGCCCCGCGCCCGCCGCCACAACCAGATGCGGGCGTGGTGGGTGTACATCACGGAAACGGCGCTGCTGCTGGTCTACTTTGCGCTGGTGCCGCCGCTGTTGGCGATTGGCGTGTACTTCTGCCTGTGGCACTCCACGCGGCACATTGCCCGCCTGATGCTGCTGGATGGGCAGGCCGCCGCTGCGCTGGAACAGGGCCGGACGGCGGCAGCGTTGGGGCGTTTCTTCCGGCAGGCGGCCCCGCTGACGGTTGTCGCGCTGGCGATGCTGGGCGGGTTGTACGTCATTGTGCCCACCCAACCGGCAGATTTGCTGGCCGCAGTGGGGTTGTACCTGGCGTTAATCGCTGGCCTGACGGTGCCTCACACACTCGTCGTGGGCTGGATGGACTTTGTACAGGGGGTGTGGCGCACCGAACCGGGCATCAGCCTGCCTGCGAAACCGGCCCCGGCGCAAAGCCCCGCTCCACAAACGCGATAAGCTCGTCCATGCGTTGGCTGCGGGTATACCCGTCCGTCTCGTGGCCAACGCCTTCTTCTATCCAGAATGTAAAGTTATCCCCCGCCACCGCTTGAATCCGCTCCACGCTGGCTACCGGAATCACCGGGTCTGCGGTGCCGTGAATCACCAGCACCGGGCGGTCGCTAATCCGGGTGGCGGCTTGCTGGGGGTTGCTGGCGTACACGTTGTAGCCGGTGTACAGGTTCATCCACCAGATGACGAGATCAGCAGTGGGGCGCGGCGGCAAGCTGTACATCTCTTGAGCGCGATCACCGACCACATCCACCAGTGACGAGTATGGGCTGAGCGCGACAATGACCTCAAGCTCCGGGATTTGTGCCGCTGCAACCATGCCAATGCTGGCCCCCATCGACGCGCCCATCACGCCCACACGATTCACCTCTGGCTGCTTTAGCAGGAACTCGGTGGCGGCCCGCACATCGGCCACCTCAGCCACGCCCATCGTCCGTTTGACCATCTCACTGTTGCCATGCCCGCGTGTGTCAATCATCAGCGCCCCGTAACCCGCTTCATACATCGGCGGGACGTTGGGCAAAAAGTGCGCCCGGTTGCTGCCCTGCCCGTGCAGGTAGATGATGGCCCGGTCGCTGCCCGGCGGCGGGGGCACATACCACGCATAGATGGCTACGCCGTCGCTGGTGGTCAGGGTATGTTCTGATGGCGTGAGGCCGTATTCGTCGGGCGTCCAGTAGAGCTGGCTGCTGCCGGGCGTGACGAACAGCAGCGCATACCACCAGGATAAGCCGCCCAAAAACAGCACAAGCAACGTGACCAGCGAAAAGACGGTTAAATTCAGCATCTTACGGAGCGCCTGTCGTTTCATGATCCTTGACCTCAGCCATGATATTTATACCGTGATTGCTAGTTAAAGATTCTCCACCCCTCACCCCTAAATCCCCTCTCCCACAAGGGGCGAGGGGACTTTCAAGAACCCTGGTGGACCCTGTGCTTGCTCCCTTTCTCCCCACTGTGGGAG
>DAOTTY010000199.1:0-6989 GCA_034437575.1 Anaerolineae bacterium | reverse complement strand
CGCTGGCCCAGCGTGATTGCCTGGTCTGCCTGGCCGGGGGACATGGCGCTGACGGTGGAGAAGTCTGCCGTGCCGTAGTTGATTTTGCCTGCAATGAGGTTGGGGTGCTGGGGCAAAATGCCCGCCACCCCGGCATCCACCACCGTCAACGATGCGCCCATCTGCCGGGCCAGCACGTTGATGGCCGCGCCGCCGTTGAGCATGTTGAGCACCATCTGCTTGGTGACTGAGCGCGGGTAAGCACTCACGCCGCGCTCGGCAATGCCATGATCGCCCGCACAAACGATGACAGCCGGGCTTTGCGGCAGCCAGTCCAGGCGTCCGGTCATCCCGGCCAACTGCACCGACAGAATCTCCAGGCGGCCCAGTGCCCCGGACGGCTTGGTGAGCTGTTTCTGACGGTCAAGCGCGGCCTGCTGTGCGGCGTTATCCAGCGGCGGCACGGGCGGCAGTTTGGGCGGGATAGTCATCTTAAAGTTCATGTGCGAACTCCGGTGATTAGGGCATAAAAGCGTGAAGAACACAGCATTATGGTAGTCCGTTGCAACATATAACACAACATGACGAATGTGTTGCGAAAGCGGGGGCAACCAACTAGACTCTTGGCATTGTTCGACAAGCCTACAAGGAAAACGATAAACATGAGACGCCTGCACTTGATTTTGGGGCTGTTGGCCCTGCTTGTGGCCACCACGCCGCTGCTGGCCGCCGGACCTATTTACACGGACCTGCCCGACCTGGAAGGCCAGGAAATTGTGGTGGCTGTGGAGAACCTCTACCCCCCGTTCCAGTTTGAACAGGCCACCACCGGGGACATCATCGGCTACGAGTACGATATGTTCGAGGAAATTTGTGAGCGCATTAACTGCACGCCGGTCTACGAAACGACCAGCTTTGATGTGCTCATCAGCGAAGTGGGCGCAGGCCAGTACGACATGGGCATGACGGGTATCTCCATCCGTGAAGAGCGTATGGAAATTGTCGAATTCTCGGACCCGTACATCAACCTGGATCAGTTTTTGCTGGTGCAAGAGGGCGAAGACCGCTTTGCCAACTTTGAGGAGTTCGTGGCCAACGACACGTTGATTTTAGGTGTGCAGCAGGGCACCAGCGGCTTCTTCGTCACGATGGATGTGCCGGAAGAGCGCCGCGTGGTGTTTAATGAGTTTGGGGCGCTGCTGCAAGCGCTGGCTAACGGCGACATTGACGCCATGCCTGCCGACGCAACCGCCGCAACGGGCTTCATTACCACCACCGGCGTCCCAGCAGAGTTGATTGGTGACCCCATCAGCCGGGACGAGTTTGGCCTCATCTTCCCGCTTGGCAGCGCGTTGGTGGAGCCGGTGAACGCCGCGCTGGCCTCTATGAGTGAGGATGGCTACCTGGATTACCTGTACAACAAGTGGCTTGTCGGCTTTAACACGGAGACGGGTGAACTGTACACCGACCTGCCCGACCTGGAAGGCCAGGAAATTGTGGTGGCTGTGGAGAACCTGTATCCGCCGTTTCAGTTTGAAGAGCCGAACAGCGGTGAGGTTGTCGGCTATGAGTACGATATGTTCGAGGAAATCTGCGTTCGGATTAACTGCACCCCGGTCTACGAGACGACCAGCTTTGATGTGCTCATCAGCGAAGTGGGCGCAGGCCAGTACGACATGGGCATGACGGGTATCTCCATCCGTGAAGAGCGCATGGAAATCGTAGACTTCAGTGCGCCGTACATCAACCTGGATCAGTTCTTGCTGGTGCAAGAGGGCGAAGACCGCTTTGCCAACTTTGAGGAGTTCGTGGCCAACGACACGTTGATTTTGGGTGTGCAGCAGGGCACCAGCGGCTTCTTCGTCACGATGGATGTGCCGGAAGAGCGCCGCGTGGTGTTTAATGAGTTTGGGGCGCTGCTGCAAGCGCTGGCCAACGGCGACATTGACGCTATGCCCGCTGACGCCGTTGCCGCAACGGGCTTCGTCACGACGACGGGTGTGCCCGCTGAACTGCTGGGCGACCCCATCAGCCGGGACGAGTTTGGTCTCATCTTCCCGCTTGGCAGCGCGTTGGTGGAGCCGATGAACGCGGCCATTGCCTCCATGCAGGGCGACGGCTACTACGATTACCTGTACTATAAGTGGTTTATTGAGTACGCCCCGGCGGAATAACGTTTCTAACATCCCCAAAACAGCGGACGCGCCCAGGTGCGTTCCTTACATCTTGTTGTGGTATGTAGGGGCAGCCTTCTGGCTGTCCGCTGTGTTTAGAGGGCCTTTTTCTCGCAATCCAGACCTGCCCATGCCCAGCATGCCTGCCCAATATGACGATACCTCTACAAACCGCCCCAACCCGGAGCGCCGCCGTTTAGCAGCGCGGCGCGTGGCCAAGGCTCCCTGGTGGCTGCTGCTGATTGTCATCTTTGTGTTGGCGTTTGTGGCCAACGCCTGGGGCGACCAGACCTATGCCAACATCTGGCGCGGGGTGAGTGAGGGCATTGGGATCACACTGTGGGTGACGGTGGTCGCGTTTAGTGCGTCCATGCTGTTGGGCCTGCTGATCGCCATCATGCGGCGCAGCAACAACTTCTTCATCTACCAAATTAGCACCCTCTACGTGGAGTTTGTGCGGGGCATCCCAACACTGGTGCTTGTGTATTACGTGGTGCTGGCGCTCACGCCGCAGGCCATCAGCTTGATTAATGCGCTTGGGGACTATCTGGTTGCCAATGGGCTGACGTTTGCAACTGGGCTGGCCGAACTGCGCACCCGCGATGTGCCCACCACCACCCGCGCTATCATCGGGCTGGCCATCAGCTACAGCGCCTTTCTATCGGAGGTGTTCCGGGCTGGGATTGACAGTATTCCCAACGGCCAGCGGGAAGCCGCGCTCAGTGTGGGCATGACGCGCTGGCAGGTGGCCCGCTACGTGATTCTGCCGCAGGCGTTCCGGGTGATGCTGCCGCCGCTGGGCAATGACTTCATTGCTATGCTGAAGGAAAGCTCGCTGGTGAGCATTGTAGGTGTGGAGGACATCACGCGCCGGGGCAATACCTACGCCCAGAGTACGTTCACCTTCTTCCAGACGTACAACGTGGTGGCGCTGACGTATCTTGTGCTCACACTCACGCTGTCGTCTATTGTGCGCGGCGTGGAAGCATACCTGGACCGGGGCCAAAACGCGGAGCGGGAATAACAGCGTTACGTCCCGGCTCTCAGGGCGGAATCTAGCACCGCTAACGTTTCTTCCACCATGCGCGGGTAGGCGAACGTCTCGATGTCAACGTGAGTATTGGCTGCGAACACCTGCCGCTGGCCGGGGGTATAGGCTTTGTGCAGGGCGGCTTCCAGCGCGGGCACATCATCAAAGCACACCAGCAGCCCGTTAACCTCGTGCCGCACGACTTCCGGGTTGCCGCCCTTGCGGCTGGCGATCACAGGCGTCCCGGCCCGCAGGCTTTCCAGCAGCACATGCGATAGCCCCTCATAGCCGCTGTACAGGCCCACATAATCTGCCGCCCGCATGTACACCGCCACCTGCTCACGCGGCACACGGCCCAAAAACGTCACCCGGTCACCCACACCCTGCTGCACTGCAAACGGCTCTAACTGCTCGCGGAACGGCCCATCCCCAATAACGATATAGTGTAAGTCCGGCAGCGACTTCATAGCGACGATGAAGTCGTTTACGCCCTTCCACACCGTCAGGCGGGCAACAGTTAGCAGCAGCGGTTGATCGGGCGGCAGGCCCAACTGCGCCCGCGCTTCGGCCTGGGATAAGATAGCGGCGGGGTCATCGGTGGGCAGCGCATTGTAGATCACCTGCACCCGCACAGATGGCACGCGCCACTTCATTACCAGCTTCTTCAGGTACGCGCTGGGCACAACCGTGTACTGCGAGCGCTGCACCGCCCGCCGCCGCGTGCGTCGATAGAAGTACACCAGCGGGTTGCCCGTCCGCATAAACTGGAAAGCGTCTATGTCCGTCAGCGGATGTACCCACCCGCGCTGTACCGCCCGTTCCCAGGCCGGGTCGCCCACAATTTTGATTACACGCGGGGTGCGGCTGGGCGGCAGCGGCACCAGCGCGGAGTGGATGTATACCACGTCTGCCCAGCGCAGCAGCGCGTTGGCCTGCCACCAGTAGCCGAACGTTCGCAGGGCAAAGTGGGTGCGCGGGATGCGCGTTACGGGGTAGGGATAGGCGGCGTCTTGTTCGGGGTCAGGGTCGCCATAGGTCAGCACATGAACGGTGTAACCTGCCGCTTGCAGGTGCGGCAGCAGGTGGTACAGGTACGTGGCGGGGCCGCCGCTTTCCGGGTGAAAGATGCCAGTGGCAATGAGTAGGTTGGGCATACGGCTCGCAAATCAGGCGATGGAAAGGGGCGTAGGGGCGCTACGCCCTGAGTTTACCGCTACTTCTTATCGTCGCTGCCGTTGGTCGGGCGCAGCGGCCTGATCGCATCCAAATCCGTGATATTGCGGGCCAATCGGTCCATCAGGCTGGTGAGTTCCATCGGCACAATGAACTTCGTGGACGCACTCTTGCCCACCTCTTGCAATACCTCAAAGTATTGCAGCATCATCGTCTTGTCGTCAATCTGGCGGGCCTCGTCATAAATCGCCTTCAAGGCAGAGGCATACCCCTCGGCGTGCAGCAGTTCGGCCTCGCGGCTGCCCTCTGCTTCCAGGATGGCGGACTGCTTTTCACCCTCTGCCCGCAAGATGGCCGCTTGCTTGGCCCCTTCGGCGCGGGTAACGGCGGCTTCCTTCTCACCGTTAGCCTTGATGACCTCTGCACGGCGCTCACGTTCCGCGCTCATCTGGCGGTTCATCGCCTCCAGTACCTGGCGCGGCGGCTCGACCTCTTTAATTTCGACACTGGTGATCTTCATGCCCCAGCGATCCGTGATTTCGTCCAGCTTGACGCGCATCACATCGTTGATTTCCTCACGCCTGGACAGCACATTGTCCAACTCAATGTCACCGATGACGGCTCGCAGCGTCGTCATGGCAATACTGGTAGAGGCCGACACCACGTTATCAATTTTAAGCACACTCAGCTTGGGGTCTACAATGCGGTAGTAAACCAGAAAATCGACAGAGATCGGCGCATTGTCCTTTGTAATGGACGTTTGCGGGGGAATGTCCAGGAAGCGCTCACGCTGGTCTACGCGCACAGCCCGCTCAATGCCGGGGATGACGAACACAAAGCCGGGGCCGCGTGTGCCGGAGTAGCGCCCCAGCGTAAACACAACCAACCGCTCGTACTCAGAAATGATCTTGATCGAGTTCACCAGAATGATGAACAACACCAGGACCACAAGGCCAAATAAGAAAATCCCGAAAGTTTCCATAGATAGTTGCTCCCTCCCTAAATTCGCTCGTCGTGAATCACAGCGCCGTTTTCGGCGGCCTGCGTTTGGGCTTCTTCGGGCCGAACAATTTTGCTCTTGACGCGCTCGACCTGCAACTCAAGCCCATTTATGTCGATCACACGCACAATGTCGCCGCGCTCTAACGTGACTTCGCTGCGAATCGTCCACAACTCACCACGAATGTGCGCTGTGCCCGTGTTGGATGGCATAGCCCCACCCACAACGCGCCCCTCTGCGCCCATTAACTTTTCGGCGTCATCGCCCACCTGCGGCAAATCGCGCATTCGCTCCATTGTAGGGATGAGCAGGAAGTGGTTGTAGGCAAACGCCAGCCCTAGCATGACCACAATCACAACCGGGTTGGGCACTGCGCCATTAAACAGGAACAGGCTGCCCAGGCCCTGGGCCACCAGCGCCAGGCTCGACCAGCGGGCATGTTGGGGTCGAAACATGGGGATTAGCACAAACGCCACCATCCCCACCATCAACAGAATGACGCTCGTCCAGTTGGTGGGCAGGTAGGCCAACCACACAAACGCGCCTACAATAGTTATCAGCGCACCGGCTTCTGTGATGCCAGTACCCGGAATGTACATAGATGTAACGCCCAACCAGATGGCTACGACCAGTAGGATATACGCCAGGGTTGGGTCCAACAGAACGTCAGGCATGGACGCTCCTTTTTTAGCCGCTAACGATGTTTTCTATACTTTGATTATAAAGCAAACCCCGCCGCCGTGCCCCCCAAATATGGGTGGCCTAACGGGTTTCTATCAAAAGGGAGGCAGGTTACGTCTACATGAAACCCTCGTGATGTGCTAAATTAAGAACATCGGTTCAAATTTAGGGGGTATTGCTCGGTGAGACCGAATCTGGATGACAGCCTCAGCCTGGAGGCGTTTCAATCGTTTCGCTGGTTAAAGGCGGAGTTGGTGGACTTCTGCCGGGAGCGGGGGCTTGCGGTAGATGGCAACAAGCACGCCATCCGGCGGCGCGTGGCGGGGTATTTAGCGGCGCAGCAGGCCGTAGACCGTACCTTGCAGCGCGAACCGTAGGCCGTGCAGTTCACGGTGTTTTACAGGGGATTGCTGCACAAATCCCCTGAACACCGGTGAACGAACAATTATTTACACGGCAGCGGCTTGCCGACGCAGCCACTCCAGGCCCGCGTCCACATCCATAAAGAAGGCGCGAATAGCCTTATTGGGCGAGGCGTGCAGCAACTGCCGGGCAAGTTCAATGTGAGCAGGCTTGTTGAACACGTACACCACCCGGTTGGGTTGGGGAATAAGGTAATGCTCATAAAATGACGTAAACCGCACCTCAATCCACGCCACGTCGGGGTCACTCACGCAGCGGAAGTCATACACTGCACGGTACAGTTGCCCCGGCGGATGGTCACGGTAAATGGCACCTTGCTGCTCAAACAACTCATCAAATGCGAACAGGCTTGGTTCCAGCAGGCGCAGCATGTGAATGTCATCACTTGTATAACTGTATTCAAATGCAGGTAGCTTCATGACACCCCTTACCGAAAATTAACACGACATCAACTATACCTTACCACTATACCATACATTGGCCGCGTTTACCCAACCCTTTCAGATGATTGGCGACTCAGCTTGCCCCC